>JAYWHV010000134.1:0-4055 GCA_043777615.1 Burkholderiales bacterium | reverse complement strand
AAATGTTTGATTCCGACGAAATGTTGAACGACGAGGCGCGTAAGGAACGCGCGCTTTGGTTGAAGAAGGCTTTGCTGGGAAAGTAGGCGCGATCAGCTTTTGGCTGAAACGCTTATTTCATTGGGGCTTAGGCTCTTAATTGGCACTTGTCGATAAATGCCAAATACCACTTTCAGCCCCCATGGGGCAGCGCTTTCATCCGAAAGCTGCTACCACCGCGAAGCGGTTCGACACTTCACTGCGGAACGCACATCACCTGACCTTCGTCGGCCCAGCCTTCGCGCACAGCGACCGCAACCTCCGTTCGATCCGTCGTGTAGCGATGGTTGCTCACGAAGCGGCCATTGGAGTTTGAGGCGTTGTTATAGAGTCGGAAAAGCGGCTTGCTTTCAACCGGGCATGGCTTCGTACCATCCGCATTGCTGCCCGGAAGCGGCATGTTCACGGCAAAGGTTTGACCTTCGTACGACAGCTCAGGAATTGCCTTGAGTGCGGTGCACTCTTTGTCGTCGGCGCTGTAGAAATGCGTGTTCGGCCCACCGTTTTTGCCGCCGTAGAAACGGCAGACCGAGACATAACCGCCGCTTTTGAAGGCATTGCCCGTGCGCTGCCAGTTCGGCTGCGCATCGAGCAGGGTTTTGTCGGAGGCGAGCACCGCGTAGAAGAATTGTCCGCCCGGTTGCCTCGGGAAGTCGGTCTTGTTGACGTATTCGACGACGTCGTCTTCGCGGAAAGGTGGCGGCAGATTGAGCAAGATAGCCTCGCCTTCGTCAAATGTCCCCTTAAACGGCCAGTTGGCCAGTTCCGGCAAAACAAACAGGCTGGACTGCTTCCAGTCCAGCGTCGTTTCGACCAGGCCCAAGCGATAACCCCAATGAAGCGTCATCCACGGCTCGCCGCTACGCCGAATGACCATTGGCGATGCGTCAAACGCACTGCCGTCCAACGCGTAGCGACGGACCGGTGCGCCAAATTCGAACGATTCACTGAGTGTCCAGCGACCAAAGATGAGCGAAGCACTCGAGCCGCCGTCGCTGTAGCAACCGGTAGACCCCCAGATAAACTCCGCTCTTCGCGTGGTCACCATCCCTGCCACGACCGGCCACGTGATCGGGATGGGCGTGCAAGCGAAGCCACCGCCATTAATGTCCGTAATTTGAACGTGGTACGGCGGAACGGCTTGAGCGCGGATGTTCGCCGTCGCGGTGATATCGTTCGTTACGTCTGGCCGAATGTTCTTCGCTTTCATCCTGGGCAACCTGGCGAAAGCGCCTTCGCGATATCCCGGTTCACCGGACTGCGGACCGGGGTAGTAAACGTAGTACCTGTCGAGATTTTCGGCGGCACTGGCAAGTGATGCACACACAATTGCGAGAAGAGCGGCTGTCAGTGATCGGCGAACGTTTTGACTTGTATGGTTCGAGAAGCGTTGCAAATCAGGGGTCAGTTTTTAGTGAGCATCAACAACGTTATCACCTACAGTGGGGGGCAGCCAATGACGTACGTTCTGGAGGCCGGTTGGTCTGGTTATTCCGGGTGGGCTTGGTTGTCGGGAACAGCAATGGCAGCGCCACATGTTGCGGCGGCTGCGGCGTATGTCGCTGACCGCGACGGATTGAATAGTCCCGTAGATATCGAGAATACCGTGCGCTATTACGCGAGCGACTACGGTGCTACTCAACCTGTGCCGAACGTACCTGTCAACGTGGTTCATCTGCCGGCGTCGATGAGAACATCGCGTTTTGCTCGCCGCGCTCACTGTGACCGGCTCACCGCAAACTTAGCGCAATTGGCACGCCTTGACATGATTGTCGCGCTTCAGTCCGTCGCTGCTGGGCTCCTGTATTTGCTCTATGATGGATTGGGGTTCGCGTCCGTCCGGCTTCACTTTGCCGCCGGCACGGTTGAGCGCGATGCGCCGCTGGTGGCCAACTCCGCATGGCAATTTCACGGTTTGTACACCACGACGTTTGTTGGCTATGCATACTCAAACTAGCCTTATCGCAAGATCAAAAAGCTCGCACAGTTGGACCGGTTGGGCATTTGTTGCGATCCTCGTCCTGTTAGTCTCGCCCGGCTTACGCGCTGCTTCATTCGAGCTTGTACCATTTGCGCCGAAATCCGGCGATGCGGTAACAGTGAGCATCACGGAAGTTTGCGCGAGCCTTGATCGCGTGGATCGCGTTGGCACGCGAACGCTCGTTTACGCCACTGAGCTGGCGCTGCAAACGGGGGCCTGTACGGCGCCTTCGTTAGTTGCCAACATCGCGGCAATCACTCGCGGGCAGAATTCGATTGAACTCTACCTGCGTTCTGAAATCCGCGTCGAACCACCTGAAGGATACCAACTACGCGACTCACGAATCGTTGATGTCACAGATGCGGCGGCAGCTGTCGGCGCACCAGCAACTATTGTCGCGGTAAGCCTACCCGCGCAGCCGATTGGGCAGAAATACGCGAGCGGGAATCGTCCTGCGTTGACGTTTCTCATCCGCGATTCCTCGGGGCGACCTGTCCCACACGCTTACGTCCGCACCGTCATACGGTCGCCTCGTCGACCAACTGAGATTGCGTCAAACAACTTCTCGCTGTCTTTTAGTAACGCCGTTGGGATCGCTGCGATAGGCAGTGACACGATGGATGCCTACATTTCGGAAACCGGCGAACTGGCGACCTTTGTGCTTTCGCTGATTGACGTGCCAGCGTCGCGTCGACCGCCACCGGCTTATGCCACAGTGGTCAAGGTCAACGATTTGCGACTGGTAGAAGCTGTACCCGTGATCGAATACCAGTATTCACCGCCAGTGGCCTTCGGAAGAAATTTCCATTATTTTCTTGCGTCCGACGAAGCGTCGTTAAGGTCGCTGGATGGCAACCCGCAGAACCTCACTCGAACGTTTGACGGATTTGTAGGAGTTAGGTCAGGAACGAAAGACGCTGTGCCTGTTTGTCGCTTCTTTAGCGACGGAGGCGGAGGGCGGCCTTTAACCCATTGGTACACCGCAGACGCAGCCGAGTGTGCCGCAAAGCGGGCTGACGGCCAATGGATTTACGAAGGCGTACCTTTCTGGGCGTTTGCTGCCATCAATGGCGGCTATTGTGCGGCCGGCACGAGTGCGGTGCACCGTTATGTCTACTCTGATCAGGCAAATGTTGCCGCGCTTGCCGCTCGCTATTCGGCGCTGTCTAGCACCTTGCGCTATCTAGTGGACAATTTTGGTTCGGCGACTGGGGGGGCTTGGCGCGATGATGGCGTTGCTTTCTGCGCTTTGGACTAGCGTCCTTTGCGCCTTTCCCGAAGACGCTCCTGCTGAGTGCCCGAGTCGTCGCGTGACTTGATTTCAAGCCGCTCGGTTGGCGCGTTTTGGCGATATCGATGAGCACTACGCGCACCCTGCTTAGTAGGTGACTCAGCGCGTTGTGTTGCGAGGTACCGGAACAGGCACTTCGAAAGTGGTTGTATGCATCGCTTCAAACATTACAGGATTAGCACGCCCTGAATTCTTTGGCTGCTGAGCTAAGTGCGATGCGGCACGAGTCCGCGAACTCACGCGTATCGCGCATTCACCAGCCCTTTCTGAACGGGTGGGCTAGCTCTGCAAATCGTGCCAAGCATGACCAAACTATGACAAAGGCAACTTGCCGTCGGCCACGGCGTTAATAGTGACTAATCCTCGCCTTACTATCCTTCACGGTAAGCGTGACATTGAGCGTTTCTCTTTTGCCTTCGTACTCGATGGGCAACACGATCTTGATCCAGTTGCCAACTCCATTCTCAATCAGGGCAGTTTGACCCTTCGGCCAGCTCACGTTAAACATCGTGTGATTTGGAAACAGTTCAGACAGATTCGGGGCCAATGAAGCACGTCCGGACGTCCCGGACGGCAGGCATAGGGATGGCGGCACAAAGTCCCTTCGACTCTTTGAATCAGTATCGCCGAGTCGAGCCCATTTGCCGGTCACTGTATGTGACACGTTGTGTACGCGTAGCGGCACCTCCGTGCGCTGAAAATTTGATGTCATACGAACCTGGTCAAAGTGGAAATACAACGGGC
>JAYWHV010000133.1:0-14713 GCA_043777615.1 Burkholderiales bacterium | reverse complement strand
ATCCCGCTCAGCAATCCGCGTGCGCCTGAGGGTGACGCGCTGTCGCTGGAACGCGTTGCGACGATCACCGAGAGCACCAATCCGAAAACGATCGAGAGGGCGTTTTTGCAACGTCAGGTGACGATCAGTGCAAATGCCAAGGGCCGCACGGCGGGTGAAGTCGGCAACGATGTCAACAAGTTGATCGAAGCCTTCCCATTGCCTCCTGGATATCGCTTTCAGCAGGACGGTGACAACCAGATCATGCGGGACTCATTTGGCTACGCGGTCGTCGCGCTGGTGCTGGCCGTGACATTCATTTATTTTGTGCTCGGCTCGCAATTCATGAGTTTCGCGCAACCGCTGGCAATCATGGCCACCCTTCCGCTTTCGTTGATTGGCGTGATGCTCGCGCTCTTGGTAACGCGCACAACATTCAACATGTTCGCAATGATTGCATTCATCATGCTGATGGGGTTGGTGGTGAAAAACGGCATCTTGCTAGTTGATTTCGCCAATCAGGCGCGCCGGGATGAGGGCAAGAGCATCACGGAGGCGCTGGTGTTGGCGGGCCACATCCGATTGCGTCCGATTTTCATGACAACTGCGGCGATGGTGTTTGGTATGTTGCCCATGGCGCTCGCCTTGCAGGAAGGTTCAGACGGGACGATGGGGCGCTCAATTATTGGCGGCGTTTTGAGTTCGACGGCATTGACGCTTGTCGTGGTGCCGGTGATTTACGCCATGATCGAGGAGTTCAAGCTCCGCCGTGCGACAAAAAAAGCTGCAAAACAATCAGTTGCTTCCGGTGTACCCGCCACAGCTGAAGTCCCCGCAGAATAAGTGATTCGGGCTTGCAACTGACAGAAATTCCGCTAAACTTCCCTAAATGACTCGCGGTCATTTAGGGAAATCGGTACAAAAAGTAACACGTAAAATGTCCTATACCGTCCAAATCAGGCAGCGGCGCTGGCGCGCTAATGGCAAAAAATGAACATAGAACAAGTCCGCTTCAACATGGTCGAGCAGCAAATCCGCACGTGGGATGTCCTTGACACCGACGTGCTTGACCTGCTGCACACGCTTAAGCGTGAGAACTTCGTACCGCCAGCGCAACGTGAATTCGCGTTGATGGACATCGAAATTCCGCTGTCTTCTGTTGTTGCGAGCGCTTCCGGCCAGAAAATGTGGACTCCGAAAATGGAGGCCCGCGTGACCCAGGATGTCGGGCTCACCGGAACCGAGCATGTGCTGGAAATCGGCACTGGCAGTGGCTATCTAACCGGATTGCTCGCCTCACGCGCCGCCAGGGTCACCAGCATCGAGATCAATCCCGATCTCTCGAAATTTGCAACCGACAACCTCGCGCGGGCAGGCATCACCAACGCGACGATCATCACCGGTGACGGTGCTCGCGGCTGGAAAGGGCAAGCGCCTTACGACGTGATCGTGTTCACCGGTTCAATGGAAGTGTTCCCGGAAGAAGTTTTCGGGCAGCTCAAGGCAACGGGAAAGGTGTTTGCAATTGTTGGCAAACTGCCCGTAATGAACGCGCAGCTTTTTTCGGTAAGCGCGAGCGGCGGTCACCATGCCAAGACGGTCTTCGAGACTGTCGTGTCGCCGCTCACGAACGCCGCCCGGGCTCCGGGCTTCGTATTCTGATGACTGGATCGGTCGAAAGCATTGACGTCCGAGAGCTAGCTCGCGCGCTGAACGCGACCGAGCCGGCTGCACTGGCGAACGCCGTGTTGCTGGACGTGCGCGAACCGTGGGAATTCGAAACGGCCCGGATCGGGCGTTCGGTCAATATTCCCATGTCGACGCTCGTCGCCAGAATTGATGAGGTCCGCGCGTTGCAGTCCTCGGCAGACACCCCCATGGTCGTGATTTGCCATCATGGCATGCGCAGCATGCAATGCGCCCGATACCTCGCATCGCAGGGCATTGATTCGTTGATCAACTTGACCGGTGGTATCGATGCCTGGTCCACGCATGTCGACCCAACTGTACCAGCCTACTAATTACTGAATCTGACCCTTCGCCGGAGTTTTTGAATGCGTTTGCCTCGTGCCCTGATTTTGTCTGTCCTGTCGCTCGCACTATCCAGCGCGCACAGTGCCGATTTGCTATCCCTGTACCGCGAGGCTGCGAATCAGGATCCCGCAGTCGCGTCGGCGAAAGCGTCGTTGCAGGCAGCTCGTGAGCGGGTCACGCAGGCCGAAGCGGCCAATGGATTCTCGGCTGGCATCAGCGCAGCCGCCAACGCCAACTATCTCGATCTGCATGTCCGCACGCTGCCGAATGCCCAGACCGATCGCGCCTACCTCGCTGCGAGTGTCCAGGCCTATGTCACGAAACCGCTGATTCGTCCGGCCAATATTGTCGCGATTGAGCAGGCCAACGCCGCCACTGTCATCTCGGAGCTGGCGTTGCAGGCGGCGCAAATGGACGTTGCCAATCGCCTGTCACAAGCGTACTTTGACGTGTTGCTGGCGCAGGACAATGTCACTCTCGTACAAGCGCAAAAGATCGCCGTTGCCGAACAGCTCGCGCAGGCTAAACGTAACTTCGAAGTTGGCACCGCGACGATCGTGGACACCAACGAAGCACAGTCGCGCTACGACCAGGTGATCGCGCAGGAAATCGCGGCACAGAACGAACTCGATCGCACACGCTGGGCATTGCGAAACATTGTCGGGCGCTATGAAGTCAACCTGAAACGACTGCGCCCTTCCGCGCTCATGCCCACGCCCAACCCCGCGAACATGGAAGCGTGGGTAACCCGTGCCGAACGAGAAGCGTTCGCTGTGCGTATTGCGCTGCAAACGCTCGCTGTGTCGGAGTACGACGTGCGCAGGGCGCAAACCGGCAAGGACTGGACGCTTGACGCGACCGCCAACGTCACCAATTCGCAAAGCACCGGTAGCGCGACGTCAGCGCTTGGAACGTGGGCCAACAGCGGTTTGATCGGTATCACCTTTAACTGGCCTTTTGACATTTCTGGGGGTGTGAATGCCCGTATTCGCGAGACGCTGGCGCTGGTCGAAAAAAATCGCAACGACATCGAAGCCGCGCGTCGTACTGCGGGGCTGAACGTGCGCCAGTCCTACCTGGGTGTGACAAGCGGAGTCGCAGGCGTCGCCGCGCAGCAACAGGCGCTCAAGTCGGCGGAGACGACGCTTGCTTCGACCAAACTCGGCCTCGAAGTCGGCGTGCGCACAAACCTGGATGTGCTGAACGCTCAGCAACAGGTCACCCAGGTGCAACGCGATCTGGCGCTGGCCCGGTACAACACGCTTTTGAACGAGATTCGGCTCAAAGCCGCGACCGGCGTGCTCAGTGAGGATGATATTCGCGCAACCAACGCTTACTTGACGGACTAGCGCGCAACGATGCACATCTGATCACCGGGTTTGCCTTGTCGTCGAATCACTTCCAATGAGTTAGGTCCGCGGCTGCGAAGGCCCGGCGGCGTCGGAAAACCAGATTTGCGCGGTTTGCGTAGACTCCCGGATTCAAGCTTGGCCACAAGGTTTCAACATGCGCAGCATTATTCCGCTACGACCCTCGCGTTTTTTCCCTTCACTGCTCGCAACCGTACTCTGCGCTGGCGCAGCGTCAGTGGCGACAGCACAAACCCCTAACGACGCTGCCCTCTCTGCCTTTGGCGGCTTTTCCGGATTGAGCAAGATGACCCAGGATTTTGTTGAGCGCATTCAGAAAAACCCCCGCATCGGACGATTTTTCAAGGATGCGGACACAGAGCGCCTGCAAGCCATGCTCACCGACCAGTTTTGCGACGTGCTCGGTGGCGGATGCAAATATTCGGGCAAATCGATGAAAGAAGCGCACACAAAAATGGGTGTCGCAAGCGCGGACTTCAATGCGTTGGCCGAAGAGTTGCAGAATGCGCTTACTGCGGCAAACGTCCCGTTCGCCGATCAAAATAAATTGATTGCCAAACTCGCCCCGATGCATCGGGATGTCGTCGAGAAATAAGTGAGACTTTTGAATGGCGCATGCAGACCCGATCACCACTTTGCAGTTGCTAACGCGAGTCAGCGGGGTGCTGCTGCGCAATGCGGCGGCGCTTGGTTTGGCGAGCGTTGTCGCGAGCGCGCATGCGGGCTCAGTCGTTGCGGTGGCGGGTGATCGCGACGGACAGGGTTTGCCTAACGTGGTGATCGCGCTCAAGCCCGTTGGTTTGGTGGCTCCGGCCGCCGCGCCCGAAACAATCACGGTGACTCAGGATAATCTGCAATTCAAGCCGTACATTTCGGTTATCCGCAAAGGCTCCAGCGTCGTTTTCGCCAATCGCGATACCGTCGAGCACCACATCAAATCTTTCTCAAGCAGTCGTCCGTTTGAGATCGCAGTACACAAGCCGGGCGACACGCCGCCGCCGATCCGCTTTGATAGTGAGGGCGCAGTTGTTGCGTACTGCATCCTGCACGACTGGATGCGCGCCTATGTGTATATCGCAGACACACCGTGGTACGGCGTGTCAAACACCACTGGCTCCACGCGAATCGAGAATGTTCCAGCAGGTGAATACGAAGTCACCGCGTGGCATCCTGACCTCGGACAGTTCAAACCGCCGCTCACGACCAGAGTGACGATTCCGGCAACCGGTACCGCATCAGCCACATTTAAATTTGAATTCAAGCCGCGCCCGATTCGTCAGGCACCGCGCACCTCTGGCACGAAGACCGCCGACGCACACCAGCACCACTGACGCCGATCCGCAGCGGATGCATTACTCCACCCGTTTGACCGTGATGCCGCGTTTGGCGAGCGCTTCCAGCAGGTTGTTGTCACCAAACATGTGGCCAACGCCAATCACCGCAAAGTGACGTTCCGGGCTCTGGAAAAAGCCGTCAATTTTTTCAGCCATCGGCGGATGGCGATTGTCGAAAACACGCTGTTTGGCCATCATGCCTTCTTTGCTGTCGCCGAATTCCTCGACCACCACTTTGTTCAGTGACTCGCCGTCGCCAGCGCGGTAGGCCGTCACCATCTGATCCAGGCGCTTTTCCATGCGGTTCTGGCGAACGGCCGCCAGAAATCGCGTCAACGCTGCTCGCGTCTCGGCCTCGGTCGCGCCAGCAAGCGCGCCGCACTGCTGGGCCCCGCCTTCGACCTCAACGACACGCTTTTTCGAAATCTTCGCCTCGCGCAGGAACGTCACGTCGAGCCCCCGCCCAAAATCTACCCCAAGCTGATTTAACTCGGCGCCTACGAGCGCGAGATTAACCATCCAGAGCTTGCGCTTGTTAATCGTCGCATCGGGAATGGCTGAAGCCTTGACGTAGCCGCTAAGCGCGGCGAAATCATCGGCGGAGAGCATGTTTTCAAGTTTCTCCTCAGTCACGGCGAGTTTCATGCAAGCCTGCTGCGTTTCGGGCAACGTGACGTCGGCTTCCACCGCCAGAACCGTGGCTTCTTCAAAGCGCTTGATCACGGACTCGGGCAGCGGATAAAAATCGGGCTTTCCCACGTGCAGCGAGCCAAACAGGGTGACCGTTTTGCCACCCTTGGTGAGATCCCAGAGAAACGGTTTGGTAATTTGTGCGTGGGCAGCGGACAGCGCAGAAACAGCGATGGCGGCGACGACACAGCGAAGCGAAAAATAGGTTCTGTTCATGACGCGATAATACCGGGATGAGCTCATCAGACCGGCCCGCCTCGCCAGAGGTTGCATCACTCCAGAATTCTCCTGAACCGACCGCCGGGACTGCCAAAACGAGCTGGGTTGCGTCACTCAGGGTTTATCTGGAGCCGCCGTCGCTGCGCATGCTGTCGCTGGGTTTTGCCGCCGGTTTGCCACTTTTGCTGGTGCTCGGTACGCTCTCGTTCTGGTTGCGCGAAGCGGGGATCAACCGCTCGACGATTGGCTATCTTTCCTGGGTCGGGCTCGCCTACGGGCTCAAGTGGTGCTGGGCGCCGCTCGTCGATCGTATGCCAATCCCCCTGTTGACGCGGGCGCTCGGTAGACGACGCAGCTGGTTGCTCATTTCGCAATTGATGATCGTGTGCGGGCTGGTCGGCATGGCGTTCTCCGACCCGAAGATCGCGCTGATGCCCATCGTGTGGTTCGCGCTCTTGACTGCGGTAGGGTCAGCGACGCAGGACATCGCGCTTGACGCGTTTCGAATTGAGTCAGCGGACGTGGATCGGCAAGCCGCGCTCGCGGCGGCGTATCAAACCGGTTACCGCGTGGCGATGATCTGGGCGGGCGCGGGCGTGCTCTGGATCGCGGCGAGAGCTGAGGTGGCCAACCCGCAGAACTACGATCCCAACAGCTGGAAAGTGGCCTATCTGGTGATGGCGGCGTCAATGATCGTCGGTTTCGTGACCGTGCTGTTCACGCGCGAACCCGTCGCCCGCCCTCACACACCAGCAAAAAACGTCAGCGAATGGATGCAGAGCGCGCTCGTCGAACCATTCGCCGATTTCTTCCGCCGCTACGGATGGAACGCGCTGCTGGTGCTTGCCCTGATCGCGACGTACCGAGTGAGCGACATTGTGATGGGCATCATGGCCAATCCGTTTTATGTCGACATGGGGTACTCGAAGGACGAGGTCGCTGCCGTCAGCAAGGTCTACGGCCTGATCATGACGCTGATCGGTGCGTTTTTGGGGGGCGTCCTGTCGATGCGATTCGGCGTCATGCGCACGTTGATGCTGGGCGCGGTTTTGTCAGCTGCGAGCAATTTGTTGTTCTCGTGGTTATCGCTGCGCGGCCATGACATGACCGGGCTGACCGCCGTCATTTCGATTGACAATTTGAGCGGCGGAATCGCCTCAAGCGCCTTCATCGGATACATGTCGAGCCTGACCAACATCAATTATTCGGCGACGCAATATGCGCTTTTGTCGTCGATGATGCTGCTCTTGCCGAAGTGGTTGGCAGGCTTCTCTGGAGTCGCGGTGGATGCGGTGGGCTACAACGTATTTTTCATGGGAACTGCGCTGATTGGCGTGCCGGTTTTGTTGCTGATCTGGATCGCATCGCGACGACTGGAACACAAGCAGCTTTCTCGTGAAATCGCCACTGATTGAGGGCTAAGGCCCATTTTTGCCTAATGTCGATAAATGTAAATTTAGCGGCCTGGCCCCAATATATAAAGGCTTTTTTTAAAAAAGCTGTATTCCCGTAACGCTACTTTTATAGAGGCAACATGCCCACTGCTTTCAGTCTGAATCTCGCCCCAGTGACGCTCAATGCGCCCGATGACAAACCGCTTTTGTGGGCGCTGCGCGAAGACGCGAACCTCGTCGGAACCAAGTTCGGCTGCGGCATTGCGGCTTGCGGCGCGTGCACGGTGCATGTTGACGGCGTCGCGGTTCGATCCTGTGTGACGCCGCTTTCGGCGGTTGCCGGCAAGCAGGTAACAACGATCGAAGGCATCACCGCCAAAGGCCCGAACGCAGTACAGAAAGCATGGATCGAGCATCAGGTGCCGCAATGCGGTTACTGCCAGTCGGGCTTCATCATGGCGACAACTGCGCTGCTCGAAAAAACGCCCGATCCGACCGACGCCGACATTGACGCGGCGATCACGAACCTGTGCCGTTGCGGCACGTATCCCGCGATGCGTGTGGCGATAAAGAAAGCCGCGCAACTGAAGAAAGCAGGCGGTTGATCATGGCGAAGTTCTCCAAAACAAAGCGGGCGCTTCTCATCGGTACAGGCGTTGTCGGCGGCGCGCTCGCGATCGGCACGACGCTGGCGTGGCGTCGCGTCGCCGGTGGCGTGGCCTTCAAACCGCCGGTCAAGGCGGGCGAGTCGGCGTTCAACGCATGGATAAAGATTGCATCCGACAGCACGGTCACCGTGCAGCTGGCGCGTCAGGAGATGGGCCAAGGCGTGTTCACCACGCTCGCGATGCTGGTTGCCGAAGAGCTGGACGCGGACTGGAACAAAGTGCGCGTTGAGCAGGCGATGGTCAATGTGGTTTACGGCAACGCCACGGCGCTCGGCGACAGCTCGCCCGCGCCGATGCAGGCGGCGACCATTGCTTTCGCGCGCGTTCTCGGCGTGCAGGGCACCGGCGGCTCAACCTCCACGCGTGACGCCTGGCTGCCCATGCGCACGGCGGCAGCAAGCGCCCGTGCCATGCTGTTGGTCGCAGCGGCCGCGAAGTGGGGTGTGCCAACGGCCGAACTCAGCACTGTCAAGTCCATCGTCACCCACGCCGCGAGCGGCAAGACCGCGCCGATCGGCGAATTCGCGCAAGCCGCAGCGCTGCTGCCAGCGCCGCCACAAGTCGCATTGAAGGAACCCAAAGACTGGAAGATTTTGGGATCAAGCCCGGCGCGTCTGGACGTGGTTGAAAAGACGCTCGGTCAGGCGAAATTCGGCATTGACGTGCGGCCCGAAGGCTTGCTTCACGCCGCAGTCAAGCACATCACCCTGGTGTCTGGCCGACTTCAGGAGGTACGCTGGAAAGATGGCGCGGCGCCGAAGGATGTGCTGCATCAGGTGAAAGGCGACAACTGGCTTGCCGTGATTGCTACGAGTTATTGGGCGGCGAACGAAGCGTTGAAATCGGTCGAACTGGTGGGCGGTGGCGAAACGGCCACCACGCTTTCAAGCGAAGCACTTGCGGCGCAGTACAGCGCGGTGCTTGACGGTAAGGCGGACAACGGACTTAAACCGCTGCGCCGCGTCTTTGGCAAGCATGGTGATGTCGAAAAAACCTTTCTGACCACGTCGCCGAAGCGCCAGATAACGGCCGCGTACAGCGTGCCGTTTCTCGCCCACGCGGCCATGGAGCCGTTGAACTGCACCGTGCAAATCAAGGATGGCAGGGCCGACGTTTGGGTTGGCAATCAGGCACCCACGATTGTGCAGTGGATTGTTGCTGGCAACGCGGGCGTGTCGACGGACAACGTGACGGTTCATACGCCGTATCTTGGCGGCGGCTTTGGTCGTCGCTTCGATGTGGAAGTGATTCGACAGGCCACAGCCTGTGCAAAGGTCACTGGCGGCAAGCCGGTGCAGCTCATCTGGTCGCGCGAGCAGGACATACAACATGATGCCTATCGCCCCGCTGTTTCGGCGCTGATGTCGGCAGCGCTCGATGACAAGGGCGGCGTTAGCGCCTGGCATCACCGCATGGTCGGGCCGAGCGTGACAAAGAGCGTAATCGGGCGCATGAATCCGCTCTTTGCGGGCGATTTTCCGCCTGACAAAACAAACGCGGACGGCGCTGCTGAATTGCCATATGCGTTTGCGAATTTCAAGTGCGAGCATGCGCAAGTGGAACTGCCAGTACCGACGGGCTATTGGCGCAGCGTCGGCAACTCGTACACCGCGTTTTTCGTGGAAACCTTTGTCGATGAAATCGCGATCGCGCTTAAAAAAGATCCCTATCTCTTCCGGCTCGAATTACTGAAAGATCAAGCACGATTTGCGAAGGTTGTTGATGCGGCTGCAAGTGCGGCACGCTGGAGCAGCGCTTTGCCCAAAGGCTGGGGCCGGGGCATCGCGCTCGCTGAATCGTTCAAGAGCATTGCCTGCCAGGTCGTTGATGTCGAGGTCGTCGGCAAAGACATCAAGGTTCGTCGCGTGGTGACCGCCATTGACTGCGGCACGGCGCTGCATCCAGAGAACGTGAAAGCACAAATTTCAGGCGCAGCGATTTACGGATTGACCGCAGCGCTCAAGGGAAAAATCACACTGGAAAATGGCGCGGTCATGCAGAGCAATTTCCGCGACTATCAGCTGTTGTCCATGGCCGAGTGCCCGCAATTCGAGACCGTGATCATCAACTCGGGCGCGCCGCTCGGTGGCATCGGCGAGGTGGGCGTTCCGCCAATTGCTCCGGCGTTAGGCAACGCGATTTTTTCTGCGACGGGGAAGCGGCTGCGGAGCCTGCCGTTTGTGATCGCGTAGAGAGGTATTGCACAACCAGTGCGGGTGACTCAGTCGGGGGAAACTAAGTCCCCTGCACTGGTTGCGCAGAGTGAGTCTTCGTGTTGCAGGTTGGCAGCGGGCATTGCCCGCTGCGGTTGATGATGTGAGTTGTTCAGCGCTGAGGCTGGTACAGTCGCCACGGTTTAAGCGAACACTTTGCTGAGCATTGCGATCAGCGCGGGGCTGTCGACGGCGGCTGCGCCTTGAAATGCGGCGGCGATGACGGTGGTTGTTGCGAAGCTCAGTGTGACTGCGATTGCAGCGGTCAGAGCGCGTTCGGTGCTGGAGAGCATGCCGGTAAATTGAGTCGTTTTCATGACGTGTTTCCCTTTGTTAGTTTCATCGCAAACTTGCGATGAAACGTAATGTAGAGAGACAACTTCAAAGCCGCGATAGGCACGCGACGAATTGCGGACAATCTGCGCGAAACGTAGAAATTCAGCGCGAAATGTTTTGCGGCTAGAACGGGACTGCGGAAGCAAACTCACACATAACACCCAAAACCGGATGCGGAAATCCCAGCTGCGCAGCATGCAGCATCAGCCGCTCACCCGCAGCGGGCGGTGCGTCTGCATAGAGGCTATCGCCGATGATGGGATGCCCCAGAGAGGCGAGATGCACCCGTAGTTGATGACTGCGGCCCGTGACAGGTGTGAGCCCGACTCGCGTTTGCTGCGTGACGGAGTGTCGCGCGATGACATTAAAGTGAGTCGTGGCGGCCTTGCCGATGATGTGATCCACAATTTGTCGCGGACGGTTGGGCCAATCGCAAATCAAAGGCAGATTGATCGTGCCGGTATCGTCCTCAATCAGCCCGTGCGTGACCGCGACATAGTGTTTGCTGACTGTGCGTTGCTCGAACGCCCGACTGATGGCGCGCTGCGCGTCAATGCCTCGCGCGAACACCATCAGACCCGAGGTTTCCATGTCCAGTCTATGCACTACGAGCGCATCGGGAAATTTAGCTTGCACGCGAGCGCTCAGGCAATCCTGTTTATCTGGCCCGCGACCGGGGACGGAGAGCAGTCCGCTGGGCTTGTCGACGATGACAAACGCCGCCTCGACGGCAACAACAGAGAGCGCGGCGTCTACGATTTGACTTCGCCGACGACTAAATACTCAAGCAACGCTTTCTGCGCATGCAGCCGATTTTCAGCCTCGTCCCACACCACACTCTGCGGCCCGTCAATCACGCCAGCGGTGACTTCTTCGCCGCGATGTGCAGGCAGGCAGTGCATGAAGAGCGCTGACGAATCAGCGAGCGCCATCATTTCTTCATCGACGCACCAGTCAGCGAACGCCTTTTTGCGCGCCTCGGTTTCGGCCTCGAAGCCCATGCTGGTCCAGACGTCAGTCGTAACCAGATGCGAGCCGCGTGCTGCCTCCAGCGGGTCAGCGAACACGCGCACATGCCCATCGGCTGAGGCCAGCATCGAGGCTGGAATTTCGTAGCCCGGTGGCGTCGACGCGTTGACGGTGAAGCCCAGAACCTTCGCGGCCTGCAACCACGAGTTGAGCATATTGTTGGCGTCGCCGACCCAGGTGACGATCTTGCCTTTTATGTCACCACGTTGTTCGACAAAGGTGAAGATGTCGGCCAGCACCTGGCACGGATGATGATCGTCGGTGAGGCCGTTGATGACCGGTACGCGCGAATATTCGGCGAATTTTTCGACGACGCTTTGATGAAACGTGCGGATCATCACGACGTCGACCATACGGCTGACCACGCGCGCCAGATCTTCGACCGGTTCACCGCGAGAAATCTGTGAAGCTTCGCTGGTCAGAAAAATTGCCGAACCGCCCAGCTGATTCATTCCCGCTTCAAAGCTCACACGCGTGCGCGTGGAGTTTTTCTCGAACACCATCGCCAGTGTCCGGTCCCGCAACGGGTGATACAACTCGTATCGCTTGAAGCGATCCTTGATGATGCGCGTGCGCTCGAATAAGTACGCGTACTCCTCGGCAGAGAAGTCACTCATTTGCAGAAAATGACGCACGTTGGCCACGGGAGTCGCGGCAACCGCGCGAGCGTGTAGGGCAGTCTTTTGATCGGCGGGCATAGGCATTGCTAACTGCAGCGCTTATAAAACAAGGAGTTTACCCGCGTTGTTAAAATCGATTTTTATTGGGCTCTTTTCAACAAGCGTCCTTTGATCCCTAGGCCAATCCATGACCCTCAGCGCCTCCTCCGCGCTCACCTTCGCCGCTTCCGTGTTCGTCGACAGCGATCTCATCATCAAAGGGATCACGATGGATGGTCATCAATTTCGTCCGAGCGACTGGTCGGATCGTTTGTGCGGAGTGATGTCGGCCTTCGGAGCGGACGAGCAGTTGCGCTACAGTCCGCTGGTGACGCCGGCTTTGCGTGACGGCTTGCGTTGTGTGATCGTGCGTCGTGAACTGGCCGAGCTGGAGCCGCGACTATTCCGCTTCTTTTTGAGCTTTGCGGTCGACAACGATTTGCAGATCACATTTAACGCCGATGCCGTGGCGACGCTGTTGCCAGATACGGCGCGGCGCATGTCGCGTGATACGCCCTCAGTTTCGACCGTCGCGCCGCCTGCACCGACAAAGAACGAAGACTACTAAAACAAAAAAAGGCCCCGAAGGGCCTTTTCAACTCACCAAGATTGCAGCGAAATACTTAAGCGGCAGCCTTTGCGCCCATGCCCTTGACGGCACGAACGAGGTTGCTCTTGACGCGTGAAGCGAGGTTCTTGTGAACGATGCGCTTGTCGGCGATACGGTCGATCACCGATTGTGATTCCTGCATCTGCTTTTGTGCGGCGGGCTGGTCGCCAGCGAGGACTGCCTTTTGTACTTTTTTCACTGCGGTACGAAGCTGCGTGCGAAGCGCTGCGTTGTGGGCGCGCTGTTTGTCGTTTTGACGGGCACGTTTTTTAGCTTGAGCGGAATTTGCCATGGCGAATGCTTTTTATGTATGGAATCTGGTGAACCCGCTATTCTACGGAGTAAATCCCGGTCCTGCAACTCAGCTCGTTACCATTCGCATCCCTTGAACCTGTTTAGATCCATTGTCGGCGTCTCCGCAATGACATCGCTGTCCCGCGTGGCGGGACTGGCGCGCGAAATAATTACCGCCAAGGTGTTCGGAGCCGGCGCGGCGAATGATGCGTTTGAAATCGCATTTTTGCTGCCCAACATGATGCGGCGACTCTTTGCCGAGGGGGCCTTCGCGCAGGCCTTTGTGCCGCTCATTGCAGAATACAGAGGGCAGCGCGGCGAAGCGGCCACTCACCAACTGATCAATCGTGTCGCGACTTTGCAGCTTTTGGCGCTCCTGGTCGTTACCGCGCTCGGCATCGTGGCCGCTCCCTGGCTCATCCCGTTATTTGCCTCCGGATTCGACAAAACACCTGGCAAAACGCTGCTGGCGACCGAGCTTCTGCAGATCATGTTTCCGTAGTTGCTCTTCATTTCGCTGACCGCGCTGGCCGGTGGCGTCATGAATATCTGGAAAAAATTCGCGATTCCGGCATTCACGCCGGTTCTATTGAACGCCTGCATGATCGCCGCCGCGCTGTGGGCGGCTCCGTACTTCAAAGAGCCGATTCACGCGCTGGCCTGGGGCGTGCTGGCGGGCGGCGTCGCGCAGCTCGCATTGCAGCTCTGGCCGCTTTACACGCTGGGCATGTTTCCGCGTTTCGACTTTCATTTTCGCGATGAAGGCGTTTTGCGCATGCTGAAAACGATGGGCCCGGCGATTTTGGGCGTATCCGTTGCGCAGGCCAGCCAATTGATCAACAGTAATTACGCGTCATTTTTCGGGGATGGTTCGGTCAGCTGGCTGAACAAGGGGGGGCGATTGATGGAATTGCCCACCGCGCTTCTGGGGGTGGCGATTGGGACGGTCATCCTGCCCGCGCTTGGCGTGCTGCGGAACGAGAAAAACGAGCGCGGCTATGGCGAATTGCTCGACTACGGGATGCGCTTCGCGTTGATCGCGACTTTGCCAGCGATGGCGGTTATGGGCGTCTTAGCCACGCCGATGGTCGCTACGCTCTTGCAGCGTGGCGCGTTTACCGGAGCAGACGCGTTGAAGACGGGGCCGGTCGTGATCGCGTACGCGGTGGGCATTGTGGCACTCGTGTGGATCAAGATTCTCGCGCCAGCCTTCTACGCGCAGCAGGACACGAAGACGCCGGTCAAGATTGCGGTTCGGGTGTTGATCATTACGCAGCTCTTCAATCTGCTGTTCGTGCATGTCGTGTTCGAGCGCTATGCGCCGGACTACAAACACGCGGCGCTCGCATTGTCGATCAGCCTCGGCGCGCTGTTGAATGCATGGTGGTTGTATCGCGGCCTGCGGGCGCGTGGGTTGTATGCGCCGCAAGCCGGATGGTCACGCTATGGCTGGCAGCTTTTTGTCGCGACGGTGTGTACCGCGGCTGTGATTTTTTTCGCCAAACCGGCTGATTTATGGTGGGTCACGACGGACGAAATCCCGCGTGCCTCGATGCTTGCCGTGTTGTTTGCGCTAGGTGGGTTTACGTATCTGGGCGTGTTGTACTGCTTTGGCTTTCGCCCGCGCGATATCCGGCGCTAGAGGCTACGAAAACTTCCTCGGCACGCGTTTCTTCTCCGACTCCGGCACCGGAGCGAGCGCGCGGATGTGCAGCACATGATCGACCAACTCAAAACCATGATCTTTCACGATTTTGGCGATGAGTTTTTCGATTTGCGCGTCATGAAATTCAACGACTTTGCCCGTATTGACGCACACGATGTGATCATGTTTGTCGCCTTCGTTTAATTCAAAGATCGACTTGCCGCCCTCAAAATGGTGGC
>JAYWHV010000132.1:0-14829 GCA_043777615.1 Burkholderiales bacterium | reverse complement strand
ATCGTGCATGCCACGCTCAAAGACGTGGTGACGCACGAGGTCGGCCACACGCTCGGCTTCCGCCACAACTTCCGCGCTTCAACGATTTACTCCCAGGCGCAGATCAGTGACCCCGCGTTCACCAAAGTCAACGGCATCGGCGGCTCGGTGATGGACTACAACGCGTTCAACATTGCGCTCGACAAGGAGCCTCAGGGCGAATACGTCATGAGCACCATCGGTCCGTACGATTACTGGGCCGTGGAATATGCGTACAAAGAGCTGCCTGCCGCCAGCGAACGCGCGGAGCTCGAACGCATCGCATCGCGCAGCAACGAACCGCTTCTGGCCTTCGGTACGGACGAAGAAGTGTTCGGCGACTTTGACGGTATGGACCCGCAGGTCAACACGCGCGACGTCGGCGGCGACCCGCTCGACTATGCGCAGCGCCGCATCCAGCTCTCGCGCGAATTGTTTGACCGTCTGCAAAAGCGCCAGCTTCCCGCCGGCGCGGGCTACGACGAGCTCACCCGCAACTTCGCCAGCGGCCTCGGCCAGCTGACGGGCGCGTTCGAGGTGGCCACCAAGTTTGTCGGTGGCGTTGTTTACCTGCGCGATCAGGCGGGTAGCAACCGCACGCCGCTGACGCCGGTGCCCGCCGACAAACAGCGCGCCGCACTAAAGCTCGTTTCTGAAAATCTGTTCGCGTCGAACGGCTTCAATCTGAAGCCCGAATTTGTGAGCCGACTCACCGAACCGACGCTGGATCGCGGTTACACGCCTCCGCTGGATCGCTCGCTCGATGCCACGCTGCTCGGTATGCAAACGGGCGCGCTCGATCGCCTCATGTCATTACGCGTGGCTGAGCGCATCCAGAATTCGCGTAGCAAACTCGCCACGCCGGAGAGTGCCCTGACGCTGGACGAGCTCTACGGTACGTTGACCCGCGCCATCTGGGGCGACGGCGTTACTGACGTCACGCCTTCGCGCCGCGCGCTGCAACGTGAGCATGCGCGCCGTCTGGTGTCTGTCATCAACAAGCCTGGCATCGGCACCGCTTCGGGGGATGCGCGTGCGCTGCATCGCTTGACCGCCAAGACCCTGCTCGCCCGCGCGCAACAAGCCAAAGGCAACATGCGCCTGTCTACGCAAACTCGTGCCCATTACGACGAAATCAGCGACACGCTCGACACCGCACTCAAGGCGCAGGCAACCCGTGTGGTTGGTTAATCGCCGCCGCACAAATAAAAAAGCTACGGCACAGGGAGGTGCCGTAGCAGCGGGGGAAGTAATCGGGTGTCAGCCCGTTCGCGATGAACGGGAGAGGGACGATCGCCTAGTGCGCGCGCGCCGCTACAGGTGACGGGTCAAGCCAGTCAGCCGCTTTGCGCAAGCCGCGCACGACCGGGCACACGACTGAAACATAGGTCGCATGAGCGAACGTTTGCGAATTCGACACCATTGATTCGGCATGCTGACCGATGCGGACGACGCTTTCGTCGCCTAGCGCCTCAATGACGACCTGACCATGTCGGCATGGAATCGCAACAGATTCGCCGCTCTTTACGAAAAAGTCCTGTTCGCTGCCGGATACGGTGACCCAGAGCGCGCCGGACAATGCCTCAACACTTTTCACCTGCGCGGCCTGCAGCGCCAGCGCGCGGCTTTTGCCGAGAGTCCAGTCTTGAGTGGCAAGGGGGAATTGGATTGTGTTCATGGCTGTGTTCCTTGCGGACTAAAAATAGAGAATGTGTGCTCCTTGGGTGCTATTTAAGAGGGATAATTCCCTTCTGTACAACGCATTGATTGCAGTCGAGACTGCACATAACGCATGCAAACGACTCAGCTAACGTCCAGAAGCCGCCCACTCACACTCGCCGGATTGCGCGGATTCGAAGCAGCAGCGCGGCTTGCGAGCCTGACGGCGGCGGCCAACGCGCTCTCGCTCACACAGTCGGCGATCAGCCGTCAGGTGCAGGGCCTTGAGGATGAATTAGGTGTTTCACTCTTCGTTCGGAAGGCGCGCGAGATTGCGCTGACGCCCGCTGGACGTGAATTTCTGCCACTGGTGCAACGGGTTTTGCACGATCTCGACAATGGCGTCGAGCGCTTGCGGCGGGATGTGAATTCGCCACGCGTGTCGGTGACGACAATGGCGTCGTTTGCGTCGCTCTGGCTCATTCCGCGTTTGCAGGGCTTTCGGGCGCTCCGCCCCAACGCCGACATCGATATCGGCGCGACAGATCGGCTGATTGATCTGGAGACCGAGGACGTGGATGTGGCCATCCGTTATTTGCGGGCGGAGGCGGCACCACCCGAGGCAACGCTACTCATCAATGAGGTGTTGTTTCCGCTGGTGAGTCCGACGTATTTGAAGAGTGCGCCGCGACTGAAGCAGCTCGACGATCTGAAATTGCATACGC
Organism: Burkholderiales bacterium; assembly: GCA_043777615.1. Classification (GTDB taxonomy): domain Bacteria; phylum Pseudomonadota; class Gammaproteobacteria; order Burkholderiales; family Casimicrobiaceae; genus Casimicrobium. The sequence continues at coordinate 12,427 of JAYWHV010000132.1, read as the reverse complement.
TGATCGAAGGCTCCGCGGGCGGTCCTGCCGAAATCCGAACGACGTGGCCAAGCTTCTTCGAGGCGGTGGGTCAGCCCGAAGTGAAGGGTCGCTCGCAGCTCAAATTCGATTTCATCATGCAAACGTTTCTCGCGGCGCAGATCGGCCAGGGCGTTGCACTGGGCCGCACTTACGGCGCGGACGTGTTCATGTCGGGCGATCTGGTGCGGCCGATTGAGGTGGCGGTTGCGACCGGTGCGGGCTGCTATCTCGTGGTGTCGGAACGCGCCAAATCGCGCAGTGAAGTGCGAGCCTTCGTGGAATGGATATTGGCGGAGAGCAAGAAATTCAATGCCGAGCTGGATGCGTGGTTGAAGCGCAGTGGCGCATTACCTGCGCAGCGCCAGAGCAGGAAGTCGCAGTAGCCGGCTACTCCGCCCAATCCATCGGCAGTGGCGACAAAGGTTTGATTTCCTCCATACAAATCATCGAATGCGTGCTCGCCACGCCCGGCACTTGGAGCAATTTATCAGTGAGAAATTCGGAGAGCCCCAGCAAGTCCGGCGCGACCACGCGCAGCATGTAATCGAACTCGCCGGAGACTGTGTAGCACTCGACAATCTCGGGAAACTTCGCGAGATCGGGCTCCAGCTGGCGCACGCGTTTTGATTCTGAGCGGTCGATGGTGAGACTCACAAACGCCATGACGCCGACGCCGATTTTGGTCGAGTCCACGAGCGCCGTGTAGCCGCGAATCACGCCGCGTTCCTCCAGTGAGCGCACGCGGCGCAGGCATTGCGGCGCGGACAGATGCACTACGTCAGCCAGCTCGACGTTCGTTGCGCGACCATCCTTTTGCAGTGCCGCGACCAGCTTTTGGTCGAATTTGTCCATTGGAATGGCCGCTGAACCCATGATTTGGCAGTTCAATGCAAGAAAACTGCATGATAAGCCAGTTGCGCACACGATGTTGCAACCAAAATGCACTGATTTGCAGGCATGATCTCGCCATCAGCCCGTCGCGGGCACACCAAAAACTGCGCACGCAGAAATCATCATGTTCGATCTCAAAAAAACTCTCGCTCAAACTGCAACGACGCCCGTCTCTGCCCGCGCGCTCGAAGACCGCTACGGCGCGAAAAACTATCATCCACTGCCCGCTGAATTGACGCGCGGCGAAGGCTCGTATCTGTGGGACACCGAAGGCCGCCGCTACATCGACATGATGGCCGCCTACTCCGCCGTGAGCTTCGGTCACGCCAATCCCGAACTGCTTGAGGTATTCACGCGACAGGCTTCGCGTCTCGCTGTCACCTCCCGCGCGTTCTACACCGATCAGCTCGGGCCGTTTGCCGAGGCCGTTTGCAAGCTCACGGGGCTTGACCGCATGCTGCCCATGAACACCGGCGCTGAAGCCGTGGAAACCGCCATCAAAGCTGCCCGTAAGTGGGGCCACAAGGTCAAGGGAATTCCAGCCAATCAGGCGCAGATCATCGTCGCGGCGGGCAACTTTGCAGGCCGCACCACCACCGTTATCAGCTTCTCTTCGGAAGAGCAATACAAGGACGGCTTCGGACCGTTCACGCCTGGCTTCGTCGCGGTTCCGTTCGGAGATGCTGAAGCCCTTGAAAATGCGATCACGTCCAATACTGCGGCCTTCCTCGTGGAGCCGGTGCAAGGCGAAGCAGGCATCATCGTGCCGCCTGCGGGCTACCTGAAGCGCGCCCGCGAAATCTGCACCCGTCACAATGTTCTCCTCATTTGTGACGAGGTGCAGACCGGTATGGGACGCACGGGTCGGAATTTCGGCTTCCAGCACGACGGCATCAAGCCCGACGCGATTACGCTCGGCAAGGCGCTCGGGGGCGGCCTGCTGCCGGTTTCAGCGTTTGTCGCCACGGAAGCGGTGATGTCGGTGTTCAATCCCGGCGATCACGGCAGCACGTTTGGCGGCAATCCGCTCGCCTGCGCGGTGGGTCTGGCGTCGGTTAACCTGCTGCAAAAGGACAAACTCGCCGAGCGCGCAGAAGCGACGGGCAGCTATCTGATCAAACGCTTGCAGCGCTTCGACCATCCGGCGATCAAAGCGGTGCGTGGTCGCGGCCTGTTCATCGGCATGGAGCTCGATCCGAAGATCGTCACAGCACGTGAATTTTGTGAAGCGCTGCTGCGACGCGGTGTGCTGTCGAAAGACACGCATCACACGGTCGTTCGCTTCGCACCGCCGCTCAACATTACGCGCGAAACCATCGATCAGGCGCTGGCTGTGATTGAGGCGACACTCGATGAGTTTTCGATGTCGGCTGCGTTGACCGCCTGACCGGCGCGCGCTCGGTGCGAGCGACTTCAAGTCGAAAATTGCGATGAATTCGCTCCCACAAATGCAAACACCGCTCACCACTCGTTCCAGAATTCCCGCGCTTGGTCGCATGCCAGCGATTGGCTGATCGTGCAAAGCGCAGTTGGCTCTATAGTTTATTGTTGAACACAGCTTGTCAGGCTACAGCTTTTCTCTGCATGCTCGGTTGAACGGGGGCTAGTTGACATATCTGCGGTAAGTCGATTTATGGGATAAATCGCTTATAGCCCACGTGCGACCGTTGTTTCATGAAAAAGCTGCTCCCTATAAACCTTTAGGATTTTCATGAACCTTCGTCTTCGTACATTGCATCTGGCGCTGATTGCCAGCGGCGCATTCGGCCTCGCGTCCTGCGCAACCGTCGCGCCGACGGCAACCGAGGCGCCGACCAAAGCCGCCGCTGCTGCGGCTGCCACGGCCGTGGCCACCGCCGCTACAAACACCGCCGCCGGGATCACCGATCCGAAGTCCGCAGTCGGCGCCCAGGCTGTCGCCGCTTCAGCCCGGGCGAGCGCCGCCGGCGCAGTCGCCGCCGCAGCCGCTGGCGGCCCGCCTGCACCCAAACCGTTCGCCGACATCATCAAGGACGCGAAGGAAGAGAAGGGCTACTTCACGACCTGGCGCAAGGACGACAAGGTGTGGATCGAGATCCCCGAAGCGATGTGGGAGCGACCGTTTTTCTTCTCGGTGAACGTCACCAATTCCATCGGCGACGCTGGTCTGTTCGGCAATCAGATGGGTGGTTTTTTAGCGGCAGGTCGCGGGCAGTATTTCGCCAGCTTCAAGCGATTCGGCCCGCAGGGCGTGCAGCTGATCGCGCGCAATGTGGCGTATACGGCGGCCAAGGATGCACCGATTCGCCATGCGGTTGAACGCTCGTTCTCCGACAGCCTGATCGCCAGCGCGGTGCTCGCCAGCGCGCCACATCCCGAGCGAAAGAGCCTGCTCGTGGAGGCCAACGCGCTCTTCATCAATGACTTCCCGATGGCTGCGCAGCAGTTGGAGCAGACGTTCCGACAGCCTTACGCGTTCGACCCGAAAAACTCGAGCATTGAGAAAGTGCGCAACTCGGAAACCGAGACCGGTTTCAACGTGCGCAGTCATTACCAGTTAAACCGCGTATCGCTGCCGCCACCCACGCCGAATCCGTCGGGGCCTTTGCCGCGTTATCCCGCGACCCTGCCGGATGTACGCTCGCTGTTCATGGGTTTTTATTACGGCTTCTCGAAGCTGCCGGAGCCGATGCGTCCGCGTCTGGCCGACCCGCGCGTGGGTTACTTTACAACCAACGTGAGTGACTTCACAAACCCCGACAAGCGTGAACAAAAAGCGCGCTACATCAACCGCTGGCGTCTTGAGAAAAAAGACCCCTCGGCAGCGCTCTCCGAGCCGAAAGAACCGATCACGTACTGGCTCGACAAAAACATTCCGACTGCGTATCGCAAGGCGGTCACTGAAGGCATTCTTGAGTGGAACAAGGCGTACGAAAAGATCGGTTTCAAAAACGCAGTGGTCGTCAAACAGCAGGAAGAGGGTGACGATTTCGACACCTCTGCAACCCGTTTCGCATCGATCCGCTGGGTCGCAGGCAATGGCATCCAGTTCGGCGCGCGTGGTCCGAGCAAAACCGATCCACGTACCGGTGAAATTCTCGATGCCGACATCGAAATGAACGAGGAAATCACGCGCCTGTACAGCGGGCGTGTGGCTGAAGATCCACCACGGCCTATCGGAGCCGCCGCCGGCCTGTTCCGGAATTCCGGAGAACTCTGCACCTACGCCGACAGCAAACTGACCGAGGCGGCATTCGCGCTTGATCTCCTCGTCGCGCGCGGCGATTTTGAATACGGCTCTCCGCAGGCCGAAGCGTGGATCATGGATGCAATCAAGGACATCACCGCGCATGAAGTCGGGCACACGCTCGGGCTGCGGCACAATTTCAAAGGCTCCACCTCGATCACGCCGGAACAGCTCCGAGATCCGAAGTTCGGAGCAGAAGTCGGTGTCTCGTCCTCCGTCATGGACTACAACGCTCTCAACATCTCCACGCTCGGCGAGCGTCAGGGGCAGTATTCGATGGTCACGGTCGGCAGCTACGACATCTGGGCCGTCGAGTACGGCTACAAGGAAACGACACCGGCGACCGAACAGGCAGAACTTGCGAAAACGCTTTCGCGCGCGACCGAGCCCGCGCTTGCTTACGGCACTGACGAGGACGCAGGCTTTGGCAGCATCGTCGAAGGCATCGATCCCGAGGTCAATCGCAGCGATTTGTCGAGCGATCCGCTCGGCTTCTACGAGAAACGCTTCACGGTGATTCGTGAGCTCTGGGATCGTGTGCAATCGCGCGAGTTGCCGGTTGGTACGAAGTATGAACAACTGCGCCGCAACTTCGAGCGTGGCTTCCGGTTGATGGGCGACGTGAGCGAACTCGCAGCCAAATATGTCGGCGGTGTCGCGGTGTTGCGTGACGTGTCCGGCACCGGGCGGCAGCCGCTGACGCCGACCGAAGCGGCCAAGCAGCGCCGCGCGCTTGATCTTTTGACACGCAATCTGTTTACCGTTGATTCGTTCAAATTCAAGCCGGAATTTCTGGGCAAGCTGACACCGGATTTCGATGCACGCTGGGATCAGGTGTCCGACGACGATATCGGCGTTCCGGTGGTTGGTGCGATTGATTCGTCAGTCGCGGGACGGGTTTTTGCGATTCAGCGCACAACGCTCAACCAGCTGATGCGCGATAGCGTGGCAGCCCGGGTGCTGGTGGCACCAGAAAAAATGAGCGATGGCAGCAAAGCACTTGGCCTGCCCGAGCTCTACAGCACGCTGCAACGGGCTATCTGGAGCGAGTTGAACACGGGCGCGCCGATCAACCTCATGCGCCGCAACCTTCAGCGCGAGCATGTACGGCTGTTGACCGAAGCGGTTGCCCGCCCGAGCCCCCGCGCGCCAGCGGATGCGCGTAGCCTGCAGCGCGAATATGCGACTGAGTTGCTGGCATCATTGCGCAGGGCGGCCGTCAGGTCGGGCAACGATATTCAGATGCGCGCGCATCTGAATGAATCAATCGCCATGCTCGACGGCGCGTTGAAAGCCCAGATCGCAAAAGTGTTGGGCTAGTGCGGTGTTTCACTCTTCTCGGCACATGAAAGCGCGCCTTTCGGCGTGACTCTTCGTTGCAAATGCTCGCAATAGCTTGCTATTGCTGCGCTTTGCGCCTCGATTCACACCGAAATCCATCGCTTTCATTGGTGCCGATCTACGTGAAGCACCGCACTAGTCGCAACACCGGCGAGATGCGAAAATCGCGGGATGATATCCATCCCCGTTCCTCTCGTTTCGCTGGTGTTGTTGGTCGCATCGGGTGCAGGCGCGCAGTCGCCCGCAACTGTCGCAGCCCCCACGTCTGCACAATTCGCCAGGCTTTGCGCAAACACCGCTGATCCCGCCGATTGCGGCAAAAAGATCGAGGCGGAGCAAATCAAGCGTGCCGGGGCGGTCGTTAAACGTGACGGCAATTTGCTCGCCGTCACCGTGCCCGGCGAACCGCCATTTTTATTTGAAGACAAGGCGGGCGAGGCGGGGCCGAACGTGAGTTTCTTTGCGTACTACGCATCAGCCGATGCCGTGGTGTTGTATCGCGCACAGGCCGACAAACTTGATTTTGTGATCGTGCATCGGGCGACAACCAGCACCACCGATCTGCCGAATGAGCCGCTGTTCAACAGCGACGGTCGCTATTTTGTGACGGCGGATTTCTGCAAGGATGATTGCGAGAATCGCCTGTCGGTGTGGCGTTTTGAGCGCCGCGGCCCAGCGCGGGAGCGGGTGTTTGCTCCGCGAACGCCGTGGACGGATGCCGGTGCCAGCTGGGGCTCGCCGCGTCGGCTGGTGATTGATTACACCGAGGACGGCAAAAGCGCGTCGATGAATCTCGACATGAGTGATCCACGCTGGACGGTGCTGCTGCCATGAACGGGGCCATGACTGAAACTCTCGAAGAAACGACCGACACGTCGCGACATCGTCCGATCCGCAGCTTCGTCGTACGCGCTGGCCGTATGTCGCCGAAGCAGGAGCGCGGCCTCACCGAAGGTATGGCGCGACACGGCATCACTTATTCGCCGACGCTGCTCGATTTTGCAAAAACCTTTTCACGCAATGCCGCGACGATTCTCGAAATCGGTTTCGGCATGGGCACCACCACCGCCGAGATTGCCGCGGCTCACGTTGATACCAATTACCTCGCCGTAGAAGTGCATCCACCGGGTGTTGGCAGCCTTTGCAACCTGCTCGACGATCAATCACTCACGAACGTAAAAGTCATTCAGCACGACGCCGTCGAAGTGCTCAGCCACATGATCTCGCCGGGATCGCTGGCGGGCATTCACATCTACTTTCCCGATCCGTGGCACAAGGCGCGGCACAACAAGCGCCGCCTCGTGCAGCCGCCGCTCGTCTCGTTGCTGGCCTCGCGCCTTGCGCCGAGTGGTTACCTGCACCTGGCGACCGACTGGGTGCCGTATGCCGAGCACATGCTTGAGGTCCTCACAGCGGAACCCATGCTTCAGAACACGAGCGCAGACTACTCAACGCGTCCGTCATGGCGACCGGAAACCAAGTTCGAGCGCCGCGGCTTAAAGCTTGGGCACGAAGTTCGCGATTTGCTGTTCGTCAAGCGGGTCTAGCGGCGGAAATCACGCGGCCCCAGCGGTGCTGAAGCAGATGCGGACGGCGCGATGACGGGCAGTCCCGAAAACACCGGTTGCGGTGGAAATTCGCGAGCGCGCGCCACGACAAACGCTGCTTTATCGGCCTCGCCTGCGCGCGCGAGTGCGCTCGCATAGGCGGTCAACAGACGCTCGTCGAGCACCTGTCGAATCGGTCTAGCAAACCACGCCAGATCAGCACTACTCCCGGCAACCATGATCGTCGCGTAATCGCCAAACTGACCGTAGAGCGGGCTCTTGCGTGCCTCGGCGGCCGCGGATGAGAGCGCTGCGGCTTGGTCAGAATTCCGGTAGATTGCGCTGATCTTTTCGTATTCCTGCCAGGCGTACAGCGCCGCCGCAATGCAGGCCGATGCGACGACCGACGTCGCGATTGGCAGCCCTCGCGCGGAACGTAGTTCGCCGACTGGCTTCGCTGTCGGCGTGTGCGCGGCGACCAGCCACGCCAGCAAAAACGCTGCTGGCAGCAAAAAATAGGCAAACCACAGCGGATACTCAAACAAGCTGTGCAGCAGCACGGCGGCCAGCATAAGCTGTGCCGTCGCCCCCGCTCGCCTGTGACCAGCAGCGCGAGATCGCCACAGCGCGACTCCGAGCAGAACGAGCACGCACCCCGCAAGTGGCAACCCCAATTCGGCAGCCAAGTGCAGCGGCAACGAATGCGCGTGGTCGAACACGTCGGGTGCGCGCGACGACAGCGGCGTCAGCGTCCATGCGAAGTTGAGTTGTCCCCAGCCAACGCCGAACCAGGACGACTGCTCAATGATCGTCCACACGTCGCGCCACAACGCCAGCCGCTGCGACAGCGCGGATTCAGCGGTATCGCGGGTGAACGCGCTCCCGGCGAACCACGCAAGCAATAGCGCAGCGAGCCCTGAGAGCAGCCACGCCTTGCCCTGCCCGCTGCGCACCCGCCGCGATCGCACAAGCGCCACGCCAACAATCATCGCGAGGCTCAGCACCCCAACGCGCGACCCGGTCGCAAACAACGTGAGCAGCAGCGGCAAACTCGCCGCACCCCAAAGCCATGGCATGCGTCGCAACAAATACGTCGCCGCCAGCAAGCCCCAGATTGCAAGCGTCGCCAGCTGGTTGGGTTGCCGCAAATTGCCGCTGGCGCGTTCTGCGCCGTAGCGCGCCGTGTCGGTGCTGATGCTTGCGATCCAGTTCTCGTTGGTCCAGCTCGGGGCCACCGTCTGAATCAGCGCCACCACTGAGTTGTAGAGCGCAGCAATCAACAGCCCGGCGAGTAGCGCGCTCAACCATTGGCGCATAAATTCAGGGCTCGATGTGCGGCCAATTTGCAAAACCGCCACGCTGAGGACGGCCGCGAGCGCCAGATTAAACAGGGTCGGATACGCAATAAATGCCGGAGTCCACGACAAGCCAACATGCGCGAGCAAGCTCGTGACCATCAGCGCCCAAAGCATAAGCAGCGCGCGGTGGGCGCCAAGCCCGGCGAACAGCGCGTTGCCGCCGCGCAACACACCCACCGACAACTGGAACGCGACGTAGCTCGCGCTCACTGTCACTAACGACCAGAGCAGACCCGCAAGCCATTGACTAAAGAATGCCGGTAGTGGCGGCGCCTGATGGGCCCAAATCAGCGGTAACGCCACAGCCATCAATGTGAGCACGAAGAGCGTGCACTCACTTTTCGTGAGTGTTCTCAAGCTGACGGGTGATCCGGTGTTCAGCTTTTTGCCAGACGCACGATTTAATTGGGGCTTAGCGCTGTTTTTTGCCAAAGTCGACTTAATGCGAAAGCGTACGTCAGCCCAAACGCTGTGGCGCTTCCATCGAAAAGTTGAATCTGCAACGTGCGTGCCCGAAGTGTTCAAAAAACGCACAGAATTGTCTCTGAATGACGACAGATATATCTCGCGGCGAATGTGAGCGCTCGCTCATTGGGGTCTGATTAAGTTGCGGATGGTCGTCAGAAGTGTCACAATTTTGTCAATAACACGATTACAGGTTGATTTTGATTCTACGGGTGTTCGTCCGGGGAGTATTTTTTGCTGCCGCACTTGCGGTGGCGGGTACTACGTTTGCCGCGCCTACCGGCTATTCAGTTCGCAGCGACGTGGATCGCAAGCTTTATCGACTCGACATGGCGACGGGCGTCGCGACAGAGCTGGGCGCGACTGGATTTAGCAAGATTGAAGCTCTCGCGATTAACGCATCGGGCGAAATTTTCGGCATCAATCCGGCCACCGCTCAACTGGTGAAGTGTTCAGCCTTGACCGGCGCTTGCACGGCTGTTGGGCTGTTGACTGGCCTGCCGCAAGTGCAGTCGAACGCGGGGCTTGCGTTCGCGTCGACCGGTGCGTTGTATCTGGCCGTCAATGCGGTGATTTATCGCGTCGACCCGGCAACAGGCGCAACCGCACCTTTGGGCGGCACCGGGCCAGCGATCTCAGGCCTTGCGGGTGCTGCTCCGTCGGCAGCCTGCGCCTCGGGTCTGTACGGGTTGGGCGGCAACACCGATCGCGGCAAGTTCTATTGCATCAACACCACAAATGGCAGCGCCGCATTGCTTGGTACGGTTGGCGTTTCCCCGCTCGATTCTGGGCTCGACGGCGATCTGACGACAGGCTTGGTGTGGGGCGTAACTAATGATGATCCGGGTCAGGTGTTTGCCATCAACACAACATCGCTCGCGATTACAAACACCAATACAGTCACGCTCGCAGGCAAGGCCATTGGTGGCTTCGAAAGTCTCGCCGTCGCCCGCACGATCACAACAGAGGTGCCGCCGGTCACTGTCGTGCCGGCAGCAACCGATCCGCTTATCGTGCCAACGCTTTCGCTCGCACTGCTGAGCGCGCTGGCGCTGTTGCTTGCGACGACCGCGGCTTTGGCGCTTCGCGCACGAAAGTTCGCGCCAAAGCAACTACGCAAATAGCGCAGCGAGCGCTACTCCCGGATCGGGTGCGCGCATGAAGGCTTCCCCGACCAGATAACCATGCACTTCGTGCGAGCGCATGTGCGCCACGTCTGCGCTGGTGAGAATGCCGCTCTCGGTGATCACACGCTTGCCCGCCGGAATTTTTGCCAACAATTCGGTCGTCGTTGAAAGCGACACATTGAATGTGCGCAGATCACGGTTGTTGATGCCAATCAGCGGCGTCTTCAACGTGAGCGCTGCATCAAGTTCAGCCGCATCGTGCGACTCCACCAGAACCGCCATGCCGAGCTCATGCGCAAGCATTTCCAGCGCCTGCATCTGATGCAATTCCAGCGCGCCGACGATCAGCAAAATGCAATCCGCACCCATCGCCCGCGCCTCAAACACTTGATACGCATCGACGATGAAATCTTTGCGAATCACAGGCAGAGTACACGCCGCACGAGCCTCTTGTAAATACGCCACCGATCCCTGAAAGTAAGGCGCATCCGTCAGCACGGAGAGACATGCCGCGCCACCCGCTTCGTAGCTTTTCGCGATGTCGGCCGGGATAAAGTTTTCGCGCAAAACGCCTTTGCTCGGGCTCGCCTTTTTAATTTCGGCGATCACCGCGCTTTTTCCTTTCACGATCTTTGCTTCAATGGCTGCGGCAAAGTCACGAACATCGTGACGCGCTTCAGCCTCGGCGCGCACGACGGACAACGGCTTCGCCTGCATCAACGCCGCTATTTCGTCGTGCTTGGTCGCAATGATTTTGTTGAGAATATCGCTCATGCGACAAACGGTTTCGTGCGGAATGATTGCGTAAACGCCGCAAATTCATCGACTTTTTTGCGAGCGGAGCCGCTCTCAATCGCCGTTAGCGCCAGAGCAATTCCGTCGCGCAATGTCGGCGCTAAATTGGCCGTGTAAAGAGCAGCGCCGGCATTCAGCAACACCACGTTTCGCGCTGGCGTCGGCGCGCCGTCAAGCGCCGACAGCAACATCGCCTTCGACTGTTCCGGCGTATCCACGCGCAGGTTACGCGTCGCGCTCATCGTGAAGCCGAAGTCCTCAGGATGAATTTCGTACTCGGTGATCTTGCCGTCTTTCAGTTCACCAACAAGCGTTCCTGCACCGAGCGAAATCTCGTCCAGCGAATCACGGCCATGCACGACCATGACGTGTTGCGCGCCGAGTCGCTGCATAACGCGCGCCTGAATGCCGACCAGATCCGGGTGAAAGACGCCCATCATCGTATTCGGCGCGCTGGCCGGATTGGTCAGCGGACCGAGAATGTTAAAGATTGTTTTCACGCCCAGTTCACGGCGTATGGGCGCGACCGCCTTCATCGCCAGATGATGGTTCGGCGCGAACATAAAGCCTATGCCCGTGGCCACGATGCACTGGGCGATCTGATCGGAGGTCAGCATGATGTTCACGCCGAGCGCCTCAAGCACGTCGGCCGCGCCGCTTTTCGATGACACGCCGCGGTTGCCGTGCTTGGCGACCTTGGCGCCCGCAGCGGCGGCGACAAACATGGATGCGGTTGAAATATTGAAGGTGTGCGACAAATCGCCACCCGTGCCCACGATGTCGATCAGGTTCGGTTCGTTGTGGACTGGCACTTTGGTGGACAGTTCACGCATCACCATCGCGGCTGCGGCGATTTCACCGATGGTTTCTTTCTTGACGCGCAAGCCCAGCAAAAATGCAGCTGACTGCGCCGACGTGAACTCGCCCGCCATCAACTTGCGCATCAAGGACAACATTTCGTCTTCAAAAATTTCGCGGTGGTCGACCGTGCGCTGGATCGCTTCTGAAATAGATATTGGCATGATTCGGTCGGCCTACAAACTCAGGAAATTTTTCAAAAGATCGTGGCCGTACTCGGTCATGATCGACTCGGGATGAAACTGCACGCCCCAGACCGGCAGCGTTTTGTGGCGTACGCCCATGATCTCGCCATCATCGGACTCGGCCGTGATGGAGAGCTCAGCGGGCAGCGTTGATCGCTCAATCACGAGTGAGTGATAGCGCACCACCGTGTACGGTGTTGGAATGTTGGCGAAGCAATCTTGCCGGTTGTGGCTGACGGTAGACGTTTTGCCATGCATCACGCGTTGCGCGCGAATGATGTTGCCACCGAACGCGGTGCCGATGCTTTGATGACCCAGGCACACACCGAGGATTGGCAGTTTTCCTGCAAATTCCTTGATCAGCGGCACCGAAATGCCTGCTTCGTTCGGCGTACAGGGACCCGGAGACACCACAATGCGTTCGGGCTTCTTTTCAGCAACACCGGCGAGATCAATAGCGTCGTTGCGCACGACCTCAACTTCCTGCCCCAGCTCCCCGAAATACTGTGCGAGGTTGTAGGTGAAACTGTCATAGTTATCGATGAGCAGAATCATTTTGCTGCGCCTGCAAAGTAGTCTTTCACAGCCGCTACAAAGTGATTGACGTCTTCAC
>JAYWHV010000131.1:0-4126 GCA_043777615.1 Burkholderiales bacterium | reverse complement strand
TGGCTTCGGATATGTTGTTTCCCATTTGCCATACGTCAGCGATTGCGCTGCAACGCCCGACACGCAGTTCTGTGAATCAAATCGTGTGATCGGTGATGACAGTCCGCTAGGCCTGGGCTTCACTGGAACCTACAGCGTCAAATTCGCCGGCGCACATCACGCGATTCATGAATTCAAGACGACCTATCCGCGCTTCACCGGGCCGCATCCGGTCGGGCCAAAATTCGGGCGCTACAACGTGCCGGTCTCGATCCAATGGCTATTCGTGAACGGAACGGATTATCCGCTGTGGTCTGTGACGTGGGACTGGTCGGCGGTACCCGCGTCCATCCCGTTGGCGCAGCAAATCGAGGGCGATTCGCGCGGCCCGTATGGCGAGATGGACTTTGACGGTATCAACGGCAGCGGCAATGTGATCGGCGGCGTGGCGTGGGCGATCAATCATCAGCGCTTCCTGACCACCAGCGCACCATTCACACTCAATGGCAACTGGACGTGGAACACAGTCGGCGCAGCGGCCATCCCGTACAACATGCTCTGGATTCATAACGCAAACGCGCAAATGGGCATCGTGCAAACAGGCCTGCTTGCTACACATGACGCGGGCAATGCGGGGTATCTCTCAAACATTCAAGGCCAGACCAGCGCTACGGTCACGCCCTGTGCAGGGTATGAATCGCACAAGATGCTCTGCTCGTGGAACTGGCCCTATCAGAGTATCGAAAATAATTTCTACAACGGCGTCGGCGCTGTGGATGGCAGCCTCACGACCAATGGTCGTCGTTTTGCGTGGGGCGTGAAACTGGGCGCGATTGGTCGCGACAGTTACTCAAACTATGTCGGCAACACCGTCACGCAGGCTCAGTTCAAAAGTTACAGCACGTTTGTCGTACTCGGTGAACACAACCCCGGCGCGTCCATTGATCCCACGATGACACAGGTTCGAACCCAGGAAATAATTCTGAAAGCGAACTCGCCCGTCACTATGACCGCGAGCGTCGGCACCGTTGCCACGACCGGCATCGCTGGTATCGGCCGCGTCGACTCGCAAATTTACAGCCGCCCCGGATACAACCCCGTTTACGCAACGTGGGAGGTGACGGCATCGGGCAACGCCGCGACCGTGAACTGGTCAACCTCGGGCGGAGATGCGTTGAAAAATCCGGTGCTACGGTTGCGCGGCTACAGCAGCGCTACGCCGCCTGCTTCGGTGACGTTCAACGGATTAACACTCGTGCCGGATACCGACGTGTTGATGAGCGTCGATGCGGCGAATAGCGTCCTCTGGCTCACGCTGTTGCGCACGGTGTCGGGAGCCAGTAACGCGCTTGCGATTGGGGCTACCGCCACGCCACCACCGTGCCGGCTGGACATTGATGGCGACGGCCATATCTACCCGGCGACCGACGGCCTGATCCTGATGCGGGTCATGCTTGGGCTCACCGGTACTGCTGTGAGTAGCGCCGCAGTCGTAGGATCGCCGCGTAGCACGTGGGCCGACATCAGGGCGTATTTGAATGACAGTTGCGCGATGGGCGTACCTTAGCCACAAGCGACCGGGACGCCGTGTTGCTATGATGAATTCGAAACATACAACACGGGGCGCGTTATGTCATTCGTCGAGAAAGTCATTGTCATTACTGGAGCGTCGGACGGCATTGGGGCCGAACTTGCGCGGCAGTTGTCCGCGGACAAACCGAAGCTCGTTCTCGCGGCGCGCAGACGCGATGCGCTGGAGGCCGTTGCGCGTCAATGCGACGCAGCGGGCGCGCAGACACTATGTGTAGTGACCGATGTCTCCGTTGAGGCAGATTGCCGTGCGTTGATCGCCGCAACGGTTGAAAGATTCGGCCGAATCGATGCGCTCGTCAACAACGCCGGTGTGTCGATGCACGCCGACTTCGACGAGATCACTGACCTGTCCGTCTATGAAAATCTGATGCGCATCAACCTGATGGGAAGCGTCTGGCCGACGCATGCAGCGCTACCGCATCTGAAGTCGAGTAAGGGGCTCGTGGTCGCCGTCGCGAGTCTTGCGGGATTGGTCGGCGTGCCCGGCCGCACCACGTATTGCGCGACCAAATTTGCTCAAACAGGATTTTTTGAAGCCTTGCGCGTCGAGCTGCAACCCCAAGGTGTTGATGTCACCATCGTTTATCCCGGCGTCGTCGCGACCGAAATTCGTCGCAACGGCTGGAACGCGGACGGCGAAAAAGCCGGAACCTCCGGCCTCAGCGAGGAGAAAGCCATGAGCGTCGAGGTGTGCGCCGGGCTCATCGTTTCAGCGATGCGCTCGCGCAAGCGAGAAGCGGTGATGAGCATCAAGGGTAAGCTCGGACGCTGGATGAAGCTGATCGCGCCCGCGAAGGTGGACGCGATGGCGCGGGCGGCGTTAGCGAAAGAACACTGATCTGATTTGGCCCGTTCTCCCGCAAGGGGAGAGGGGAGACGCTCCCGGTCACGAAGCAAATAAACGTCTACAAGTACGCCGCAGTATTCCGCGCCTGCGCCGCCACCGCCTCACGATATTCCGCCTTCAACCGCTCCACCAGAACCGCAGTCGTCGGCACATCGTCCATCTGCCCCACGCCTTGGCCTGAACCCCAGATATCCTTCCACGCTTTCACCGCGCCGCCGCCGAAGTTCATCGAGGTCTTGTCCGCGCTCGGCAGGTTGTCGGGATCGAGGCCCGCTGCTTTTACTGAGGACTTCAGATAATTGCCGTGGATGCCGGTGAAGAGGGATGAATAGATGATGTCCTGCGCGGTGGAATTCACAATTGCGTCCTTGTAGGCGTCTACAGCGCGCGCTTCCTGCGTGGCGATGAAGCGCGTTCCCATGTAGGCGAAATCCGCGCCCATCGCCTGCGCGGCGAGGATGCTTGCGCCATGCGCAATCGAACCGGACAGAGCAATCGGGCCGCTATAGAAGCGCCGTACTTCTCGAACGAGCGCGAACGGAGACAACGTCCCGGCATGCCCACCCGCGCCGGCGCACACGAGGATCAAACCATCGACGCCCGCCTCCAGCGCCTTCTCGGCATGACGAATCGAAATCACGTCATGCATCACGATACCGCCCCAGGCATGCGCCTGTTTGACTACATCGCCCGGTGCGCGCAGGCTGGTGATCAGCATCGGCGCTTTGTACTTTTCACACATCTGCATGTCGTGATCGAGGCGGTCATTGCTCGCGTGCACAATCTGGTTGACGGCGTATGGCGCGATGCGTCGATTCGGTTCTGCGGCACGCGCCGCAGCGAGCTTTTCGGTGAGTTCCGCGAGCCAGTCATCGAGCTGCTCTTTGGGTCGCGCATTTAACGCCGGGAACGCGCCAATCACTCCCGCCATGCATTGCGCGAGCACGAGAGGCGGGTGCGAAATGATGAACAGCGGTGCGCCTATCACGGGCAAACTGAGTCGATTCTCTAAAAAAGCGGGTATAGACATATAGAAGATTGCTTACACTTGTGGGCTAACTGAAATTCAAAAAATACGTCGAGTAATTGAGGCAATTATGGACTTACGGTATTCACCTGAGCAACAGGTTTTCGAAAAAGAGGTACGCGAATTTACCCGCGAAAATCTGGACCCGAATGTCGCCCGCAAAGTGCTCGAAGGCTGTCGTCTGGAGCGCGAAGACTTTCTCAGTTGGCATCGCGCGCTGCACAATAAAGGCTGGGTCGGTGTCGGCTGGCCGAAGGAATTTGGCGGCACCGGTTGGGACGCCACGCAACAGCACATCTTCGATGAAGTCACGGCGGACGCAGGTGCGCCGCAGTTAATTCCGTTCGGTCTGCGCATGGTGGCTCCGGTCATCATGAACTTTGGCAACAAGGCGCAACAGGACTATCACTTGCCAAAAATTCTTTCCGGTGAAAACTGGTGGTGCCAAGGTTACAGTGAACCCGGTTCTGGCTCCGATCTGGCCTCATTGAAATGCAAGGCGGAGCTGGTCGGCGATCACTATGTCGTCAATGGCCAGAAGACATGGACGACGCTTGGTCAGCATGCCGACTGGATTTTTTGTCTGGTGCGCACTTCAACCGATGGCCGCCAACAGGAAGGCATTTCGTTCCTGCTCTTGCCGATTTCTTCTGTGTGTTCGACAGAGTATTCCTCGCCGT
>JAYWHV010000130.1:0-4136 GCA_043777615.1 Burkholderiales bacterium | reverse complement strand
CGGGATCAATACGGCCAGCGTTTTTTGTGATGTAGCTGGCGCGATTTCTGTCAATCTACTTTCTAGCGCGGGAGTTGTTTGTCGCTGCGCGACTGGATCTGGTGAGCGCCACGCTGCGTAGTTTTGGTTTACGGCGGCAGAAAAGAACGCCGCAGGTGAGGACACCGGCGCTTGGTCTCGACGTCCGATTCTCCCGCGCGTGTAGAGAAGTTGCGCGCGCAAGTAGTCAACAGGGATGCCATCCTTCAAATGCTTGGAAATAGTCGGCGCGGGGATTCTTAGTTCTGTTGACAGAGCCAGTACGTCGTCTGGAACTTCGATATTGAGCGCTTCGACAAGATCAAGCTCTCGTTGGTGTTTAAGCGCCGTGACAATGCGCATCTGATCGAAAGATCGTCCGCTCTTGGTGAATTCGACCTCGATTCGGTGGTCTGGATTTACCTGGTTCACCTGTGGGACGGCGCGATTCAGTACTTTCACGAAATCGCGAACGCTCGCATGCGGTTCTGGTGTACCACCGAGAAATGCAGAATACTCTTGCCAAGGCAACCATGGCGATGCTTGAGCACTTGCGAACTCGCGTGAGCATTGGTAGAGGGCTATCGCTGTGCGCGTGCTGAGTTGCCTCTGTATTTCTAGATCAATTCTGCGGTAGAAACCGGGCTCCAGAATTTGCTTTCGAATGACTTCCGGAAATTCCACGCGAATCACATTTCTTGCGGAATCTATCTCAACAAAGCTCACCAGTTGCATGGCAACGATGCGCGTTTTTGAGCTGCGCCCTGTCCCGGCTCTGATCCGTGATCGCCGGACAGTTGCGTCGGGCTCGGTGAAGAATCCGCCGTATGTCACGCGCAGATCCATCAAACCGAGCGCAGTTTCATCAAAGAATTTGCGGTTGTACGTATCTGCCATGCCGCAAGCGGCGACAACACCATCAAGAGGAAACTCGAAAATATTGGTGTCCGTTTTTCTCGAATCCGGATCGACTTGCGCGAACGCTACCCAAACGTCGTACAGACGTTGCTGCACAAGCGTAATCGGCTTGTTCATCATGCGAACGTCAATGGCTTCGAGCGCTTTTCTAGCTTCTGAAACGGACGTGGTCATTGACGCTGATGCGTCACGTATAACGATGCGCGCTCGGATGTCTTGTGCCTCTGCTTTTTGCATGCTCGTGCCATTCCGCTTTTCGGTGCCGAATTATGCCGACAATGGCACCGGTCACGCAATAGCGATGCAAATTAGCAACAATGGCACCGTACACAGCGATGATGGCACGATTCAATTTTGGCGGCACACAGCCGAGCAATGCTGGCACCGAAGTAAGCAAAGATGGAACCGTAAAACGTGTAACTCTTTGTTTTTGCAGCAAGTTTTGCACTGTACGATGTATTTTTTTAGTAAGACACACTAAGTGAGCGTTACGGTGCCATCTTTGCTAGATTGTTTTCGGTGATTGTGTGTTTTTTCAAGAAAAGAGAGAATATAAGCACGCAAGTCAAATAAGCGAGAACACATGGAAAATACGGCAACTAATCCACAAATCAATGATGCATCTACGCTACTGATTAAATACGCTGACAACGGTGCAATTATTCTGGAGAAACTTCGAGACGCCATCACTTCGCCGTCCAAAACAAAGCGGCTACGCACGTGGGGAATTGAGGCGGCTGCGAAGATGATAGATCGTAGCGGACCAACACTCAAACGCCTTGAGGCGGAACATCCCGACCTCATTCCATTGCGGGACGATGCTGGGCGCAGGGCCTATTCACTGGAACTGATAAATCGATACAGACGATACGCAGGCTCGCTGTATCAACGACCATCAGGCACACGAGCCATCGTGTGCGCAGTGACAAATTTCAAGGGCGGTGCTGGAAAAACCACAACTGCCGTTCATTTAGCTCAGAAGTGCGCTTTAACTGGACTGCGCGTACTCGCCATTGATCTCGATCCCCAAGCGACGATGACATTGATGTTTGGGGTTATTCCAGATCTCGATCTCGAAGCTGAAGACACGATTGCCAGCGTTTTGGTACAGAACCCAGCGGATTTGCCTAGCGTCATTAGAAAGACGTACTTCACTGGTGTGGATCTTGTGCCGGCCAATCTGTGTTTGCAGGACGCGGAACTTCAGCTTGCTAATGTCGACGAAAATAATCAGACCGCGTTGGGCCTTCACGCCGTCGAGCGCTTGCGAGCTGCGATTAGTGCTGTTGAAGATCAGTACGACGTCGTAGTTTTGGACTGTGGACCGAACATGGGCACGTTTACCCTTAATGCGGTGTACGCGGCGACGGGGTTGTTGGTTCCGATTCCGCCTGCCATGCCTGACTTTGGCTCAGCTCGACAGTTTTTTCAGTCGATGGGACAACTTTTGGCTCGCCCGTCTTTTATGAAGTCATTGGATTTTTTGAAGGTGCTAATCACTCGGCATACCGGAACGTCGGAGGCGGCTGACGTCGAAGCACTGATACGGGTCAACTTCAAGGAAAGCGTCATGCATGCGGTTACTGTGGAGACCGTCGAAATTGAGCGCGCTAGCAACGACTTTGGCGGTGTATACGAATCGGAGCGTTCGCGAGGTTCCAAAGAAGCATTTGCTAGGGCCATAACGTCATTGGATTCGGCCAACGAGGAATTGCTTGAGGTGTTTAGAGCGACGTGGGCGCGTCAGTCATTATCAAGCGTCGGGAGGTAACGATTATGGGGTTCAAATCGCCAGGTGATGCCGTGAACACAGAAGTAAAACCTCCACCACCCTCCAGTGCGGAGCGTCGTAAGCGGGTGGCGAATTCGGGCGCGCTGTCTCGTCTGCTGGGGGAGCTCGACAGTGATCCCACGATACTGGGCGGTGCAACGCCACATGTTCAACCGGAGCGACCTCATGCAACTCCGGCCGCCAGTCAAGTCACTCTGTACCCTTCCGCCAATCGCGCTAGGGTCGATCCCAGAGTCTGCCGACCTTGGCGACTGGCGGATCGACCGCAAGGCGAGTTCGCGGATCTTGATCAGCTAGGCCAATCGCTTCTGGCGGACGGACAAGTTCAGGCAAGCGTTGTGCGTGTTTGTCACGACGCGAGCGATCCAGAAATTCGATTTGAGATCATCGCTGGCGTTCGTCGATGGCAAGCCGCGTTGCGTGCGGGTTTTCAGTTAGATGTTGTTATTCGCGAACTCGACGACAAGGCTGCTTTCCGCATGATGTTGGCGGAGAATGATTTTCGTGCAGATCTATCGGATTACGCCCGAGCCAAGCGATATTCCGTTGCCATGGCAGAGGGGTTTGCATCCTCGTTGACCGAATTGGCGGAAATGAGTGGATTGTCGAATAGCGAATTAAGCTACTACATGGGTTTTGCAAGTTTGGCACCCGAGATCGTGTCGTCGATCACCAACATCGCTTCGCTTTCTCTTCGTATTGGGTACGCATTATCAGTGGCTCAAGGCCGCGGCTATATGGCACAAATAATCCGCGATATGCCGAAAATTGAGAATGGCGACATTCGGGTCGCCGACATCCCGCGAGTGTGGGATGACCATTCGAACGTAGGGGACGAAGAGCGACCAACTCGCCCACGAGCCTCAGCTACGCCCTTTGCATCTCCTTCCGGCGAGCAACTATTCACCAAGGTGGTCAGCCGTTCCGGGGCTGTGACGCTCAAATTCCCCAAGGAATTCGCGAGCTATGTGAGTGATGCTACGCTCGCGCGGTTAGTCGATTTAATTCAAAGCGAGCGCAAATAGCCCGTATGCGTCGTCATTTTTCACATGAAAAATGACAGATGCGGCTCCAGAATTTTTCATGTGAAAAATGATGACGGCGGTTCCAAATTTTTCATGTGAAAAATTGGACGACCGTTGTCACCGCGATTCACTTGGCTTTCGTATCGTGCTTCAGACCCATCGCATCCCGAATCGCTTGGCGCACACCCGCGTCGTCGTATATCAAACGACGCAAACCTAACGTTGCGTCCTCACCACCGCCAGCCGCGCGAAGAGCGGCGAACTCGATGTCATTCAACCGGAAGTTACGGCTCCTGGTGGGAATGGAGGGTGGTTTCCGGCCAGCTCTGCGTGGATTTGCTTTTACATTCACTGCCGATATCCTCGGTCAGCGGAATCTACAG
>JAYWHV010000129.1:0-14939 GCA_043777615.1 Burkholderiales bacterium | reverse complement strand
AGAAGCCTGACCAAGGTGAAGTGCTCGCCGTCGGCCCCGGCAAGCGTGACGACAGCGGCAAGCTGAACCCACCCGACCTGAAAGTGGGCGACCGCGTTCTGTTCGGCAAATACGCTGGCCAAACCGTCAAGGTTGACGGCGACGAACTGATGGTCATGCGCGAAGAAGACATCATGGCCGTCGTTCAAAAGTAAATCCCGGGCGCATTGCTTCGTTGGAGTCCCGCTCGTGTACCGAAGTACACGTCGCGTGCCTCCGCCTCGCACTGCATCCCGATATTTATTTTGAACACACCTCATTCAAGAATTCAGATTACGGAGTAATAAACCATGGCAGCTAAAGAAGTTATTTTCGGCGGTGAAGCACGCGCCCGCATGATCGAGGGTGTGAACATCCTTGCCAATGCCGTTAAAGTCACGCTCGGCCCGAAGGGTCGCAATGTGGTGCTTGAGCGCTCATTCGGCGCACCAACGGTGACCAAAGACGGCGTATCGGTCGCTAAAGAAATCGAACTCAAAGACAAACTGCAAAACATGGGCGCCCAGCTCGTGAAAGAAGTTGCGTCGAAGACCTCGGACAACGCCGGTGACGGCACCACAACGGCGACCGTGCTTGCACAGGCCATCGTTCGTGAAGGCTTCAAATACGTCGCAGCGGGCATCAACCCGATGGACCTGAAGCGCGGCATCGACAAAGCTGTAACTGCCCTCGTCGCCGAACTGAAAAAAGCATCGAAAGCCACCACCACGAGCAAAGAAATCGCTCAGGTCGGTTCGATCTCCGCCAACAGCGACGAATCCATCGGCAAGATCATTGCTGACGCAATGGAAAAAGTCGGCAAAGAAGGCGTGATCACCGTTGAAGACGGCAAGTCCCTCGAAAACGAGCTCGACGTCGTTGAAGGCATGCAGTTCGACCGCGGCTACGTGAGCCCATACTTCATCAACAACCCGGACAAACAGCTGGCGTTGATGGACAACCCGTTCATCCTGTTGCACGACAAAAAGATCTCGAACATTCGCGATCTGTTGCCAACGCTTGAGCAAGTCGCCAAAGCCGGTCGCCCACTGCTGATCGTTGCTGAAGAGATCGACGGCGAAGCGCTTGCAACTCTCGTTGTGAACAACATCCGTGGCATCCTGAAAACTGTGGCTGTTAAAGCACCAGGCTTCGGTGATCGCCGCAAAGCCATGCTCGAAGACATCGCCATCCTGACCGGCGGCACCGTGATCTCCGACGAAGTGGGCCTCAAACTTGAAGGCGTCACGCTGGCTGACCTCGGCTCTGCCAAGAAGATCGAAGTCGGCAAAGAGAACACCACGATCATCGACGGCGCAGGTAACGAAGACAGCATCAAAGGTCGCGTTGCTCAAATCCGCAAACAGATCGAAGAAGCAACCTCTGATTACGACAAAGAAAAACTGCAAGAGCGCGTTGCCAAACTGGCCGGCGGCGTTGCACTGATCAAAGTCGGCGCTGCAACTGAAGTCGAAATGAAAGAGAAAAAAGCCCGCGTTGAAGACGCGCTGCACGCAACCCGCGCGGCCGTCGAAGAAGGCGTTGTGGCTGGCGGCGGCGTCGCGCTTCTGCGTGCACGTCAAGCCGTTGGTACGCTCAAAGGCGACAACTCCGATCAGGACGCAGGCATCAAGCTCGTCATGAAAGCCATCGAGTCCCCACTGCGCGAAATCGTCTACAACTGCGGCGGCGAGCCAAGTGTTGTGGTCAATGCAGTGATGGCTGGCAAAGGTAACTACGGCTTCAATGCAGCCAACGACACCTACGGCGACATGCTCGAACTCGGCATCCTCGACCCAACCAAAGTAACGCGCCTCGCACTGCAAAACGCAGCGTCGGTCGCAAGCCTGATCCTCACCACTGAGGCCATGATCGCTGAAGCGCCGAAAGACGAATCAGCCGGCGGCGGCATGGGCGGTGGCGGCGGTATGGGTGGCATGGGCGGCATGGGCGACATGGGCATGTAAGAACCGACCATACGGGCGCGCTGCGGCGTTGCTTTCCGGCTCGCGTACTTTGAGTACGCGTCGCCGAAAAGCGCCTTGCATCGCATCCCGTCTGATCGATCCTTGGCTCGTTGGCTTGTTCCAGCGACCATTACAAAAACAAGGGCACCTTCGGGTGCCTTTGTTTTTTGGTGTGTTCTCGCTGGCGGCGATTAACGCGTGCTTTGGCGCATGGATGCAACCGGAGAGGGTGTAAAGGTTGTCCTGCCGCATCGGCTCACCTAAGGATGCGCTAACATTTAGCGTGTAGTCGACAGTTCACTCAGGCGCTCCCGGCACTTCGGTGCTTTGCTAAACCTGTCATCGCTTCATCGCAAAACACGTCGGAAACGACGATCCACACGAATCACCTTTTGTGCTGAACCGTGTTGGAATGGGGGCCACCAGCAAACAATTTGGTTTGGCGTTGAAAGGCAGATTCGCTATGTCGAACGCTACTTCGTCCCGCGCACCGCAGTCTCCAAAACTGGCGGTTGTTCCTTTCGCTGTCGCTGATATTTCGGCGTTGGCAAAGTCGCTGCGTACCGCATTTGAGGGTGTCGATGCTGCACCGAGTCAGGTGCAAATGCTCAATTGGCTGGCCAAAGCGGCGGGTCATCAGAACTACCAAAGCTTACGGGCGCAGGCGAGCATTGCCCCCGCCAGGCTCAGCTCGCCAGTGCCTGTGGATCTCACACCCGCGGCGGCCGTTACGGCTAAAACTGCCGCCACAAAAGCATCAGGGTTGGAGCACGAGGTCGCATTGACACCTCATGCGGCCAAAGCACTCACACAATTCGACACTGACGGAAAACTCACGCGCTGGCCACACAAATTTGCGGTGCAGCGCGTTGCCATGTGGGGTCTCTGGATCCGCTTTGATGCGAAGCGCAAGTATTCGGAAAAAGACGTGAACGGCGTGTTGAATGCGTGGCATCTGTTCGGCGATCACGCAACGCTGCGGCGCGAATTGGTCAACATGGGCTTGCTCGCTCGGAAACCAGACTGTTCGGTTTACTGGAAAGAACCCCAGCAGCCGGCAGATGATGTGCAGGCATTCCTGAGAGCGTTGCGAAAGCAGTCGGCAGTCTGATGACGTTTCACAGCGTGAATAAAAATCGCTAAATGAAAAAGGCACCCTCAGGTGCCTTAGTCTATGCGCGTGACTTAAACGCCGCGTCCCTTGAGCAATCCGCGTTCATCGGCGATCACCACTTCTACCCTGCGGTTCATGGCGCGACCTTCAGGATTTGCGTTGTCACCCACCGGGTAGGCTTTGCCATAACCCTTGGTGACTATGCGTGTGGTGTCGACGCCGCGTTGAACCAGTGCGTCGCGAATCGATTCAGCGCGTCGCTCGGATAACTCGTTGTTGTAGGCGTCACCGCCAACGCCGTCGGTATAGCCTTCGACAAGTAACTTGCGCTGCGGAAATTGCTTCAGAAACGATGCAAGCTTGTCGAGTCGCGGGCCAGCCTGAACTGTGAGCTCGGCCTTGTTGAACGCAAACAGCACATCACCCAAAGTGACGAGCAGCCCCCGCTCAGTTTGTTTGGCTTCTATATCGCGCAACTGTTCTTCCAGCTGGCGCACGCGCTCCTGGGCCGCGTTGGCAGACGTGTTCGCCTGATCGGCGCGGGCGCGCTCCGCCGCCGCCGCTTCCTGAGCAGCGACCGACTGCGCGCGTTCGGCGGCTGCCATACGTGCGGCGGCAACTGCATCCTGCTGCGCATTAGCTGCCTGCGCCTGCGCCTCTCTTGTCTGCATTTGTGCTGACGCGGCCTGATTGCGGGCATTTTGCGCCGCAGCCGTTGCCTGTTCGGCCTCTCTTGTGCGGGCCTCCAGGCGCAGCCTGTCGGTGGCGCTATTGGCTTCCTTCACATCTTCGTCCACCTGGCGCGAACGGGCCAGATAGCGTGCGACCTCGGCACGCTGGGTGGCGAGATAGGCAAGGTGGCTCGCCTCGGCGTCGTCGTGATTGCTTTTCCATGCCGAGTCGGCCCGGTCGAGGCTGTCACGCGCGGCCTTGATTTCAAGTGGCGCGCGACGGTTGACTTCCGGGACCGCTGCCGTTCGGGCGATCTGCGAACGAGCACTTTCGATCGACGGATTTGTGGAGTTGCTCGCGCATGCAGTGATCACTGCGGCGACAAGTAACGTCATTGCTACGCCGGCGACGCGCTTCGGTGCTGTTTTTGTGTTCTGATGGTTCATGATCGTCTTTCTTTTAGTTGAACGCGGGCAGTGCCCCGCAGGAAATTGCCCGCATTTAGCGCGGCGTTCGACGGTTGATCTCTTCCTGCAGTGCGCGACTGCTCTCCTGAACTTCTTTCAGTGCGCGCTCGCCGCGTGCTGAACTCGCGCGGGACTCTGCGACTCTGGCGTCGACTTCCGCCTGCTCAGCCATTCGAAGCGCAAGTACGTAATCTTTCTCGGTCATGGCGCGTTGCGCGCGATCAAGCTTTTCCCGTGCTCTTTGCAGTTCGACCGGCGCAGCCTCAACCGCATTGGGCGAGGATGTGGCACGATCAACCGCGGCTTTGCTGACAGCCATTTGTTCGACCGGCGCAGGTAGCGTGGAGCAGGCTGTCAACGATCCCGCCAACAGCAGCGACAGGGATACCCAGCGCGCTACTGATCGTCCTGACGTGCCTGATTTCTCACTTTTGTTCATCGCAAATACTCCTGAAATATCCGCCCGCGCGCTTCAACGCGGCAGGGCTTTTCATTGAACGACATGAAAACAGCCGCAGTTTTGCCGCCGAGTTTCATCGCCGCCACATTTGAAAAACGCATTGGCGACACATGGCTTTGATGCTATTGAGCGGGGCAGCCTTGTGAATCGGTGCAAACCGATGAAGGCTGTAGGAACGTGCTTACAGGGGCGCCAACAGCCGGACTAAAACTCCTGTGTCGCTCACCGGCTGTGCGCCGCTACACTGTGATCTATGGCAAGGGCAAAGGTCACCGCAGGACAACAGCATATTGCAGCGGAGCTGGCGTTCTTGCGTGCTGCACCTCAGGTTCAGAGCGTCGCGTCGCTCCTGCGCGGGGAGGCGTTGCTGGCTGAACACGGCGAGCGGCTGTCGAACAGTGAAATGCTTATCGTGCTGCGCGCATGCGCGTCGGGGTGTCAGGCGGCGGGGCGCTGGCTTGACGGACTTCAGTTTGCGCAGCGCGCGCTGGAAATTTGTACTCGTGACGGCCGCTCGGTAGATCGAATTCCGTTCCTTGCGATCAGCGGCAACATTCATTCGTTTCTGCACAACTATCACCTGGCCGTTCGTTCGCTGCGTGAGGCGATCCACGTAGCCGAGCTGGAGGAATGCAAGGCTGATGTTGCAAAGTTGACGTCCGGTCTTGGCGCGGTGTATTCGCGTCTGGGCGAACATGACATCGCCTTGTCTCTTTACGAGCGATCCGAAGCGCTCTCGGGCGAATTGGGGCTTGTGTCCACTCAGGCAGCTGCGCTCAACAATGTTGCGCGCCAATATCGATTCGTCGGCAAGCTCGTCGAGGCACAGGAAAAAATTGACAGCGCCTTCAAGAGTCTTGATGAAGAGGCGAATCGCGAGTGGTTGCCCTATTTACTGCACACCCGCGCCGAAATTTCTGTTGCGCGCGGCGATTCCGACGCTGCCTTGCGCGATCTGCAACTCGCTGCGCCGCGCTTGCGGGAGTTGCGAAACACGCCCGTTTTGCTGCTCGTGCTGGCTGACGTCGCCGAGCTTTTGATCGCGCGCGGGGACACGGCTCTGGCATGCAAAACGCTGACCGAAGCGAGTGCGCTGTCGCATAACGAGTCGTTGCATGACCTGCGTGCAACCATCGCGCTGTTGCGCGCGCGGCTGGCGCGGCAGCTGGATGACGCGCCTGCTGCGCTTGCTGCGATCGATGAGTTCCTCAGCGCGCAGGCGGACGCCAAAAAAGTCGAAATTGAGGGACAGCGGATCGCGACACGCTTTGTCGAAGAGGTGGAGCGTACCGAGGCACGTGGCCGCCGGGAATCCGAGGCCGTGAGTGCGCTCACGTTGCGACTTCTGGAATCGCAGGCTGATGCCGAGAAAGCCGCCCGGCAGGCGTCGCGCGATTCGCTGACGGGCGTGCTTAATCGCAGCGCGTTCGAGGCCGCGGTCATGCGGGTTGCCTCCGGTGCGCAGCAGCCTGTGACGCTCTTGATGCTGGACGTGGACGACTTCAAGGCGATCAATGAACGTTTTGGTCACATCGCCGGCGATACCGTGCTGTCGATGCTGGTGGAGCGCATGCGGCAAAGCTTGCGCTCGAACGATTTGCTTGGCCGCTACGGCGGTGATGAGTTTTTGCTTCTCTGTCCTGGCGTCGGGCCTCGCATCGCGCTTGCAATCGTTAACCGAATGCTGGCAAAAATTTCCGCCGAACCGATCCGTCACGAAGGCCACGACATTTATGTCACTGTTAGCCTTGGCGCTGCATGCGCGCAAAGCCGGGCGCTGCCAGCTTTCAGCTACATGGTCAAGCGCGCGGACGCTGCGCTGCGTCGAGCGAAGCTGGCCGGGAAAAACCGGGCGATTGTCGTGCGCGTGAACGTGTAGTCCAGGCGCGCAGCGAAACGTGTAGGCTTGGGGCGCCGCAAATTTACCTGTTTCGTTTCGCTGAATGACTGACACGCCGACATCGCCCGTATCGCCTTCCATCGCCACGACACCGCGACCGCTGGTCGTCGATCTCGACGGTACGCTTTGCAAAACCGACACGCTTTGGGAGTGCTTTTTTGCAGCGTGGCGCGTGCAATGGTGGTTGCCGCTGGCATGCGCGTTCTGGATGCTCTCCGGGCGCAGCAAACTCAAAGACCGGCTGGCGGCGATTGCCGTTCCCGAAGCGACCGCATTGCCGTGGAATCTGGCCGTCATCGATGTGTTGCGCGCTGCCCGCGTCGCCGGGCGACGCACCGTGCTGGCGACGGCAGCGAACGTTCGCATCGCTCAGTCGTGCGCGGACGAACTGGATCTTTTTGACGAAGTTCTGGCGTCGGATGGTGTGGTCAATCTAAAAGGTCACGCCAAGGCCGCTGAACTGGTGGCCCGCTTTGGGCAGGGCGGCTTCGACTATCTTGGCGATTCAACGGCGGACCTGCCGGTGTGGGCTGCGGCGGACAGGAAGCTCACCGTGTCCGATGTTGTCCCCGCCGGCGGGGAGCGTCTGGCGCAGGCAGAGGCGAGCCTGGCGGTTTCGCATTGGGTGAAACTGTTGCGCGTCCGGCATTGGGTAAAGAACGTACTCGTTTTTGTCGCACCCATCGCGGCTCATCAGTGGAGCGCGGGTGCGACCTGGCTGTCCGCGTTGCTGACGTTCGCGGCGTTCTGCGCTGTGTGCTCAGGAGTTTATGTGCTCAATGATTTGTTCGATCTGGCATCGGATCGAGCACATCCGACGAAGCGCCGCCGGCCACTTGCGGCCGGGGAATTGTCGCTGGCGACGGCTACGTTCGTGGCATTGGTTTTGTTGATTGGCGGGCTCGGACTGGCGTTTTGGATTGGCCCGCTGGTGGGCGCGGTCGTAGCCCTATACGTGGTCGCCAACGCGATTTACACCGTACGCCTCAAACGCGTGGCGGTCTTCGACGTGTTTTGCCTTGCCGGGCTTTATACCTTGCGGATTGTGGCGGGAGCGGCTGCGGTTATGGTGCCATTGTCAACGTGGCTGGTCGCGTTTTCAGTATTCGCGTTTTTGAGTCTCGCACTCCTGACACGGGCGGCGGACATTGATCGACTGGCACCTGACGAGGTGTTGCCGGGACGGGGCTACAGCGGCCGGGACGCAGCTTTTGTGAATGGATTTGGCATTAGTAGCGCCATTGCCGCGTGCCTTGTGCTCGCGCTCTACGTCGCCAGTGAGCAGGTTGCGGCGATGTACGCCGAACCGCTCTGGTTGTGGGGCGTCGCCGTGGTGGTGCTGATGTGGCTTGCCCGCATGTGGCGCATGGCGATGAACGGCACTATGGACGACGACCCGGTCATGTTCGCCGTGCGCGATGGCGTCTCGATTGGATGCGCGCTGGCGGTCGTTTTGTTCGGCGCACTGGCGCTCTAGGATCGCTGGCGGCGACTTGCCTGGTCAGGCAAGTCGAGCTTGAACCAGCTCCTGCCACCCTGGCAGCTTTTTGCTAAAACACAGGCTGCATTTGGGCTGACGATCATAAACAGCAAAAATCAACTTTTCTAAAATAGCCTCGTAGCCCATATGCTGCGGAGGTTACAGCGAAAAGCTGTGTCGCTAAGCCCGGCCTTTCCACGGTACCAGCATCGATTCAATTTTGCGCATCAGCAGGTCAAACAGATACGCCACCACGCCGATCACGATGATGCCCATGATCACAATATCCGTGCGCAAAAAGTTTGACGCGTTGAGCACCATCTGGCCGAGCCCTTCGGTCGCGGCGACCATTTCCGCGGCCACCAGTGTGGTCCAGCCAAAGCCAATCGCGATGCGCATTCCGGTCAATATTTCTGGTAGTGCCGCGGGCACGATCACATGCCAAACTACTTGCGACTTTGAAGCGCCCATCGAATACGCGGCATTGATCTGCTCAATCGTCACCGACTTCACGCCGGCGCGCGCCGCCATCGCGAGCGGTGCGAAGCAGGCGAGATAAATCAGGATGATCTTGGCTGTTTCATCAATGCCAAACCAGATGACGATCAAAGGCAAATATGCGAGCGGCGGCAGCGGACGATAGAACTCAATCGGCGGGTCGAAAATGCCGCGCATCGTGCGCGACACGCCCATCAAAATTCCCACGGGTACGGCGGTCAACACAGCCAGAAAGAACGCCGAGAACACGCGAATCAGGCTCCACATGAAGTGCTCTGGCAGCGCCTTGCCGCCCTGAATGTCGCCCTTCATCGCGCTCACGAACGCGTTGTAGATGCGCTCCGGCGTCGGCAGGAACAAATCCCGGATCCAGCCGAAATGCGTTGCGGTCCACCACAGCGCAAAAAGCGAAACGACAGTCACCACGCTGATCAGCACGCTCGAGCCTTCGCCCGGAATGCTGTAGCCCTTGACGGTTTTGACATCGGAGTTACTTGCCATCTTCGGCCCCTGGTGCGTCATGAATCAGCGAAAGTACTTTCTCTCGCATTGCGATGAATTCAGGCGAAGCTTTCACTTTGCGCGAATCCTTGCATTCGATGAATTGCCGCGAAAAATCCAGCTTGAAACGATGCTCGATCCGCCCCGGCGACGGCGTCATCACGATGAGATCAGTCGCGAGAAACAGCGCCTCTTCAACGCTATGCGTGATGAAGAAAAACATCTTTTTTGTTTGCCACCAAAGCTCGACAATCAAGTCCTGAATGTGTGCTCGCGTCAGCGCGTCAAGCGCGCCGAGCGGCTCGTCCATGAGCATCACTGCCGGGTCGCTCGCCAATGCGCGCGCGACACCTGCGCGCTGCTGCATGCCGCCAGAAATTTGATAAATCGGATAGTCAGCATACTTTTCAAGCTCGACGAGTTTGAGCTTTTCGAGCGCAATCGCGTGTCGCTCGGCTTTGCCCATGCCGCGCATTTTCAGGCCGAATTCAACGTTCTCGATGACCGAGAGCCAGGGCATCAGCGCATGCTTCTGAAACACTACGCCGCGCTCTGCGCCGGGACCGTGTACCGGTTTGCCGTCAAGCATGATTGAGCCTTCGGAGGGTTGCATGAACCCTGCGATACACGACAAGAGCGTCGTCTTTCCGCAGCCAGACGCCCCGAGCGCGACGACAAAATCGCCCGTGTTCATGGTGAGATCGACGTTTGACAAGGCGAGCGTGTTCTGCCCGTTTGATCCCGCGTAGTTCACGCTGAGATTTTTGATTTCGAGTGTCGACAAAATGTGTCCTTGTGGGCGCGGCGTTGCCGCGACTGATTCACTTCATTACGAATGCAGGTCACGGCCAAGTCGCTCCTACAAAAAAGGAGGCACGAAGCCCCCTTATTTAATCGCAGCAATAACGATTACTTCGCAACTTCAGTCGCGTAAGTCGCATTCACGACCGCTGAATAATCTGGCAGCGCCTTCTCGATCTGTTTTTGCGACAACTGGAACTCCGCGGTGGCCGCGAGTGCCTTTGCCGCGATGCTGCCTTTGCCGCCGCCCAACCACGACGTCGCCTGATCTTTTGCGGTCGGGAACTTGTACAAAGCAACCGCGGCCAGCACGTCTTCAGGCTTCGAACCCGACCATTTGGCAATCGCTGCAACTTCGGGGCCGCCCACTTTCCAGTTCTTGCCTTCAGCACGGTACTTGGCATCAGAATCCGCGATCACTTTCACGAACTTGACCATGAAGTCCCGATTGGCTTTTGCCCAATCCTTGTTGGCAACGTAGCCGTCAAACGTCGCTTTGCCGGTCGAGGCGGTGATTTGCCCGGAAGTGATCACAATCGAGCCGTCTTTCTTGGCCTCTGCGAGCACTGGATCCCAGATGAAGGTCGCGTCAATATCGCCGCGCTGCCACGCTGCGCGCACTTCCGGCGGACGCATGTTCAGGATCTTCACATCAGCGGGATTGACCTTCGCCTGGTCGAGCGCAACCATGATGTGAAAGTGCGTGGTGGAGTTAAATGGCATCGCAACGCGTTTGCCTTTCAGGTCGGCGACCTTCGTGATGCCGGAGCCCTTTTTGGCGACCAGCGCTTCGGCGTCGCCGATGTCGTCAATGATCCAGAACAACTCGAGCGGCTCACCGCGCGACACCGCCGCCGAAATGCCTGCAGAGCCAACTTCGCCGACCTGCACCGCGCCGGAAGCCATCGCCTTGATCACTTCGCCGCCACCGCCGAATTGTTTCCAGTTGATTTTGTAGCCTGTCGCAGCCTCGAGCGCCTTGGCTTCCTGAGCCATGCGATACGGCACAACCATGTCCTGATACCCGATCGTGACCTCTTTGGTCTGAGCGAACACGGAGGCCGAAAAGAGCGCACCCAAGGCGCCAACAAGCATTGCACGGTTCATTAACTATTCCTCAAAAAAACGAATGAGCTGAATTCAGCAGGTTAAACGACGATTGGGGTGTTGCTTGGTGAATTTTTTGGCTAACGATATTCGCGCTAGCCAGGTTGACTTAAGGTGGCTATGCCCTGGACAACACGTCTCGCATCACGCTCACGATATGATCAACGTGCGACTGTTCGCAGATGAATGGCGGCGCGATGATCAGATTGTCGCCCGTGCCCTTCACGTTCACACCCGCATCGAACAAGCGCTTCTGCAACTCATGCCCGCGCGCGCCAGGTGTTCCGTCCATTGCCACCTCCACAGCCGCCATCATGCCAATCGCACGAATATCGACCACCACAGGCAAATCGGCCAGCGAGAAGATCGAGTCGATGAAGTAGGGGGCCATCGCCGCCGCACGATCAATGAGCTTTTCTTCGCGGAAAATCTTCATCATCGCCAGGCCCGCCGCGACGCAGGCCGGGTGCGCACTGTAGGTGTAGCCGTGGAAGAATTCGATGCCTTTGGCCGGACCCGCGTTGGTGATCGTGTCGTAAATATCGGTACGCGCAGCCACCGCGCCCATGGGCTGCGCGCCGTTGGTGATGGCCTTCGCCATACACATCAAGTCCGGCGTCACGCCGAACGCCTGCGCACCGAAGTTTGCACCCATACGGCCCCAGCCAGTAATCACTTCATCGAACACCAGAAGAATCCCGTGCTGGTCACAAATCTCACGCAGACGATTTAAATAACCCTTCGGCGGCGGCAAGCAACCGAACGATCCGGCGGTCGGCTCGACAAACACGGCCGCGATGTTGTCGCCGCCATACATCGCACAAAAGCGCTGCAAGTCGTCCGCCAGATCAGCGCCGGTTTCCGGCTGGCCTTTGACGAATTTATTCTGTGGCAAGGCCGTGTGGCGCATGTGATAAACGCCCGGCAGGCCAACGCCGAATGCCTTGCGGTTATTGATCATGCCCGAGAGCGCGACGCCACCCATGTTCACGCCGTGATAGGCGCGTTCCCGGCTGATGAAAATCTGACGCTGACCCTGACCGCGTACACGGTGATAGGCAAGCGCCATCTTCATCGCGCTGTCGACTGTTTCCGAGCCGGAGCCGACGAAGAAAATGCGATCCAGCCCTTTTGGCGTGAACTCTGCGACCTGGCCAGCCAGCTCAAAGCTTTTGGCATGGCCGCGCGCGAACGGGGCAACATAGTCCAGAGTTTTCAACTGCTGATAAACCGCCTCCGCGATCTCTGGACGACAATGGCCCGCTGCCACACAAAACAGGCCGGAGGATGCGTCGAGCACTTTATTTCCCGAGGCCGTCCACACGTACATGCCTTCGCCTTTAACCAGCAGACGCGGTTCAGCCTTGAATTCCTTGTTCGGCGAGAACGGCATCCAGAAATTGTCGAGCGCATGGGAGTCGGACGCGAGTGTCGCGGAGGTCAATTGAGGATCGGCATGGCCCATGGGAATTCCTTTGTGAAACGGTGAGACGATACAAACAGCAGATTAAGCACCGCGAGGCTGCGACAATAGAGCCAGATATGCGACAACGATTAGGCCAGTTGTGGCAAACCCGGTTTGCCCAGAGTGATTCCACCGAAACGCTGCAGCAGCGCATCGCCGGGATGCTGCGCCGCGCCGTTCTGGAGCGTGCGGTTCCGCTTGACTCTCCCTTGCCCTCCACCCGTGAGTTGGCAGTTGAACTGGGCGTTGCGCGGGCGACAGTGGCACTGGCGTACGAGCGGCTGCAAATCGAAGGCGCAATTGAATCGCGTGAACGGCGTGGATTCTTCGTGACCGCCGCTTTCGCGCAGCAACGCGCTGAGTTTCACGAAAGCGACCAGCTATCGCTGCTGCCGCCCCCCGACTGGACACGGCACTTTCGCGCGCTAGATGTGGCCTATCAGCCAGTGAAGAACCCGATTGACTGGTATCGCTATCGCTACCCGTTTGTTTACGGGCAGATTGATCCGAAACTGTTTCCGCTGGCCGATTGGCGCGACTGTTTTGAGCGTGCAATGAAGCTTGAAAGCGTCGAGGCGTGGACGGTGGACCGCGGCGATCTGGATGATCGCGATTTGCTGGAGCAGCTGCGCACCCGCGTGCTGCCGAGGCGCGGCGTGTGGGCGGCAGCAGACGAAATTCTGGTCACGGTGGGCGCGCAGCAGGCGCTCTATTTGATTGGGCAATTGCTCGGCGGCAGCGGGCGGCGCGTTGCCGTTGAAGAGCCTTGTTATCCGGACGTGCGGGCGATTTTTTCGATGACGGGAGCGACGATTTCGTCAATACATGTCGACGCCGAAGGGGTGAATGTTTCACAAGTTTCGGCGATTCGCCCGGATGTTGCCGTCGTCACGCCGTCCCACCATTGCCCGACTGGCGTTCGCATGAGTGATGAACGACGCCGGGCGCTGTTATCGCAAGCGGCCGATCAGGATTTTCTGATTGTTGAGGACGACTACGAGCCTCAACTGGCGGGCGTTTCAGCGCAGCCCGGGGCAACGCCCGCGCTCAAGAGTCTTGATATGAACGGCCGCGTCTTGTACGTGGGCAGTCTGTCCAAAACGCTCGCACCGGGCTTGCGGCTCGGCTATATCGTTGCGCCGCGTGAAGTAATCGTTGCCTTGCGGCGCCTGCGTCGGCTCATGCTTAGGCATGTCGCGAGCAACAACGAGCGCGCCCTTGCGCTGTTTCTGGCACAGGGCCACTTTGAATCACTACAACGTCGCCTCGGCCACGCCTATCAGGCGCGCCTGAAAATTCTGCGGACGGCGCTGGCAGAGCATTTGCCCGATTGGGACATTCAGAGTCCGGAGGGCGCTGGGTCGGCGTTGTGGGTGCGCCTGCCAGAGGGGCTTCGAGCGACCGAGCTAGTTGCAGCGGCGCGTGCGGTCGATATCGTGATCGAACCGGGTGTTGGCTTCTTCGGCCTTGTGCCGACGGGCGAATTCATCCGGATGGGGATTTCGGCGATTCCAACCCATTTGATTGCCGAGGGTGTGGGGGCATTAGCCGCTGTCACATCAACGCTTCGCGCCTAAACCCGCGGCTTGCGCCCAATCGACTCGAGCCGCACGATGCCATGCCCCTGCACGGTTTTCTTCGGCGGAATTTTCCAGGCGTGTCCGTAGATCACCTCGACACTGATACGAATCGGCCCGCCGTCCCGCCTTCCGCCATCGAGTGCTGCTTCAATCGCCCGCAGCTTCCGCGGTGTCATCAGCCCTCGCGGGCGCGTTTGCATGGCGTTGCTTGCGGCTTGCGCCCTTAGGTCGCGCCATAGCGCGTCTATCGTCGCGTATTCGAGTGTGATCACCTCCATGTCCATCACCGGGTCTGCAAATCCGGCATGAACGAGCATGTCGCCGATATCGTGCAAATCGGTAAAGCGGTGAACGTACTGGTTCGCTACTGCTTCATCCCGCGAAATAGCACGTCGCAATTCGATCAAGGTGTCCGGACCTGGCGCAGTGAACATCATCACGCCGCCGACTTTGAGCACGCGATTCCATTCGGCAAATAGCGCAGGCAAATCATTCGCCCATTGCAGCGCAAAGTTGCTCCACAAAACATCCGCATGTTCTCGCGGTAGCGGCAATGCGTTCATGTCCGCGATCAGTCCCCGCGTTTCGCCTTTTGCCGCCTTGCCGCCTGCGCTTTTGAGCCGCGAGAGCCAGCCCTGTTTTGGAACCGGCGGCGCAGCAATGGCGACCATAGCCGTTGACTGGTCAACCGCAACGACCGTTGC
The DNA here is from genome assembly GCA_043777615.1 of Burkholderiales bacterium. GTDB lineage: Bacteria > Pseudomonadota > Gammaproteobacteria > Burkholderiales > Casimicrobiaceae > Casimicrobium. The sequence continues at coordinate 205 of JAYWHV010000129.1, read as the reverse complement.
ATCCGGGAAGCGCGTCGCAATTGCTGACGTATGCGTCCCCGGTCCGCAGCCAATGTCGAGCACGACCGTCGGCGCAATCCGCATGATGTCAAAGCGCTCAAGCAGGCGATTGCCCACTTCACGCTGCACGACGGCTGCCTCGGCATACGTGGCAGCGGCGCGGTCGAATCGCTTGCGCAGCAGCGCAACGTCGATTGGAGCAGGA
>JAYWHV010000128.1:0-14945 GCA_043777615.1 Burkholderiales bacterium | reverse complement strand
CGCGAGACGCGCTGCGGCCGCAAATCAACGGTCGCCACACTCACCGAGATTTATCACTTTCTGCGTTTGATGTGGATGAAACTCGGAACGCAGTATTGCCCGACCTGCGATGTGGCGATTGAGCCGCAGTCGCTGGACGCGATTGCGGCGCGCGTGATGCGCGAATGCAAAGGCAAGAACGCGACCGTGCTTGCGCCACTCGTGATCAATCGCAAAGGACTGTACACCGATCTCGCAAAGTGGGCGAAGGGCAAGGGTTTTGCGCATTTGCGCGTGGATGGCGAGCTGATTCCCGTCGTGCCGTGGCCGCGTCTTGATCGGTTTGCAGAACACAACATCGAATTGCCGATTTCCACTGTTGAAGTCAACGTCAAGCGCGAGAAGGAGTTGCGCGGCGCTCTTACCTCGGGCCTCGAATACGGCAAAGGCGTCGTACATGTGTTGTCGTGGAAAAAAGGTACTGAGGAAGCTGAGCTCGTCGTGTTTTCGACCAAGCGCGCCTGCCCGAGTTGCGGCACCAGTTTCGCCGAGCTGGATCCCCGGCTCTTCTCGTTCAACAGCAAACACGGTTGGTGTGTCACGTGCCAGGGCACAGGCGAGAGTGTCAAAGGCTTCAAGCGCGATGATCGCGTGAGTGAAGAGTTTGCGGATCGTGAGCTCGACGCCTTCCTTGACGCAAAAGAAGCGTTCGAAGTTTGCACGGCTTGCGATGGCGCGCGCTTAAATCCTATTGCGCGCAATGTGCGCTTCCGTGAGCAGGGAATTCATGAGGCGGTCGCGCAATCGGTCGTTGATGTCGAACGAGCAATCAGCCAGATCAAACTCGGTGCACGAGAAGAAGAAATCGCTCGCGACATCATCGCCGAAGTGAAGTCGCGCCTCACGTTTCTCCGCGAAGTTGGCCTCGGCTATCTCACGCTGGATCGCTCTGCGCCGACGCTTTCGGGTGGTGAGGCGCAGCGCATCCGGCTCGCTGCGCAGCTCGGGTCCAACCTGCAGGGCGTTGCTTACGTACTCGATGAGCCCACCATCGGACTGCACGCGCGCGACAATCGTATTCTGCTTGACGTGCTCGAAAAATTGCAGGCTAAAGGCAATACGCTGATCGTCGTGGAGCACGATGAAGACACCATCAAGCGCGCCCATCACATCATCGACCTCGGGCCGGGCGCTGGCGTTCGTGGTGGCGAGATCGTGGCGCAGGGGACAGCGGAGGAATTAAAAGCAAATCCGCTATCGATCACCGGAAAATTTCTGCGCAATCCGCTGAAACATCCGCTGCACAAGCGCGCGCCGGTAGGCAAAGCTGACAGCTTTGTGGAAGTTAAGGGGGCAACGCTGCATAACCTGCGCGATGTCGCAGCTCGTGTGCCGCTCAGCCGACTCAGCGTGATCACCGGCGTCTCGGGCTCAGGCAAATCGACGCTCGCCCGCGAGGTCCTTCACGAAAATCTCGAAGCCCTCGTCAGCGCACGCAACAACCGCAAGAAGCCACCTGCACTCGTTGGATGTGCGTCGCTCGAAGGCTGGCAATCGGTTGATCGCGTGCTCGAAGTCGATCAAACCCCTATCGGGAAAACTCCGCGCTCCTGCCCTGCAACATACATCGGCTTCTGGGACAACATTCGTAAACTCTACGCCGAGACATCCGAGGCCAAGATGCGCGGCTACGGCCCCGGCCGCTTCTCGTTCAACACCGCAGGCGGTCGCTGTGACGCGTGTTCCGGCGCGGGCGTGGTCACCATTGAGATGAACTTCCTGCCCGATGTGAAGCTGCCGTGTGACGTGTGCAGCGGCGCGCGATTCAACAGCGAAACGTTGTCAGTGCTTTGGCGCGGCAAGTCCATTGGCGATGTGCTCGCGATGGATGTCGACGACGCGGTTGAGTTCTTCTCGTCGATGACGTTAATTCATCATCCGCTGAAGCTCATGCGTGATGTTGGCCTGGGCTATCTCACACTCGGCCAGCCGAGCCCGACCTTGTCCGGCGGCGAGGCGCAACGCATCAAGCTCGTCACTGAACTGGCCAAGGTCAAGGCGACGTTCAAATTGACCGAGCACGAAGAGCCTGCGCCAAGCGCAAAAGCGAAGGCCGTTGCGAAAAAGCTCGCCAAGTCCGCAATTGAGGCAACCTCAATGAAGGCAGAGAAAAGCGCGGGTCAACGCAAACTCAATCCGCACACCCTCTATGTCCTTGACGAACCTACGGTCGGGCTGCACATGGCCGATGTAGAAAAGTTGATCCACGTTCTGCATCGCCTGGTTGACGCTGGCAACACGGTCATCCTGATCGAACACAATCTTGATCTCATCGCCGAAGCCGACTGGATCATCGACATGGGTCCGGAGGGCGGCGGCGGAGGCGGCAACGTCGTCGTCGCGGGCGATGTGCCGACGCTGCTAAAAGCGCGAGCCAGATCGCATACCGGCGCGGTGCTTGCTGAGTTTTTGCCGTCTTAGTGCGCGAAGGATCAACATAGCCTCGTGAATTCGGGTTGTTTGCGGCGAAGCGGGCTTCTTGTCGCGGTCGCGAATCTGGGCAAAGCTTGCGACAGGTCAATGCGTAGTGCCCGCGTACGGCCCATGATGCGGTGGTCTGAGCTTGATGGGCAAGGCAATTGACCTGCGAACAACCGGAGTTTGCACGTGTGTGCGCCGCACACGGCTCCAACTTGACGCACGAGGGGTGCTCCGATGTTCAGTTACCTGATGCCGCAACGGAAGGAATTCTTCACGTTGCTTGCTGCGCATTCTGATCGGGTCGTCGCCGGGGCGAACGCAACACTTCGCTTGACCAACGGCCTGGGCGTGGGGACAGAGGACATCCCTGCATTGGTAGCGGAAGTCAACACTCACGAAAAGAGTGCCGACAAAATCAAGTCGGAGTTGATCGTGCTTTTGCACAAGTCGTTCACTACGCCCATCAATCGCGACCAGATCCATACTCTCACCATCGAGCTCGATAACGTGCTCAATGCGCTACAGGACGTGGCGAACGCCGTTGGCATGTACAGCATCAAGGAATCGACGACGGAGGCACGCGAAATGGCCGCGCTAGGAGCCGATGCGTGCATGCGCCTTAACCGCGCGGTCATCGCGCTCCCGCAAAAAAACAGGAAAGCCGAGACGATCAACCTTTGCAAGGAAATTGACGCGATCGAATCACAGGCCGACCGCGTGCAACGCAAGGCCATTACCGCACTATTCGATGGTGGTGTGTCAGTGTGGTGGGCGATCAAGATGCGGGAGTTTTATTCGCTGCAGGAAAACGTTCTGGACCGCTGCGAGGATGCTGCGAAAACGATTGAGGAAATCCTGATTGAGAACTCCTGATTGCCCGGGCGAGAGGAGCGCACACCATGGAACACATCACCATCAGTCTCTGGTCTCTTGGACTACTCATAGCAGTGGCTCTTGCATTCGACTTCATGAACGGGTTTCACGACGGCGCTAACTCCATCTCCACAATTGTTGCTACGGGCGCGCTGACGCCCAAGCAGGCTGTAGCCTTCGCGGCCTTTTTCAACTTCGTTGCGCTTTGGATCTTTCAGCTAAAAGTGGCTGCCACCATCGGCAAGGGGACTGTTGATCCAGCGCTCGTTGATCACTTTGTGATTTTTGGCGCACTCATGGGCGCGTTGGCCTGGAACATCATCACCTGGTTCTACGGCATACCTTCCTCATCTTCACATGCGCTGGTGGGGGGGCTCGTTGGTGCGACCATTGCCAAGGCTGGCGGTCTCGCCCCCATCCTCTAGAGCGGCTTCGGCAAGATACTCATATTCATCGTTATTTCCCCGCTGGTAGGCTTTCTGATTGGCGGCATGCTGATGGTGCTCGTGGCCTGGCTGTTCCGAAACCAGTCGCCACACCAGGCTTCGCGCTGGTTCAATTCGGGCCAACTTGTAGCGGCTGCGGCTTACAGTCTCGGACATGGTGGGAACGATGCGCAGAAAACAATCGGGATTGTCTGGCTGTTGCTGATTACAGCGGGCGTGTCGACCACTGATGTGAACACGCTTCCGATGTGGGTGGTCTACGCCTGCTACGCTGCGATCGCATGGGGCACGTATCTCGGCGGCTGGCGGATCGTCAAGACCATGGGCACCAAGATCACGCGGCTTAATGCGGTCAGCGGGTCGTGTGCATCGATGGGCGGCGCAATTAGTCTGGGCCTGGCCACACTCGGCGGTATTCCCGTATCAACCACGCACACCATTACCGGAGCGATCGTTGGCGTCGGAACCGCTCAGGACGTTAGAGCGGTTCGCTGGGCCGTGACCTTTAATCTGGTTATCGCATGGGTGTTAACGATCCCGGCGGCTGGCCTGATTGCAGCAGCGTTTTGGTACATAGGGCGCGGGTTCCTTTAACCAGTTGCCGCCCTTCACCATACTCCCCACCGTCCGGAGAATAATGAATGCTCAATAACGTCATGCCCCAGCGCAGTGTGTTCTTTAATCTGCTGACGGCTCATGCGGACCGTCTCGTTGCAGCCGCGAATGCGACGCTTCGGTTGATTACTAGTCTCGGGAACCCTACCAACGATATCGCCGCGCTCATCGAGGAGGTCAACCTGAACGAAACGAGTGCGGATGCCATCAAGGACGAAATGATCCATCTGCTCTATGAATCGTTCACTACACCCATCAACCGCGATCAACTGCATACGCTTACCCGCGACCTTGACCGCGTGATTGACGGCCTGCAGAGCGTGGCCAATTCGATAGCAACTCACCGCATTGAAGCCTCGACCGCGCAGGCGCGTGAATTGTCGTCACTCGGCGCGGATGCCTGCATCCAGCTCAACCGGGCGGTCATCGCTTTGGGTAGCCGTGATCGCGTTAACGCAATCACGGCGCATTGCACCGAGATCGAGACGCTGGAAACTCGCGGCACCAACGTCATGCGGGCTGCGGTCCGTGTGTTGTTTGAACGCGAAGGTGACGAGGCTGCCGTGTGGCACGCCATCAAGATGCGCGGCTTTTACTTTATGCAACGCGCCGTGCTTGATGACTGCAAGCGTGCGGCACGGACAATTGACGAGATCGTGATCGAAAATACATGACGCCTCCCACGGCGCTGTCTAACCGGATCGTACTTTTTTCCTGGGCCGCTCAGCAGCCGCCGCCTGCGGAGCTGATGGGCGACTGACCAATCGCGCGTCCACCGCACCAACGCTCTCGGCGTCGCGAGGTGAATACGGCAGGGTCAACAGGACATGGCGCATCGCATTGAGTCGCGCACGTTTTTTGCAATCGGAGTTGATCATTGTCCACGGTGCTTCAGCGGAGTCGCTGGCGGCGAACATGGCCTTTGTGGTCTGCGTGTACTCGTCCCATTTGTTGGTCGAGGCGCGATCAATCGGGCTCAATTTCCATCGTTTGAGGGGATCGGTATCTCGCTGCTTGAAACGGCGCTGCTGCTCTTTTCGACTCACCGAAAACCAGAGCTTGATGAGCCGGATGCCACTGCTGATCAGCTGCCGCTCAAATTCGGGGGCCTGACGCAGAAATTCGTGATACTCGGCATCAGTGCAAAAGCCCATTACCCGCTCAACGCCAGCGCGGTTGTACCAGGAACGATCAAAGAGCACGATTTCGCCTGCTGCAGGCAAGTGCTGCACATAGCGCTGGAAATACCATTGTCCGCGCTCCTTTTCTGTGGGTTTTTCCAGCGCCACGACGCGTGCGCCGCGCGGATTGAGATGTTCCATCATGCGCTTGATGGTGCCACCCTTGCCCGCCGCGTCGCGCCCTTCGAAAAGAATCACGACCCGCTCGCCATGGTCCTTGACCCAGCGCGCCAGTTTGAGCAGTTCGACCTGAAGCGCGTATTTCTGAAACTCGTAGGACTTGCGCGCCATCCTGTTTTTGTAGGGATACGCACCAGCGCGGTGATCGTCGGTCAGGATTAGATCCGGATCGGGTTTCGCTGCTTGAGCAACGCGAACTTTTTTCCCGGGGGCAGGCTCCTGCTTCAGTGCACGGCGGATCGTCTTCGCATCCTCAGGTGACATGTTGCGCATTGCAGACTGAAGTAGCCGGGCCTGGCTTACACCATTGCCGTGCGTCATCGCATAGTTGAGCGCGCTTACCGTTTCATCAATGCGCGACGCGACGATTTCGCGAATGACTGCTTCCCCCACATGGTCAACGTTTGAACTTCGTTGCGCTGATCCTCGTCCGGTCTTGCCTGCGTCACGCTTGACCGGATTTCGTGCCGCAGCAGTCTCGGATGGATGTGCAGCGGAATCGGTGGTAGTCATCGGTTGCGCATCCTGACAAATGTCGTTTGTGACATTGTGATGACAACGATGTCTCGTCAGTTGATCCGTGTCAATCGTTATGCAAATATAGTGACGGCGCGCAGCCGAGCCGATACAGGACAACTTATCGTTGTTGCTGACTGCAATTGCGTGTTCGCAAAACTCTCTTTCAGGCCATTGATGATCAAGCAAGACGTCTCGTCACAAGGGTGGCGACAGTGGCTGCCAGGACTGGCCGTATTGCTGAACTATCGGCGCGACTGGCTTTTCAACGATGTAGCCTCAGGCTTGGCGCTCACTGCGATATTGATCCCGGTTGGCATGGGTTACGCAGAGGCGTCCGGTGTGCCCGCAATTCACGGGCTGTATGCGACCATCCTTCCGCTGGTTGTCTATGCGCTGATGGGGCCGAGCCGCATCATGGTGCTCGGACCCGACTCCACTCTCGCGGCCGTCATTGCGGCGCTGATACTGCCGCTTTCTGGTGGCAGCCCGGAGCGTGCCGTCGCGCTGGCTGGAATGCTCGCCCTGTTGTCGGGGACCTGCTCGCTTTTCATTGGCTTGTTTCGCCTGGGTCTCATTGCGGACTTGCTCTCGAAGCCAATCCGGATTGGCTTCCTGAACGCAATCGCGCTCACCGTCATCATCGGCCAGCTGCCAAAGGTTCTCGGCTTTTCAATCAGCACTGAAGGACTGCCGCAGCGCCTCGCTTTGCTGGCAGACGGCGTTGCAGAAGGACAAACCAATCCCGTTGCGCTTGCCTTTGGCGCGACCTGTCTCGTCGGCATATTGTTACTGAGGCGCATACGACCGAACTGGCCCGGTGTGCTGCTTGCTGTGGGCACGGCCACGGTTGTGTCGGCCGCGCTTGACCCGGCCCTCGCAGTGGTTGGGCCACTGCCGCAGGGACTTCCAGCGCTTAGAATTCCGCTCGTTGCATGGTCCGACCTGCTGCAGCTGCTACCCGGTGCAGCGCTGATCGCTGTGCTTTCGTTTGCCGACACCAGCGTGTTGTCACGATCGCTGGCACAGCGTGCTGGCATCCGCGTCAGCCAGGATCAGGAAATGGTCGCATTGGGGGCCGCGAACATTACCGCCGGATTTTTTCAGGGCTTTTCGGTGAGCGGAAGCGCCTCACGTACGCCCATCGCTGCGGCCGCAGGATCGAAGACGCAGCTCACCGGGCTGGTTGGCGCGGCGGCCATCACCCTGCTGCTCGTACTGGCGCCAAATCTGCTGCGTAGTCTTCCAGCCGCAGCGCTGGGCGCCGTCGTCATCGCCGCCTGCCTTTCGTTTGTCGACTTCTCGGGCATGTGGGCGATGAGGCGCCAGCGCCCGGTGGAATTTGCGCTGGCCGTGGTGAGCTTTTTGGGCGTTGCACTGGTTGGCGTGATTGAAGGCATCCTCGTTACGCTCCTGCTGGCTGTGCTCGTCTTGGTGTGGAATGCCTGGCATCCGCACTTCGCCGTGCTGGCGCGGGTGGATGGACAGAAGGGTTATCACGACATCATGCGGCACCCCGAGGGGCGAACGGTGCCGGGACTGATCCTGTTTCGTTGGGATGCCCAGCTCTTTTTCGCCAATGCGGAACTGTTTCGCGACGAAGTGTTGTGTGCGCTAGCCGGCGCTTCCACACCGGTGCGGCGGATTGTCGTAGCGGCCGACGCCATCACCGACATCGACATCACAGCCGCCGACACCTTGATCGCGCTGCATAGTGATTTATCACGCCAGGACGTCGACTTGTACTTTGCCGGAATGAAAGGGCCGGTGAAGGATCGGCTCAAGCACTATGGCACGCTTGACGTCATCGGACACGACATCTTCGAGCCCACAGTCGGTCGAGCGGTTAACGTCTATCGAACCACGTTCAACGTGGAATGGAAGGACTGGGACGAGGAATAGCGGCGATTTCGCAAAAAGCATCCGCAAAGTTGCGCTCATCCCTGGTCCCAACGACACCGATCAAGCTGATCGGATGATTTATTTGGCACCGCAAAATTGGCTGCAGAGCGACCCTGCCTTTAAGTCATCCGATGCAATTCTTTGTGCGCCTGTGTGGGCTCAGCGAAGATGACGCGACCTACGTGCTGTCCACCTTAGCCACCGTCAGGAAGCAGGTCTAAGCGGCGTACGATCACTACAGGATCCGTGACTTGATCGTTTAGTACCTGCGCGCGCTGGGCGCGGGAGATACCACGCACGAGAATGCACGGTTCGGACAAGAGCTCCAGGGCGGCGTACCTCGGCCTACAGCTTTTCCCTGTAGCCCTTATTACATTGGGGCTACAGCAAGTTTTAGGCTAATGTCGATATTCCGCGCATTTCGATGCTATTCCACAAGCGGCGGTCGTTCTAGCCAAAAGCCAATGCGCTACGATGCCGTATGGCGTCCTGAATTCAGCGTCATTCATGCGCAAGGCTACAGCCGAAGCTTGCCAGTACGCTATCCAGCCTGCGGTGGCCTACGACGACAAGGGCTGCCGTTGCTGCCGCGAGTGCGCCGGTACCAATGAGTGACAGGGCAATCCACATGGCTAACTTTCTCCGTGTCATGTTCTTGAACGAGCGTAAGCTTTGGGCATGACAATATTGAGACATGACATACCAATTTCCTCCGAGCAGCATACGCAGCGACTCCGCACCCGGTTTTCAGGCTCGCCGCGTCACCCCCGTGTCACACGCCTGCCATATGCTCTTTGCTTTTGCGCCATCGCGCGTTGAAATGACGGTATGACAGTGCGGCGACAAAACGGTGGTGAGCCCCTGGCGGCGGTGGACTTGGGGTCGAACAGTTTTCGGCTTCTAATTGCCAAAGAAGATGGCGGGCAGATCGTGCCGATCAGCACGTATCGCGAAGGCGTGCGGATGGCCGGCGGGCTCAGCGATTCCAACGAAGTGGCGGAGGAGAAGCTGGCTGAGGCTTGCGTTGCGCTTGAGCGTTTTCGCGAACGTCTGGGCACGATCCCCAGCGATCGGGTGCGCGCGGTGGCGACGAGCACGTATCGTGTTGCGAAGAATCGGGCGGCGCTGCTTAAGGCCTCCGAGCAGGCTCTCGGCGTAAGCATTGACGTGATTTCGGGTCAGGAAGAGGCGCGGCTGATCTATCTCGGCTGCGCGCACACGCTGCCGTGGAGCGATCAGGAACGACTGATTGTGGACATTGGCGGCGGCTCAACCGAGTTCATCGTGGGGCAGCGCTATGAGCCGGAATTGACCGAGTCATTCCCGCTGGGCGCAGTGACTTTGTCGCAGAATTTTTTCCCCGGTGCGACCGTCACGGCGGCGGCATTTCGCAAGGCTGAAGTGTTTGTGCGCACGCGGGTTGAAGTGCTGCAGAAGCGCTACAAACAAGGCTGGCCGGTGGCGTACGGCTCATCTGGCACGATCCGCGCGCTGCACGAAATCGTGACGGAAAATGGCTTCGGTAGCGCCATCACGGTTGACGCGCTCTTGAAGCTCAAGAGCACCATGATCGAAGCGGGACAGGTCAATCGTCTTGAACTGGCTGCACTCAAATCCAGCCGCGCCCCCGTGTTGCCCGGTGGTCTTGCAATTTTGCTGGGGCTCATGCAGGAGCTGAACGTTCACGCCATTGAGCCTGCTGAGGGAGCGCTACGTCTGGGCGTACTCTATGACTTGCTGCATCGATCGGACGAGCCATCGAACACAGACCCACGATCCATCACGGTGTCGCGCCTGCAGAACCGATACGGCGCCGATCTGGAGCAAGCGATACGGGTGGGAACCCTCGCGCAGGCGCTGTGGGCAGGCGTGGCGCAGCCTGCCCCTGATCCACTGCTGTCGTGGGCGGCAGCGGTTCACGAAATCGGAATGGCCATTGCGCACGCGGACTATCACCGTCATTCGTCGTACGTGATTGAACATTCGGATTTGTACGGGTTCTCGGAACAGGAACGCAGCCTGCTCGCCACATTAGTGTTCGGGCACACCGGGTCGCTAAAAAAATTGAATCGCGACGCGTTGTCGCCCGCGCTGCTAAAGCGGATTGTTTGTCTGCGTCTGGCGGCTTTGTTTTGTCACGGTCGCGTGCATGACGTACCCACTGCTGACCTTCGTACTCAGGGTGATTCATTCCTGTTGCAAGTTGACAGTAGCTGGCTCGACAAAAAGCCGCTAACTTTGGCGTTGCTGGAAGAAGAAACAGCCCGCTGGGCAAAGTTTGGCGTTACTTTGGCACTCGGATTCCTGCCGTAGGTTTCCGTTCACGCCAACTTGATTTTATGAACGAGGTTGTAGCCGCTTACACAACGGCGTCACGAGCGCGTTAGCCGCTGGTCTCGCTCAAACGGCCGGACAAGAGGGAGGCCTGCGAGAACAGGGGCTACGTTGCCGCCTGTCCCGCTTCATCAATCGTATTGATGCTCGCTTCAGCGGTGAGCTCTACGCGACTATTTGCGCGCGTCGTTCACTGCTTTCAGCGATAAGCCAACCGTAATTGTCGAAGGCGTTTGTGACCGTGTGATGACAGGTGCGACCCTTCGCATGTCACAAATGCGTCGCGATTCAGTCACTTCAATGTCATCTTGAATTTCTACATTGCATGTGTCATCCCGTGGAGTCCGACGCATGCAAATCGTTGCCAGCCCAGCCGCCGTTGCCGTCAATCAAACGCGTTCTGCATTCGAACCACAGCTGACGGTTCGCCTCGCTAATTGTGCATCCGACGTTATCGCGGCGCAGCGCCTGCGCTACAAGGTTTTTTGCGAAGAGATGGGCGCGGATCTGCATCGACACGATGGGCGCGACGTCGATATGTTTGACGCAGCCTGCGAGCATCTGCTCGTCATCGATGAAACGCTGGGCAAAGTCGTCGGAACTTACCGCATCCTGTCGCCGTGGGGGGCGCGCTCGGTGAAGCGCATGTACTCGGAAGGAGAGTTCCGCGTTGACGCGTTGAAGCCGATTGCGCATGAGATTTTTGAAGTCGGTCGCGCCTGTATTCATCCAGCCTATCGCAGCAGTGGCGCCCTGGCGAGACTGTGGTCGGGTCTCGGAACCTATGTGAGTGAGCATGGCGTGAAATACCTCGCGGGCTGCGCGAGCGTGCCGCTCGACAGTGGATCACTCAATCTCGGCGCGTTGCGAGCGGAGCTGATGGCGAAACATCTCGCGCCCGTGGACTTCCGCGTCGAGCCGATTCGTGGCCTGCAGTCCCTGGGCGACCCGATGGGAGCACGCCCGTCCCCACCGCCATTGCTCAAGGGCTATCTACGGCTCGGCGCATGGGTCTGCGGCGAACCTGCGTGGGATCCGGACTTCGACAGCGCGGACTTCTTCGTGCTGCTGCCAGTTGAGCGCATGGTACCGCGTTATGCGCAACACTTTTTGGGCGCTCGTACCGCGCAGTAAATTGCTGTCACATCAATTCACAATCATCAGCGCCAGTTGTGTTGACCGTTGCAAAGAGGTTCGCTGCGGCACTGCGAGCTTCATGGGTCTGGTGTTCTCTACCCGACCTGAATTGAAATTTAGCGGGACATAGCCCGCCCTTTCGAATATCGCCCATCTCAGTGGACGCTACATGTAGTTTCTTGAAGCAGGACCCTTATGAAAAAATCCAATCTTTCCTCCAACTCAGTTGTCGATTTCAACGACGAGAATTCCAATAGTTCAGCTAATCCGACATTCGATTCGATTTTCAATTCGCGAATGAGCCGCCGCAACATGTTGCGCGGTAGCATGGGATTGGCGGCAACGGTCGCATTGCCTACGCTCGGGCTGGCTGGCTGCGGCAGCGACAACGACGTCGCGACCACGCCTGTGGCGACGGAAAAGCTGCTTGGCTTCGCGGCAGTGCCCAAGAGCCTGGCCGATACGGTTGCCGTGCCGGTTGGCTACAGCGTCAGCGTGCTCTACGCGCTGGGCGATCCGCTGTTCGCGAGCACTGCCGCATACAAAAATGACGGCACTGACAGCGCATTCGACGAACGCGCGGGCGACCATCACGACGGCATGGAATGGTTTGGATTGTCGGCCAGTAACGGCGCATCTCTGGTCTCTACAGACCGCGGCATTCTGGCAATCAATCATGAAGCGACCACCGATGAGCGGTTGAGTTCGTTCTTCGTTCACGCCGATGGCGGGACAACGACACTGCCGCGTCCCGCAGCTGAGGTGGACAAAGAAGTGGCGCTTCACGGCGTGTCGCTTGTCGAAGTGCGCAAAGCCGGAAACGCATGGGAATACGTCAAAGGCTCAGCGTTCAATCATCGCTTCACACCTTTGACCGACATGGAGATCAGTGGGCCGGCGCGTGGCAACGCTCTGATGATCACGAAATACTCAACGAACGGAACCAGAACCCGCGGCACGTTGAACAACTGTGGCACCGGCAAGACCCCGTGGGGGACGTTGTTGACAGGCGAGGAAAACTGGGCGGGCTACTTCGCGAGATCAGGCACCGACAATGCGGCACGCGGCAACGACAAGAGTGTCGCATCGCTGAATCGCTATGGCCGCACACAAGGTTCGGCGAGTCGCCACGGTTGGGAAACAGGCGGTAGTGGCGACAAATATGTTCGCTGGAACAACAGCAAAATCGGCGCCTCAACGGATGGCAGTGATGACTACCGAAATGAGATGAACGCGATGGGATTTGTCGTGGAAATCGATGCCTACGACAAAACAAAACTTGCCAAGAAGCGCACTGGCCTCGGGCGCTTTGCCCATGAAAGTGCGTCGTTCGGAAAAGCTACGATTGGACAGCCATTGGCCGTCTACATGGGCGACGATTCGCGTGGTGAGTACATCTACAAATTCGTCTCAACGGCGAATTGGGATGCGGCCGATGCAAGCACCACCAATCGCATGGCCGCGGGCGACAAGTACCTTGATAGTGGCAAGTTGTACGCAGCGAAGTTTGCGGCTGACGGGACAGGATCATGGGTCGAACTGTCGATAACCAACGCGCTGATTTCGGGCTACGCGGGCTACAAGTTTGCCGATCAGGGTGACGTTCTTATCAACGCACGTCTCGCAGCCGACGCCGTCGGCGCGACGAAGATGGATCGCCCCGAGTGGAACGGCGTCAATCCGGCCAACGGCGAGGTTTACTTCACACTCACCAACAACAGCAACCGCCGCGTCGAACCCACGTCGTCAGCGCAGTCTGCCCCCGATGCCGCCAACCCGCGGGTGTACACGGACTTGAAGGGCACGACGGCACAAGTCGGCAATCCGAACGGGCACATCCTGCGTCTGAAAGACGCGAGCTCGGTCGCTACCTCCTTTGTTTGGGACGTGTACTTGTTTGGCGCCGAAGCTGGGGCCGACAAGGCCACGGTCAACATCTCAAATCTGACCAGCGATCAGGATTTTTCCAGTCCGGACGGATTGGTGTTCAGCCCGTATACGGGTCTGTGCTGGATTCAAACCGACGACGGCGCGTATACGGATGTCACCAACTGCATGATGCTCGCAGCAGCGCCTGGTCAGGTCGGCGACGGAACCGTGAAGGCGTTGACTTACCCACGCGCCACCGGCGGCGATCTGGTGGTGAACGCACGCATCGGAGCTACGCCAACTGCTGACACACTGAAACGCTTTTTGGTCGGTCCATCCGCCTGCGAAATTACCGGTTTGTGCGAAACGCCAGATGGCAAAACGATGTTCATCAACATCCAGCATCCGGGCGAATCGACGGCACAGGCAAACCTGGCTGATCCAACGAAATACGCAAGCCAGTGGCCGAGCAATGCTGGCTACGGCGCAGGCAAGCGGCCGCGCTCAGCCACGATTGTAATCACCAAGAATGACGGTGGGCGCATCGGCAGCTAGCGCAATTCTGCTATTGAGAAAAGCGCCTGCAGGCGCTTTTCTGCTTCGGGGCGTAAGAGGGTTTACAAATGCAAATTAACAGTAATACAATATTACTGTTTAATCACTCCGGATCACCAGAATGAATTCCACCGTAAAACTCGCAAAGCCTGCTGCTAAAGCCGCGGCGAAAAGCACCAAAAAGCCCGCCACGAGAGTAACTCGTCCCAATCCTGTCGCCAAGCCAACCGCTAAGGCGGTAATCGCTAGCAAAGTGGTTGTCCGGCCAGCGGTAAAAACCGTATCGACCAAACCCGTCAGTGCGCCCAAAGCCGTGTCACCCATCATGCGCGACAGTTTCACCATGACCACAGCCGATCAGGAGCTCCTGAAAAAGTGCAAGCTTGACGCCATTAATTCGGGCCGTGACAGCACCAAAAAGAGCGAAGTCGTACGGGCAGCATTGCGCCATTTCGCGTCGCTTGCGCCGGCGACGCAGCTGATGGAGCTGAATCTGCTCGATCCCGTTAAGACCGGTCGCCCGAAGAAGCACAAGAAGTAGCTAGCGGGTGGGGTTGGGTTCACCTACCTTCCGATTCCCCCGTGAGACTGAACGGTCGTTATTCACTGCGGTCAGACCGCGTAGTTCAACACCGCAACAAAGTGGAAGCCCGTGCCCATAGCGACGAACGCATGCCACACGGCGTGGGCAAATCGCAGCCGCGAATCAAGCACGAAGAAAATCACGCCCACCGAATAGGCAATACCGCCCGCTACAAGCCAGAAGACGCTTGCTGCGGGTGCACGCTCAATCAGCGGCAATGCCGCAATCAGCACCGTCCATCCCATGACGAGATAGAGTGAAGTCGAGAGGATGGGATGCGATAGTCGCTCGAAC
>JAYWHV010000127.1:0-4157 GCA_043777615.1 Burkholderiales bacterium | reverse complement strand
TACGAATTGGGCGCACCACAAAGCAGCTTCCGCTCAAACAAAGTCACGCGTATGGTCACCGCGACCGAACGCGTGCCGGATCCATCGTGGCGCGCGCCGACAGTGGCGGCAACGACGGCGGCGACAGCGCCGGGTGCTTCAGCGGCAGCGACTGCGGCACCTGCCGAGCCAACAACGCGCATGGAAAAGCGCGTCACCCGTGCCAATGCGAACGACGCTCAGGAAACCTATTTCGATCTCAACTCTGCCAAGTTGAAGCCAGCGGCGATCAAGGAACTGGACGCGCTGGTAGCACGCATTGCTGCACAACGTCCGTACGTTGATTTGAAGGTCAACGTTGTTGGCCACACCTGTCCAACAGGCGGCGACCGGAACAATGTCGTGCTTTCGACAAAGCGCGCGGAAGTCGTCAAGGCCTATCTGGTCAGCAAAGGCGTTCCGACTGAGCTGGTTACGACCAGCGGTCAGGCCGGTCGCTCGCCGAAGTATCCTGAAGTCAAAGGGCAAAGCTTCCGCAATCGCCGCGCCGACACTGACGTGGTGATAGTCAAAGAAAAAGTGGAAGACGTTCGGGTCACGGTGCCTGCGGCAGCCGCTGCTGCCGCCACGCCACCGACCACGAATGCTGGCACCACCCCAGCGGTGGCAACCCCGGCAGTTGCGCCAATGATTGATCGTCAGGTCCAGCGCGAAGTCGTCGAAGACGTTCCAAACAACTGGATCACGCGCGCGCTGCATAACCCCGCGCAGCACAAGACCGCCGTCGACAGCTATCGTTGGGTCGAGACGAATACAGGAACAACGACTGGCCCACGCCGCTTCCTGAATCGCGGTCCGGCCGCGGTCAATGATGCGTACACCATCGAGTGCAACGCACCCGCTACGTTCAATGTGCTCGCGAACGACTCCGACCCGGATGGCGATACGCTGACCATCACGAGCGTGGCGACGCCCGGCAAAGGCACGGCGACGATCTCGGCAGGCCGCGTGGTTTACACGCCGGCAGCAAGCACCTGCGCTGGAACGGTTGACAGCTTCACCTACACCATCAACGATGGCAAGGGCGGAACATCAACAGCTACCGTGGCGGTTACCGTGAAGGCGGCACCGGTTGTCATTGTGCCTCCTACCAACACCGCTCCGGTCGCAGTCAACGACGTCTATGTCGTACCTTGCAAAACCAGCATGGTGCTTGATGTGCTGGCCAACGACAGCGACAAGGACGGGGATGCGTTGACCATTACCTCGGTGACGCAGCCGTCGAAAGCAGGCATCGCCATCGGCGCAAATGGAAAAACACTCACCTACAACCCAACCGGCGTCTGCTTCGTACATGACTCCTTTACCTACACGATCAGCGACGGTAAAGGCGGCTCCGCCACGGCTAGCGTGACGCTGATCGATCCTTGATTGATTCACGCGACTGAGCGGTAGACAATGGGTCACTTCGGTGGCCCATTTTTTTACCCGCAGTTCGTATCGCCAATGAAAAAAATACTTGTTGTTCACCATTCAGCCAGCGGAGGCACGCGAGCGATGGTGAGTGCATTTTGCGGGGGTGCAGCGGATGTGGACGGCGTAGAGGTCAGCACCCGTTCGGCACAAATTGCGACCGCGAAGGAGCTGCTCAGCACACACGCACTGATCCTTGCAACGCCGGAGAACTTCGGCTACATGGCAGGGTCGCTGAAAGCATTTTTTGATCGCACGTTTTACGCGTGCATGGCCGACACAACGGAGCAAGGCGGCGGCAGCGCAAGTCTGCTCGCGGGGCAACCGTATTCGGTTTTAGTGTGCGCTGGCAGCGATGGAACTGGCGCGATGCAGAGCGTTGATCGCATCGTCACCGGCTGGCGAATGCGCAAGATACATTCGGGCATCATCGCGCGCCGGGCAGGCGGAGAGGCGGGCTCTTCGCGCGGAGAGTTGAGTCGCGCGGATTTGGCGTCATGTCGCGAGCTCGGTCAAGTGTTTGCCGAGGGACTGGCGATGGGTGCTTTTTAGAGCGCCTGCAGCACGGTTACTTCCGCACGATTACTTCCAGCTGGACTTGTTCACGGCCTGCATCACACCCGCGCCAAAGCTTGCGCCGATGCGGCGCGCAAGTTTGTCGAATGCGTTTTCCTCGATCGTGTAATCCACCAGATCTTCCGCCTTAACGACATCACGCGCCACGCTCCCGATCGATCCGGCGGCGTCAACCAGACCGATTTCAATAGCCTTGTTGCCACTCCAGATCAGGCCGCTGAATAAACCGGGGGTTGCCTCTTTCAGGCGCGCTCCGCGCCCCTCTTTTACCGCCTTGATAAATTGTTGATGCACGTCGGCGAGCATCGCTTCAAGATGCGCCTTGTGTTCAGGTTTCATTGGCGCAAACGGATCCATGAAGGCCTTGTTTTCGCCTGCGGTCACAGTACGATTTTCAATGCCCAGTTTCTCCATAGCCTTGTCAGCGCCAAAGCCCTGATAAATCACGCCGATGGAGCCTACGAGGCTTGACTGATCAACATAAATCTTGTCAGCTGCGGCAGCAACAAAGTATCCGCCCGACGCACACAATTCATCAACAACGACGTACAGCGGTTTCTCGGGGTTGTCCCTGCGCAAGCGTTTAATCTCGTTATAGATGCGTGCAGACTGAACGGGCGAGCCACCTGGGCTGTTGATGTTCAGGATTACAGCAACGCTATCGGTATCCTTGAACGCAGCAACGAGCGCCGCGTTGATATTTTCAGCGCTAGCTTTGGTGCCATCCGCGATTTCGCCCTCCAGCTTTACCAGCGCCGTGTGCCGTCCGACGCTGTCGTTTGACGACGCGCCCTGACCAATCCATCCGTTGAACCACGCGAAAACGAGCACTGCAAGGGTGATCCAGAGCAGCTTGAAAAAGATTGACCAGCGACGCTTCGCCGCCTGCTCGCGCAGGTTGGCTTGCGCAAGTTTGGTCACGAGTTCGCGTTCCCAGCCGGGTTGTGAGGGGAGTTGATCCATAGGGTCCAATGTTCGATTATTCAGGCGTTGGCCTCAAGGTACGAGCGCAGCGCCGACACGGAATCTACCAGTGTTAGCTTACGGTGTTCGTGCAATAGTTCGGGGTGATGCGCGCCGTACGTAACGCCGATGGCGGCGGCGCCAGCGTTTTCGGCAAGTTGGAGGTCGTGCGTGGTGTCGCCAATCATGACAGTGTCAGCGGCGGTCATTCCAGTTTCTTCGAAGAGCGCATTCAACATGCCGGGGTGGGGCTTGGCGAAGCCCTCATCGCCGCAGCGCGAAGCAACAAAAAATTCACGCAGACCCAGAGTTTCAAACGCCCGATCAAGTCCCCGGCGCGACTTTCCGGTTGCCACTGCAAGCCAATGCCCGCGCGCCCTCAGCGCCGCCAGCATATCTGTTACGCCGTCAAACAGAAAAATCTCGTTTTCGCCCGCCATGAAATGGTGGCGATAGCGGTCGGTCAGCGGCAACAAGTCGTCTTCACGCAGCGTCGGAATCGCGTGCTCCAGCGCGGGCCGCAGACCCATACCGATGATGAATGCAGCCTGTGCATCGGTCGGGATGGGATAGCCCAAGTCCTCTGCAGAGCGCTGCAGAGCGCGTTTGATGACGCCCGTGGAATCAGCCAGAGTGCCGTCCCAATCAAAGACGATGAAGGGGTATTTTTTGCTACTCATGCGGGCTCTCCGTACCAAAACGCTGCCAGCTCGCGGGGCAAAGGCGCTTCGACGGTGACAGATTGATGGGTGACTGGGTGTTCAAAAGTGAACGATTTTGCGTGCAGGAACATGCGCTTGAAGCCCGAGGCGCGCAGCTCCTTGTTCCAGGCGCTGTCTCCGTATTTGTCATCGCCCGCAATCGGGAAGCCACAGTGCTGCAGATGAACGCGAATCTGGTGAGTGCGCCCGGTTTTCAGTTCAGCCTCAAGCAAACTCATGTTGGAACGCCGTTCGACGAGGTTGAAAACAGTGTGTGCGAACTGCCCGTCGTCCGCGTTTACCTCAACCCGACGTTCCCCATTGGGCTGCGTGTACTTCGCGAGCGGAGCTTTGACGTGCTGGCGATCATTCACCCATTCGCCTTTAACAGCGGCCATATAGCGCTTATCGCCGGTCTTTTCACGCAAAGTGTCATGCATGCCAATCAACGCAACGCGCGTCTTG
>JAYWHV010000126.1:0-15003 GCA_043777615.1 Burkholderiales bacterium | reverse complement strand
CAATCGCTGAAATGCTGGCGGCACGACTGGAAGCGGTGCGTGCGGCCGCTCGCGAATGGTGGCTTGCCAGCTTGGCCACCATCGCGCGGTCGATGGCTGAACGAGTCTTCCCCCCGAAGGTTGCGCCGACCGTCAACAGAGCCGGCCACAGTCGCACCATCGCCATCAGCGGCACCGCAGTTACAGGACGCATCGCACAGTGCGCGAACGCGGCAGCCAGACGAAGCCGGGGCGAGAATTGCTGGCGCCATTCGCTCGCATAGCGCTTCGCAACGTCGCGTTGCCAGCTGTTTTCAGTCGCCGGGTGAGGACTACCCGCCTCCAGCAGATGACCGCACAGCAGCCACGCCGACTGCAGCGCCATGCTCATGCCTTCGCCAATGATTGGATGCGCTTCACCCGCCGCATTCCCGATGCGAAAAATTGCGTCGTCTGCCCGCAAGTGAACGCCGGGATCGAGCGGGCCACTGGCCAGCCACTGTCCCTCGCGCGTTGAACCTAGCAACGCTTTGCGCACGCTAGCGCATTCGCGCCGGAGAAGTGCTTCGATCACTTCGCCTGCGCGAAGTCCCGGTGACGCTGTGCGAGCCGCTTCAAGGCGATCGCGGCGGACGCAGCAGGCGAGCGTGGTCTCGTCGGAACCGGCAACCACCATGCCGCCGTAGCCGCCGTTGAAGCTCAAAACGGGGAGCTTGCCTGGCGGCAACGACGCACCACGAAAATTGGCTTTGAACGCAAACAGGTCTGACCTCGCGCGCCCCCTGAGCCGCGCGGGACGTGCGGATGGCAATACCTGCCACGATCCGTGGGCGTCGATTGCGACAGCCGCGTTTAGCGTTTGCATGAGGTCTGAATCTACGGCGCGAACTTCCACTTGCCAGGCACCCGCGCTGCCACGAATGACCTGTACGCACCAAGGTTGCAGCACACAAACACCCGCGGATCGAGCTTGTTCCAGCAACAGTGTGTCGAGCGTTTCGCGACCCACTGCGCGTCCCCATGGATCGGCTTGTGCGGTTGCTGGAGGCAGGCCAGCCTCTACGCTGCGGTCCCCTCGTAGCAGCGCTACTTTGCGCAACTCCGGCCCGGCAGCCGCTGCAACCGCTGCTCCGATCCCGAGCGCGTCCAGCAAAGGGAAGTTGCTTGCTGCGATGCATTCGCCGCAGACCTTTCGGCGGGGAAAAGTCTGCTTTTCGACCAGCGCGACCGACCAACCGGCACGCGCCAGCAGAATGGCGGCGGACGACCCGGCGGGACCAGCGCCCACGATGACAACATCGAAGTCGGTTGTCATTAGCTTGCACCCACTCGCTCTGCGCGGAAGCAGTGGCTGAAGAAACCGGCCGAATATTCCTGTGTCCGCCAGCCGTCGCCATCGCGGGGCCAAACGCGCGTGAGCTCGTGGTCGCAGAAGCCTGCGTGCACGCTTAGCACGGCATCTTCACGCGTCACGGCGTTAGCACCCAGCACCCCGATCAAGTGACTGCCCGACAGCGTAAACCTTGAGCGGCGGGGCTCGCAGGCGAACACGCGGTTGCACCTTGCAGCCATCATATTCATCAGCGCACGGAGCTGCGCACCTTCAAAATGATGCAGGAAGAGGTTGGCGACGATCACATCCCAGCGCTCGAGTTTGCTCGCTGGCGTGCTGTCTTCCGCCGCCCAATCCATCACATTCATCACTTGTTGCCTGGCGGTCCAGCCGCATTGCGCGTAGCGATCAATCGTCGCCTGTGCTACCAGCGGCTGACGATCCAGTAGCGTGATGTCAACCTTGGACCAGGCTGGTGATCGCGCCTCGGCAACACGCAGCATCAGGCTGCCGTCGCCTGCACCGAGCTCAAGAATTCGCAACGGTCTCGTCGCGCTACGAAAGCGCAGCATGTCTGTCAGTGCCCGAAGCAGAATGCCTCGCGTGCCCATGACGCGGTGCACTCGCTGCAAATCACGTCGCGAACGCATGGCCGCCGGGTCGTCCGCTTCCAGCCCGTCCAGCGTTTCGGCGGTCAGGATTCTCGGCATCATAGAGGCGCGCTCCCAACTTTCAGCAACGCGCCGTGACAACTGAATCCGGCACCGAACGAGGACAGCCACCACCAGCCGTCTGGTGCGTCATCTGCCAGCGCGGCATCGAGTACGAAGTACACGAATGCGCTCGACAGATTGCCATATTCGCGAAGCATGGCGGCGCTGTAGCGAAAGTCCCGCGCGCTGTTGAGGTCGAATTCACGCGCAAGCGCCAGTAGCACGTCACGTCCACCCGCATGCATGATCCACGCGTCGATATCCTCTACTCCAAGGCCCGCGCGATCAAGCACGATGTCCAGCACACGGTGCGCGTAGTCCGCAGCCAGCGCAGGCACAGCGCGGGTAAGGACGTTGCGCAGCATGCCGTCTTTGTGTTCAAACATGAGCGCTTTGCGCTCTGCGGGTTCGATCAGGGATGCACTGTCGGTCCACTCGATCCTTCGCCCGCCTGGCGCTGCATCGCGCGACAGAACGGCAGCGCCAGCGCCGTCGCCGAACAGGCACGCGCTGATCAAGACGCCGGGATCGTTGTCAAGATACATCGCCGCACTGCTGATCTCGACGCAAATGGAAAGTACGTTTTCGCATGCGCCTGACGCCAGCAAGGCGCGACCCAGTTGCATGTTCGGCAGCGCAGCCGCACAGCCTTGTCCGACGAGGTCGAACGCCTGCACGTCAGCACGCAATCCGAGTCGTTCAATGACGTATCCGGACAGGCCGGGGCAAACGTAACCGGTGCATGTGCTGACGACAACTGCGTCAATGGCTTGCACAGCAAGAGCGCTTTTGGCCAACGCACGTTCGGCTGCCTGCGCAGCAATTAGAGGCGCATGCTTGAGAAAGCGCTTTGAGAGGGTGTCCGGGTCAATGGTGAACACCTCTTCTAGCGAGCTCACGGCAAGGCGTCGCGCCTCAATGCCGTTATCCCGTTGCAGAACGGTGCGCGCGATGAAATGTGAGCGCGCGTCCAGTCGCGAGAACCAGTCGGATTTCTGGAAGGCGTCAAGGCACTCTGCTTTGGTGTAGCGGGTCTCGGGCGTGGCAGTGCCAACCGAGCGAACGTATGCAGGCGCAGGGACTGCGCGTGACGGGCTCATCATGCGGCTGTACAGCAGCGCACGGGTCGCATTTGATGTTTCGAGTAACTCATTGCCTGTTGATTCCGCGTTATCTATGAGGACTTCGTCAACGTGGCTCGTCAAAAAGTGACCATTTGCCGCGACGCAACAACGATTGTGCTTACCGTCGGCGTCGGCGTCAGTGCGGTAGCGAACAGATCGTATGCAATCAACGGAGTGAAAAAGTGCCTGATGCGGCGCCATTGAGAAACGAGATATCGACTTTTGCGCGCGAGCAGCGGTCAGCTCATGCATCGTGCTGCCCATCAGCTTTTTAGGTAACGCCCCATTAGGTATGGGCAAGCGCGGATTTACTAATAAAGTCGACTATCGAATAAATACGACCGAAGCCGCGACAGATTAAGCTCTTGACAAAAAAGTTGTGCAGTACAAACAGCTCGATAACGCAGGCGTAAGGCGAGCGAAAGACGTTGCAGGCGATAATCAAGAAAAGACCAATTTATCGACAAGGGACGGACGACATGCGACTCATACTTCTCGGTGCCCCGGGGGCAGGCAAAGGCACGCAAGCGAAGTTTATTTGCGAAAAATTTGGCATTCCTCAGATTTCGACGGGGGACATGCTGCGTGCTGCGGTGAAGGCGGGAACGCCACTCGGCATGGCGGCCAAAAAAGTGATGGATTCCGGCGCGTTGGTGTCGGACGACATCATCATCGGCCTGGTCAAGGAACGCTTGACGCAGCCCGATTGTGCGGGCGGCTATTTGTTCGACGGTTTTCCGCGCACGATTCCGCAAGCCGAAGCGATGAAGGATGCAGGCGTTGCGCTGGATTACGTGCTGGAAATCGCCGTACCTGACTCAGCCATTGTGGCCCGCATGAGCGGTCGTCGTGTGCATCTGGCGTCCGGCCGCGTGTATCACGTAACGCATAATCCGCCGAAAGTCGCGGGCAGGGATGATCTCACTGGCGATGATCTGATTCAGCGCGACGACGACAAGGAAGAAACCGTCAAATTTCGCCTGAAGGTGTATCACGACCAAACCGAGGTGCTGCTCGGCTACTACGCTGATCTCGCAAAAGCGGGTGCGGCCGGGGCACCGCAATACAAACGCGTGGACGGCGTTGGCAATGTGGATGCGATCACGGCAGCAGTTTTTGCGGCGCTGAGTTAGTACCAGTCGGAGCTAACTGAATAGAACTCTCCACCCGGCTGGTCCACGATCGGGGCTCTTCGGGTCGCGGGCTCGCCAGCGACTTCAGGCCCTGCGCGCCTGCTTGATCGCTCGCCACTAGTTTTTGCACGAAAAACAAGTGGCCCCCGCAGAGAACGTCTGACTGTGCCTCAAGGTGAGCGCGAACGCGGAGCCGCGCTCACCGTCCCAAGGAACGGGTTACCGGAAGTCAACCAGACCCGGCACCTGCGGCACATTGAGCGCACAGGCCAGCTTGCCCCAGTTTTTCGTTTCAAGCGTCGGTCGAACCACTTCGAGCACGGCGTTGAACGCTTCACGTGGCATCGGGCTGGCTTGCATTGCGCTGAACATGCCAACGCGCTCCTGATGAGAGATTGCGGGAACCATGTGGCGCAGGACCGACACCATTTCTGTGGGGTCGATGCTCGCGAGGATACGATGATGAATTTCCTCAAGCTCCGCGTCACTGAATTTAGCCCACAAGATGCTGTTGTGCGCGGACTCTTCGACGTGCATATGCACCAGATTGTCAGCCACAAAAAGTGTCAGGTGCAAATAGAGTGCGCGTGACAGGATTGCGCGGTTCTCAGGTAGCCCGTTACGCAGCGCGAGCACTTCGTTGCGCAACGCGTCGATGGCGTCGATATGGTCGAAGTGCTCCTCCATGATGCGGTTGCTGCTTCCTGCGGCCCGCGACTCAAGCGCCGGATGCACAAAATCGTTTTCACGTTTGAGATGACCGGCGCACTCGTCGAGCAATGCGTCCAACTGATCGAGCGTTGCGACCATCTCGGCCTCGTCGCTGATGTCCATGCGCCCGATTCGATACACGGTGTCAAACATGAACTGGCGCATTGCTTTGTGAATGGACATATAGAGGTCCATTCGGGGTGCGTCGCTTTTCACCAGGGGTGCGGCGGCATGGGGCAGGTCGATTTCAGAAGTATTCAGGTACATGAGTTTGTCTTTCTTGAGAGCTGCGAATCAGCAGCGAATTGGCGAGCCTTTGCGTAATTCACGGACAACAAAATGCCTCCGGACTGATGCCCCCAAAACGGAGGCGACGGTCGAGCGGATCGTTGCGTGATTTATTTGTGCGCTAGTTCGCCGAACATTCCTGAGGAATCGCGAGCCACCTCTTTCGACGCGGCCGCCACGAAAAGCGCAACAGCATGAATTCTGCGCATTGGCGAACAAATGGAAAGTGCCGTGCGACGAACATGCGATGAACGGCGTGAATTGCGGGTATTGTTCGCAGCTGTTGGGAGGCTGTGTGTGACCACACTTGTGCGATGCGCAGGCAAATATCTCCGCGTCCCGCGCTGGCCTGCCTGCTAAGGTAGCGACCTTGCTCGTGCTGATCTCGTCTGGCTTCGGCCCCGCAAATCAAGCTGTCCCGAGTTCGTTGTGACCATGCGTTTGAACCAAACTCGGCTTCAAGAGCCGATCATTTGACCTCGGGGATTTCCTTCGCCTCACGCTGCGCAGCGCGAGCTTCTTCGGCGCGCCCAAGAGCCTCAAGCGCCGCACTACGACCGAGCAAAAGCCTGCCGTAAATCGGACTCGTCTTGCCGTATTTGGCAATGACCAGCGGCAGGGCCTCATCGAGCACCGTCAATGCGTCTGTCGGGCGCTTCAGGCGCAGCAGCAACGCCGCGTATTGGCGCTTGGCTTCAACTGTTGCCTCGCCGTCAATGGCGGCAAGCGCGGGCAGTTGCGCCATCACGCCGTCGAGGTGGCGCGCGGCGGCGTCCGCCGAGTCGATGGCGACGCTGCGTTGCCAAAGACTGACGCCCAGTGCGGCCACTACCAATACGACTGCGGTACTGATTACGCCGACAATTTTCCAGTGCCGTTTGAACCACAAGCGCGTCGCATGGGCGCGATCACCGGCATGCAGGGACGTCGGCCGCTCGCTCATCCATGCGTCGAGATCGGCAGCAAGCGCTGCGGCGGTCTGGTATCGCTCGGCAGGGGCCAGTCGCATGGCACGCGTGATGATGGCGTCAAGGTCGCCGCGCAGGCGGTACGCGTCAACCGGTGGATTGATTTGATCGACGAGCGCCGGGTTGGTTGGATCGGCATTTTTGGTGGCGATGCTGGCCGACGGGCGCGGCGGATCGGAATTGACCATCGCGTATTCGAGCGCAGCGCGCGTGCTGCTCGTGGCGAAGGGTCGATTGCCGGTGCACAGATGAAACAGCAGCACGCCGAGCGAATAGACGTCGCTCGCGGCCACCGTGGGTTCGCCCGTAATCTGCTCGGGCGAGGCGTATTCGAGCGTGAGGCCGCGACCGGTGAGTTGCGTGAGCTTTGTCATCGGCTCTTCGCTGCTGCTGTCGAGCACCCCGGCGATGCCGAAATCAAGCAGCTTGATCTGCCCATCGGCGGTTACCAGAACGTTCGATGGCTTCAGATCGCGATGAAGCACGAGCTGGCTGTGCGCATGCTCGACGGCCAGCGCAATGTCGCGGATCAGTCGCAACCGGTCCGAGAGCGTTTTTGTGTGCGCTGTGACGTAGTCGAGCATGGGCATGCCCTTGACCAGTTCCAGCACGATGAACGGCTGGTTTTGTTCGATACCGGCATCCAGCAGCCGTGCAATATTCGGGTGATTCAGCCGCGCGAGCACCACGCGTTCTCGGCGGAAGCGGGCGCTCAGCTTCTCGTTTGACAGGTCGCTGCGCACGATTTTGAGTGCGGCGGAGGCCTTGTACAGCCCGTCACTGCGTTTTGCGCGCCAGACCTCGCCCATGCCGCCCTGACCGATGCATTCTTCGAGCGTCCACGGGCCGAATTTCTGACCCGGTTTGTACGCTGCGTTGGCGGCGTTTTGCCGGGCTAGCGCATCGCTCAGCATCGAATCAAACGGAGCCTGTTCGAGCTTCGGTGCTTTCTCTACTTTTGCAGCCGCAACGAGAAGTGCAGCCAGTTCGCTGGCGACCTGCGGCTCGGTGCCCCAGAGTTTCCGGATGAACGTAATGCGATCACCCTCGGCGAGCTCAATGACTTCATCAAACAGGTCCGAAACGCGCTGCCACGTCTGCTGCGGAATGGTCTGAAGATTTAGCGGATCGCTCATTTTTGCTCAGTGTTGCGCCCGATTCGCCCGTGCGCGCACGGGCGTGCCGACTAGACGCCGCGTCACCGCCAGCATCAAACGGCAGGATCCGGCGCAGGCGTTCCCAACGCGTTGGATAGCAGCGCCCGAGCCTTCAGTAGATCGCGATTGACCGTGCGCAGCGTTACGCCGAGCTCGTCGGCTACTTCCTGTAGCGACATCCCGGAAAAGACATGCAGCTCGATCACCTGATACAGGCGCAAATCAAGCTTCTGTAAATGATCCAGCGCCTGATCGAGCGCCACCATATCGGTGACGTCCATCCACGGCGCAGGCGTGGCGTCCGCGGCCGACATCGTCATCAGCGTCATGCCGCCACCGCGTTTTTCGGCGTCGCGTTCGCGAACGTAATCGATCACCACGGAGCGCAGCACCTTGCCGATGTAGGCGAAAAATTGCAGCCGCGTTTGTCCCTGCAATCCTTCGCGCTCGGCCATCCGCATAAAGCCTTCATGCACCAGCGCCGTGGCGTTAAGCCCCGTAATGCCGCCCGCCTGCGCCAGTCGGCTGCGGGCGAGCCGCTTGATATCCGGATACAGCGTCGAAAACAGCGAGCGCATCGCTTCGGAATCACCGGCGGCAGCGCGCTGAACGAGGAGGGTCGGGGAGGCAGGCATCAGAGCATTTTGCAATGGAACGCGACGAATACAACGGTGCGATACGGCTTTTCTTTGAAAAGACCGCTGTATCTGGGGTAGAAGCGATTAACGCGAGCTATCGACTATCTGCGAAATTTACGTCTAGCCCCAATGAAGCGGTCATTTCATGAGAAAGCTGTATGACAAAACGTGACGCGATAGCGCTTCAAAATTCGCATCGCCGGCAGCACCAGCGAGTCCCAGCGTCCGAAAACGGGTTGTCCGCAGATCAATTCAGAAGGGTAGACAGCGCCTGTCGATAGCGCCGCACAAGCTCCGGCTGTTCTTTTGCCAACGTGAAGTATTCGACCATGCGCTTGCGCGCCGCCTGCTCGTTCCAGCTCCGATCAATCTGAATCGACTCAAGCAACGTCTGAAACGCGGGCTCAAACTGACTTTGCGCAGCCAGCACCGCGGCCAGTTGCAAGCGCGAGTCGTGGTCGGCAGGATTCTGCTCAATGCGGGCTTTAAGCGCCGTCGCTTCAGGGGATTTGCCGGCTTCCTCGGCCGCCAGAATTTTCGTGGCAACTCGCTGAAACTCTTCATCCATGCGGGTCAGCGGCTTGCACGCCTCCAGATAAGCCTTCGCTTCTTCGATGCGATTGTCACGCATCGCGATGTCGGCGAGCATCACTCGCGCCTCGTCCAAGGCAGGGTTCAGCGCGAGCGCCAGACGCAGCTCATCGACAGAGCCCTGAACGTCGCCCGCCGCCAGTTTTTCCGCAGCTTTACCCAGTTTTTCATCGCTCGCTGACGGCACGATTTTGTCGAGGAACTGACGAATTGTGCTCTCCGGCTGCGCGCCCTGAAACGCGCTTGCGGGTTTTTGCTTCACCAGCGCAATGACCGTCGGAATCGAGCGAATGCCGAACATCCCGGCCAGCTCCTGCTGCTCATCCGAATTGACCATGCCCAGGCGGAACCGTCCGCCATATTCAACCGCGAGCTTCTCCAGCAGGGGCGACAACGTCTTGCACGGCCCGCACCAGGGCGCCCAAAAGTCGAGCACGATCGGCGTCGTGTCGGACGCGGCAATGACGTCGGTCTCGAAGTTTTCGGCGGTAACGGTAAAGATGTGGGGGGAGTCGGTCATGGCGGCAATCGGGGCAAACAATCAGATCATTTTACGGATGACGCACTCACGCCCGCGAGATAACATGCCTGTCGTTCAACGTCACGCGTCTTCAACCGAAATTTCATGCGCGTCCTTCACATCGGCAAATATTTTGCCCCCGACGTGGGCGGCATCGAGCGTTTTGTCGAAGACTTGATCGCGGCGCAGCGACGCGCCGGTCACGCCAGCTTCGCGCTGGTTCATACCGACGAGAAAACAGGCTTAAGCACGGATCCCGACTGGCTGCGCCGCGTGCCGGTATGGCTCCGCGTCGCATTCGCGCCACTCGCGCCCGCCTTTCTGCCCGCACTCAACCGAGCGATTGATGACTGGCAGCCTGAATACCTGCATCTACATTTGCCCAACTTGAGCGCATTCGCAGCGCTGTTATCGCGCCGGGCTCGCCGCCTGCCGTGGATTATTCATTGGCACGCCGATGTCGTTGCATCGAAGCATTCGCTGGCGCTGCGGCTTTTGTATCCTTTCTACCGCCCGTTTGAGCAGGCGTTGCTCGAGCGCGCGGCGCTGGTGATTTGCACCTCCAGGGCGTATCTCGAAAGCAGCGAACCGCTGGCGCTTTTCCGCGAAAAATGCGCGGTGGTGCCGCTTGGCATAGACCCGGCGCGAATGATCGTGCCGGGTGCGCCGCCGACCGACAATTGGTCGCCGGGGCGTATCCGCCTGCTGGGGTTGGGGCGATTGACCTACTACAAAGGTTTTGACTCGCTCATTCGGGCCGTCGCCATGGTGCCGGATGCCGAGTTGCGAATTGTCGGCGAGGGCGACGATCGCGAAACGCTGTCGGCGCTTATTCGCGAGCTCAATGTGGCCGACCGGGTCTTTCTGCCGGGACAGCTCTCCGACGAGCAATGCGCGGTTCTCTACGGTACGGCGGACGTTTTCTGTTTGCCAAGCCGGGAACGGACTGAAGCGTTTGGCGTGGTTTTGCTGGAGGCCATGCATCACGGGCTGCCATTGCTGGTTTCCGCTATCCCCGGCAGCGGCGTCAACGCGGTCGTCCGCAATGGCGTCACCGGTCGGTTGTTGCCTCCGGACCAGCCCGAGGATTGGCGCGACGCAATTGTTGACTTTGCGCTCAACGGCGAGCAGCGCGTTCGCCTGGGGCAGGCCGGTCGCGCGCGGGTGACGCGAAAGTACTCGATCGACGCGGTCGAAAAACAACTGATGCAAACGATCAGCAGCTGGCTTGCACCGGATGCGCCGCTGCCAGAGGCGCACGAGCGCCCTCTGATCGTCATCCCGGCGCGCGATGAAGCGGTGACCATCGGCAGAGTCGTCTCCGAAGTCATAGCGCTCGGCTATGCCGATGTATTAGTGGTGGATGATGCCAGCGGGGACGCGACGGCACAGGTCGCCAAGCTCGCCGGCGCCCGAGCGTTGCGCGCACCACTAGCGCAGGGGGCCTGGGGCGCCATGCAAATGGGGATGCGCTACGCCGTTCGGCACAATTTCTCGAGCGTCATCACGATGGATGCCGACGGCCAGCACCAGCCGCATGAAATCGCCCGACTGATGCACGCCGCGCGCTTTGCCGATGTTGTCATCGGCGCGTGCCCGAGTCGCGGCAGCCGGTCCCGCAAATTCGCCTGGTCCTTGTTTCGCAGGCTCACGGGATTCTCTCTGGAAGACCTGACTTCGGGTTTTCGCCTGTACAACGCCCGCGCCTGCGCCGTGCTTGCTGGCGAACGGGCAACGCTGATCGACTATCAGGACATGGGCGTGCTGTTGCTGCTAAGGCGCGCCGGAATTCACTTTGCGGAAGTTGAGGTGATGATGAGCGCCCGGGTGAGTGGTCGCTCGCGAATTTTTTATAGTTGGTGGGCGGTGGCAAAATACATGGTGGAAACGACAGTGCTATGCCTCGCCTCCGGCGTGTGGCGGACTTCCGCGCAGACCCCGCCCTCGCAACAAGCAGCGCCAGTTGAGCCAGCCCGTTAGTCAAATCAGAGCGTTTCCGGCTAATTTCTTTCAACCCTCACCTTCGAAATCACACGCATGACTGTCGCCACCTCCGCAGCGCTCATCGGCATCAGCCTGGCGATCCTCATTTTGACGCTCTTGCGACGCGATCATTTGTACTTGCGCGATGCCGTGTTTTGGCTGGCCACCGCGGTGGCGTCCGTGCTGTTTGCCGTCATGCCGGGCTGGGTAGACGTGCTCGGCAGTGCGGCGGGCGTTGCGTATCCGCCGGCACTGGTGCTGGCGCTCGTATGCGCAGTGCTCACGGTTAAGGCATTGCTGTCCGATCTGGCGCTAACGCAGCTGCGGCGTGATGTGCGACGCCTCAATCAGCGGGTGGCGCTGATGGATCGCCCGACCGACTAGCGCCCGCCGCCAAAATGCGGACGAAAAAAAGCGCCGCACGGGGCGACGCTTTTGAGTTGTGCGAAGCTGCGTCGTAGCCAGTTCGCCTAGTCGCGTGAGCGCCTAGTTGTTGTTGATGATCATGATGACGTAGCGATTACCCACGGTAGGTGTTCCGCCGTTGAAGAACAGCCGCCAGTTGTTTTGTGTAGTGCAAACGTTGCCGGCTGTGCTAACCAACTCAGCTGTGACGTTCGCGGTCGGATTTGCGCCCACCGTCTGGTTGATAGGCGTGACCAATATGACTGCGTTTGGATTGCCGTTCAGCATGGGGTGGTCGAGATTGGACCGAGTGCCAGCGCAGACGCCGACCAGTGATCCTGCTGTGACTTCATGAACGTAAACAGTACCAGTACCGCCGACGTTGTTCGCTCCGCTAACACTCAACTTTCCTGAATAAATTCGGAGAGCAGTGCCGGATGCACTTGCGGCTAACGCCGACCCACTCGCACTGGAGTTGTTCACCTGGAACGCGTCACCCGCCGTCGTGCTACTGATGTCAAGCTCTTGCGTTCCAGTGTCGACCTCGTCCATGTCCTGGAAGTAGCCGTTGACGTCTACGATCAGATCAACCGTTGACCCCGACGACACCACGTCAAAGTCGCCGCCCGTTCCGCCCGTAACGACCGCTGCGCTGGTGCTGTTCCATTGCAGACCTATCGAATGAACAATGTTGAAGCCAGTCGCCGCTGCGGCAGGTGCCGTAAAGGACAGCGAGCCGCCGTTGTTCGGTGTGGAATTGAAGACGGCAAATGCCAGTGAAAGCCCCTTAACAACACTAGTGTTAGGAATGCCGCATTGGCCGGTCATGTTGACGGTACGCCGGGTACCGGGGCTGGCAATAATGGTGCCACCGATATTGCCCACGGCAGACACCTGCCCTGGACGAGTATCAATCAGGCGACAAGGCGTCACTGGGCGGAAAACTGTAGCGAAGTCTGTTGCCGCCTTGCGCGATTCTCCGGAAGTTCGCGTGTTTGCTTTGTTGGCAAACGAGCCAGCAGCCCAGTTTTGCAGCGGTACCGCCTTCATGCGTGAGTTGTCGGCGACCTCCAAGCCGGTTGTCCCATCTGGGTTAACGGCGAACGAGCAAGTGACGAGTAAGCCGCCCAGAGCGGCGGCTAAAGCGCGTTTGAAATGCATATGAATCTCCAATTGTGTTGGGTTTAGGACGAGGACAGCCCCGACCAAAGTATGTGCCACAACGCTTCGCTCGTATCCCCAAGATTTCAGATAAATCCGCTCAAGAACACGATATGCAAACGTCATGCATTCTTCGAAAACAGAGACTCATGGTGCTTGGCCGCAGCAACGGAAAAGCCCCCTTGTATCTCCTGTACGGAAGGACGTAATCACCCTACGGATGACGACAAATCTTGTGGCCGTTTCTTTTTTGCCACGATCAGATTGCCGAAGCGCCGGCCCGAGAAGCCATGGATTCCGGTCATTTTTTACCTCTGCGGGGCGTTGCGATTCAACGGTGGGACCAGTCTGTCTTTGCTAATATCCAAGGCTAAGTTGAACGGTGTATCGCGTTTGTGCTGCGCTTGTCGCTGCGCTCGTAGTCTGCCATTTGCACATACATCCGGGTAGGCAGGCACTTTTATGACGAAACAGGCTATCGAAGACGACGGGGTGAGCGCGTGCATATAAAGAGGCGCCTGGACGCGCTGACGTCGCTACGCTTCATCGCTGCGGCAATGATTGTGCTGGGCCACGGGCACCCCCTATTCGGTTCCTTTGGCATCGCGAACGCCGCCCCGCTGAGTCAGGGCGTCTCGTTCTTTTTCGTCCTGAGCGGGTTCATTCTCACCTACAACTATCCGTCGCTGCCGGACAAGGCGGCGATTCAACATTTTTGGCTGGCGCGGTTTGCGCGCATCTGGCCGCTACACGCGGTGACGTGTTTACTCTGGATCGCGGTGCTATTTGATTTCGACCGCCAGCAATTTTTCCCCGGCGTTTGGGGATTGATCAAGCTTGGCACAAATCTGCTGCTGCTTCAGGCATGGGTGCCGCTGAAAGAGTGGTCGCTTTCGTTCAACGGTGTCTCCTGGAGCTTGTCGGCAGAGGCGTTCTTTTATCTTTGTTTTCCATTGCTCATTGCGGCATGGCGACGCCATTGGCATTGGCTTTTCGCGACGCAAGCTCTGATGATCCTGTGCTTCCTGCTGGCCGGCAACTATTTTGCGCTTTCGGCGGAAGATAGTTACAACGGGGTAGGATTGATGGGGCTGGTTTACTTCAACCCATTGGTACGCCTGTTTGAATTTACGGTCGGCATTTTGGTGGCCAAGTTTGTGCTGGCAAAGCGCGCCGACACCCTGACTTTGACCGTTTCGCAATGGTTGGTTCTCGAAATTGCCGTTCTCGCATCGGCGGTTATCGGTATGTTGGCCGCCGCCAATTTTGTGGGCATCGGGCAGACGATCGGCAATAGCTTTGCTTATTACTTTACCCGCGAAGGACTTTGGCTTTTCTGGGCGCTGCTCATCGGCGTTTTTGCATTAAGTCAGGGCCCGATTGCCCGAGTGCTCTCGGCCAGGGTGCCGGTTTTTCTCGGTGAAATCAGCTTTGCGTTGTATTTGTGTCATGCGCTGTTGATTCACTATTTGACCCCTTATGCCGACCGCATCGCCAAGTTTGGCTGGCTTGGTGCGGTGTTGTGGTGGGTCGCGTTGCTCGCCTTGTCAGCATCGCTGTTTATTGGCGTTGAAAAACCGATGAGGCAGTGGATTCTTTCTTTGCCAGCGGTCAGGAAAACTGGCATGAAAGGGAGCCGTATATGGTCGCGACCCACGTGGGTGACTGGCACGGCCATTGCAATGATTGTTGGGTCCGCCGTTGCTCTTTCGGTATTTCGCCCGTCAACAATCAATCCGCTGACCGAAAGCGAAGTGCAGGCGTTTCTGCGCTCCCCAAAAGCTGTTCTGGTCGCTAACGGCGCCAATTTCGACGGCAGGTATACGCTACTGGGCATCGAAATAGCTCCAATTCCCTCGAGCTCAGTTCGAGCAAACGGAATCGAGTCGGTTACGTTGAGAGCCTTGATGCGTTCTGATCAGCGAATGGTCGCGTCCGATGTTTTGGCGGTGCATTTGAATGACGAAAATCAAAAGATATTCGATGCACCTGGGGACGCTGTGCTTGATAAAGTCAATCGTGAGTTGCCAAAAGGCACTCACTGGATAGCCGAATACACGATTGCCCGCGCCCAGTTCGAACGCGCGCGTTCGATCGGCGTGGCCATGTATCGGGACCCATCTGCCCTCTTTCCCGTAACCGCAACAAGTACGGATTGGGCCGGCAAGCGCCTGATTATCGCCAGGTAGATTTGATATCCGCAAAAAAGGTCTTGCAATGAAGTGTCTGATTTTCGGAGGGGGCGGATTTATCGGCTCCGCCATCGTTGATCGCCTGCTCGCAGACGGCCATCAACTCC
>JAYWHV010000125.1:0-4173 GCA_043777615.1 Burkholderiales bacterium | reverse complement strand
CGTCACGCGCGCGACGTCATCGCGACCCAGCAGTACCGGCACGATGGGCGACGGTTGTCCCATCACGGTCAGGCCGCGCGCTTGCAGCTCGCTCCGCAGGGCGTTGATGGCGGTGAAAAGCTGGTCGCGCCGCGCTTGCCCTTCTTCGGAACGAATGATGGTGATGCATTCCCGGATGATGGCGATTTGCGGTGGCGACAGCGCGTTGGAGAATGTGTTCGACGGCGCGTAGTAGCGCAGGTATTCCTTGACCGCACGGCTGTGCGTGGCGACGAAGCCGCCGTTTGACGCGAATGATTTGGAGAATGCGCCCATCACCAGATCGACTTTGCCGAGCATGCCCTGCACGCCAATTTGACCTGTCCCGTCCGGGCCAGAGCAGCCAAGATCGTGAGCGACGTCGACCACCAGCAACGCGCCGTACTCGTGCGCCAATGCCTGCAACGCCGCGATGTCGGGTGAATCGGCATCCATCGAAAAAATGCCTTCGGTTACCAGCAAAATCCCGTTGACTTCGTCCTTCGCGCGGATGCGTTGCAGCTGCTTGCGGGCGTGCGAGACGTCAAGGTGGCGATAGAGATGCACGTTTTTAGTTGCTGCGTTTGCGCCTTCCTGCAAACAGTTGTGTGCGAGCACATCGAGCACGATGTGGTCGTTCGGGCGCATCAAACCGCGGCAAACGCCGTAACCCGCCGCCCAGCCGGTCGGGAAGAGCGTGACATACGGTGTTTGCAACCAGTCGGCAATCTCGTTCTCGAGCGAGAGGCCGTCAATCACATTGCCCGCGAGCGCGGTTGAGCCCGCGCTGTGCACGCCGAGTCGTTCAATCGCGTCAACGGCCGCCCGCTGCACGCGCGGATGCGACGCGAGCGAGAGATATTCTTGCGACGAAAAATTGATGCCGGTGTGAGTGCGACCATCGAGGTAGCGTAGTGACGCAGTCGCAGCGGGTGCGGAAGAGAGCGCCTTACCAAACGGAAACGCCCGACAGGCTATTCGTCGCGAATTCCATTCCCAGAAGGCATCGGCGCGCCCCAGCGGACTTCCGGCGGGTGTCACCAGAAAATCACGCGTGCTGCCGTCGAGCGCGCCCGACGACTTGGCCTGCCTCGCCCAGAGATGAATGTTTGCCTCACCCTGCGCATGGACGAGATTGTGGTCCGCTCTCGACGCATCATGCGAGCGCAATGGCACTTGGTAATCACCCTTTGCAAACTTCATGAGAACTCCGGTTTTGTTTTGGCTATGCGCAAACGTTAGGTGAAATTTGCTGCGCCGCACACTACGTGCTCAGGTGGGAAATGCCATGACATAAGCATGTTGCGCGGGTAGCGACCGCTAACAGGTCGGTTGCGGAGGCATCGAATTTGATGTTGGACTTTGATATTGGCTTTTGCGTATAACGTCCGCTGCATTTGGGCTGAAGCCTAAAATGGCTTAAAGTCGATAAAAGCCATTTAAGGTCTGTAGCCCAAACGTAATGGCGCCTTTACGGAAAAGTTGTTGAGGCTTGCTGCACTGCGTATACCGTTATTGCATAGATTTGGCTACACTCGACATCATGGAACTAAAGTGGGTTGAAGACTTTTTGCAACTGGCCGAAACGGGCAGTTTTTCACGAGCGGCGGAGTTGCGTTACGTCACCCAACCGGCTTTCTCCCGGCGCATACGGGCGCTCGAACAGTGGCTCGGCGCGGAGCTGATTGACCGCACAAGTTATCCGACCAAGATGACCAAAGCGGGCGAGCAATTTCGCGAACGGGCGGCCGAGATCGTGCGTCAGGCGATTGATGCGAGGGCGATTGCGCGTGGTCTGCAAAGCGCGCCGACCGACACGATTTTGTTCGCCGCACCGCACACCTTGTCGCTGACGTTTTTCCCAACCTGGTTGACGGTGCTGGAGAAAAAGCTCGGGCGCGTGAAGGCCAAGTTGCTCGCGGCCAACGTCCATGACGCCGTGATGAGCCTGGTCGAGGGCAACTGTGATTTGCTGCTGTGCTATCACCACACCAATCAGCCGGTGCAACTCGACGAAGCGCGTTACGAAATGATTGTGCTCGGCACCGAGACAATTGCGCCGTTTTCGAAGACAGATAGCGAGGGCCGTGCGCTGTTCGCGCTTCCGGGAAGTGACGCGAAAAAGATTCCTTATCTCTCGTACACACCGCAGGCCTATCTCGGTCGCATGGTCGAATTGATCCTGCAGCAATCGCCGCTCAGGGCGCATCTGGACTGCGTTTACGAAAATGACATGTCCGAAGCGCTCAAAGTCATGGCGATGGAGGGGCACGGCCTCGCGTGGCTGCCCGAGAGCGCGGTTGTGCGCGAAGTGAAGGGCAAGCGCCTTGCGCGTTGCGGCGATGCCCACTGGACGGGCACGATGGAGATTCGCCTGTATCGCGAGCGCGGGGCGCAGCGTGAGGTTGTGGATGCGGTATGGACCGCAGCATTGGGCAAGTAAACACCATGATGATCCAGCCCGAAATTGCTCTTGCCGCGATACCGACCGATGAGCGCGTCTGGGTGCCGCAAGCGCCCGATGTCTGGTTTCGCCCTCTGTTGATGAACACGGTCTCGGGTGGATGGTGCAATTTGCTGCGCGTTCGCAAGAGCGGCGTGCTGTCGCGCCACCGGCATCCGATGGCAGTTGTGGGCTACGTGATCAAGGGCAAATGGTTTTATCGAGAGCACGACTGGGTCGCGACGGAGGGCAGTTTTGTCTATGAACCCCCAGGTGAAATTCACACGCTGGAAGTGCCAGCCGACTGCGCCGAAATGATCACGTTTTTCAACATTCAAGGCGCAATGATTTACCTGAACGAAGCCGGCGAGCAGACCGGCTACGAAGACGTGTGGACCAAGATTGAGATGTGCGAAAAGCACTACGAAGCCGTCGGTTTGGGGCGCGATTATGTGAAGCAGTTTGTTCGCTGATGGGGGCGACGCTTGCTGCGATTGCGGTTGGCGCTGTCCTTGGGGCGTGGGCGCGCTACGGACTGGCAATCGCACTCAATGGGCGTAGCTGGCTGCCTTGGGGGACGTTTGCGGCAAATGCGATTGGCGGCCTGCTGATCGGTCTCGCGATTGCGCATTTTTCTGCACGCACCGATATTTCGCCGCTGTGGAGGCTATTTTTTGTCACTGGATTTCTCGGCGCGCTGACGACGTTTTCGGCGTTCAGCGGCGAGGTGACAACCTTATTGCTCGACGGCCGGATGTTGCGCGGCATCGCGCTCGCGGCGCTGCATCTGGCGGCGTCGCTCGGCTTGACGGCAATTGGAATCTCGCTCTATCGCTCGGTCGCGAGCGTGTGAAAATCCTCAAACGTTCTACGATTTTTAATGGCTGAATCATGACCCAACAAATCCGCTTCCACGAAACCGGTGGCCCCGAAGTTCTGAAAATTGAATCGGTCGAACTGTCGCCGCCCGGCCCCGGCGAAGCGCGGGTTCGACACAGCGCTATCGGCGTTAACTTTATCGACACGTACCACCGCAGCGGGCTCTACAAAATGCCACTGCCTTCGCCCATCGGGAAAGAGGGCGCAGGTCTGGTTGAAGCCGTGGGCGAGGGCGTCACGATGGTCAAACCGGGTGACCGCGTTGTCTATTGCGACGGCCCGCTGGGCAGCTATTCAAGCGAACGAAACATGCCTGCGAACGTGCTCGTCAAGCTGCCGCAATACATCAGCGAACAGCATGTTGCGGCCGGTTTTTTGCGGGCGATGACGGTTGAATATCTGCTCAACCGCACGTTCAAATGCAAGGCGGGCGACACGATTCTGTTTCACGCAGCGGCGGGCGGCGTCGGCCTCATCGCCTGCCAATGGGCAAAGGCGCTCGGCGTAACGCTAATCGGTACGGTGGGTAGCGCGGAAAAGGGCAAGCTTGCGATGGAGCACGGTGCGGCTCACGTGATTAATTACAACAACGAAAATTTTGTCGAGCGCGTCAAGGAAATCACCGGTGGTAAGAAAGTGCCTGTGGTTTACGACAGCGTTGGCAAAGACACCTGGCCGTCGTCGCTTGATTGCCTGCAACCGCTCGGCCTGATGGTGAGTTTCGGCAATTCTTCTGGGCCGGTGACGGGTGTCGACCTTGGCATCCTCGGACCGAAGGGCTCGCTGTATCTCACGCGGCAAACGCTGATGACCTACACCGCCAATCGCGCCAC
>JAYWHV010000124.1:0-15024 GCA_043777615.1 Burkholderiales bacterium | reverse complement strand
TGCAGAGGCACTGGCGACGCGCGTCATTTCGAGCAACAGCGAGAGGCTTTGCTCCTGATCGTCCGGTAGCTTCAGCGGCTCTGGCGCTGGCGCAGGCGCGGCCGGCTTGTCCACTTCGACATACACCGGCACATAAACGGTTTGTGTCACGACGGGCGGCGCGGGCGCTTTCGCTGGCAGCACAGCGTCCGGAACGGTCGCGCAGCCACCGAGGACAGCCAGTGTCCCCAAAAAAATCAACCCGCCAACACTATTGCGCAACAGAATCTCCCTGCGACACTGCGGCGACAAACGTGTCGCTGCGTGTCAAGTCAAACGGCAGCCGAACGCGGAAACGTCCGCCCGGTTTGCCTGGATCGACGACGAACACATGCCCCTGATGCGCCAGCACATACTCGCGCACAATGGCCAGTCCAAGGCCGGAGCCTTTGACTTTGCCGTTCGCGCTGGCGTCACCCCGATAAAACGATTCGAACACACGTTCCTGTTCTTCCAGAGCAACCCCTGGGCCGTCATCTTCAACATCAATCTGCGCCATCGCGCCATCGCTTGAACCGATGACGCGTACCTTGCCGCCGCGCGGCGTGTACTTGATGGCGTTCGATACCAGATTATCCAACACCACGCGCAACTGCTCGCTGTCACCCTGCAACGTAATCGCTTCGCCTCGCACGTCGACCGAAATCGCCCGCGAAAGCATCTCCAGCCGATGCTCCCGCACCACGCGCTCGATGATCACCTTCATGTCGACCTTTTCAACCTTCAACGGCGCTGCGCTCTTGTGCTGTTGGTAAGAAAGCAAATCCTCGATCAGGCGTTGCAGCGAAAGCGTGTTGTCGCGAATGATGCGCACCACGTCGCTTTGTTGCGGCGACATCTCTCCGACAATGCGATCCTTTAGAAGTTCGGAGCCCTCCCGCACTGCTGTCAACGGTGTTTTTAATTCATGCGAAACATGGCGCAGGAAACGCGACTGATGTGTTTCCAGCTCCAGCAGGCGGCGACGCAGCCAGTCAAGCCGTTCGCCGAGCGAGCGCAAGTCGCGCGGCCCTTTGATCAGAATGCTCTCGCTGAACTCACCCCGACCGAGCTTTCTGATGCTGCGGTCGATGTTACGCAACGGCCGCGAAATCAGAATAGAAAATCCCACTGCAAGGAGCAACGCCGTCGCCGCTGCAACGCCCAGAAACCAGGGCCAGTTCTCGCGGGTCTTCGCCGCCATTTCGCGCAGCGTGACGACCTCGCGTTCGGTCACGCGCCCCAACATCGCCGCTGCTTGCGCCGCGTTGTCCGCGAGATCAGCTGCGGACTCAGCAAGTTTCGGACGCTCCGAGACTTCGGGGATACCGTTCTTGAGCGCTGCCGCCAGCACGATACGCTGACCGTTCAATTTCTTGAGCGCCGCCCGCTCCTCGTCCGACAACGGCAGGCTCTGTCCGCGAATCAGCGTCTGGTCAAGCTGCGCATCGAGCTTGCGATAACCGTCGATGAGTGACGCATCCTCGAGCACAATCGACTGTCGAACGGCCCGCTCGATCTTTGAGGTCACATCTCGCAGTTCGCGCGATGCCGTGCTCGCCGCCTCTGCCTCGCGCACCGAGAGCTGTGAGCGTTTGGCCAGACTGTCCAGCCCAAAAGCCAGTTCGGCCAAGGCGACCACCAACGGCACCGCCGACAGCACAAAGCAGGCAAGGATGACGTTGGTCAGAGAGCGGGGGTAGTACACGAATCCATTTTAGGGCTCGGCTTCGCAAACCCCGGCACACGCCCGTCCGTCAGGCGCTTCCGCCCCGTGGCAGCGAACCTACTGGAAGGCAACCTCGGCAAAACTGCGCAACTTGCGGCTGTGCAAATGATCTGCTCCTGCGTTCCGCATCAACTCCATCGCACGAATACCGATCAGCAGATGCTGATTCACGCGTTCGCGGTAGAAGTGATTGGCCATACCGGGCAACTTGATCTCGCCGTGCAGCGGTTTGTCGCTGACGCATAACAGCGTGCCGTAAGGAACGCGGAAGCGGAAACCGTTTGCGGCGATCGTTGCGCTTTCCATATCGAGCGCAATTGCGCGGCTTTGCGAAAAACGACGCTCTGGCGTGCGTTGTGGCAGCAGTTCCCAGTTACGGTTGTCGGTGCTGGCGACCGTCCCCGTACGCATGACACGTTTGAGTTCGTAGCCTTTGAGTTGCGTAACGTCAGCAACGGCCGATTCGAGCGCAACCTGCACTTCGGCCAGCGCCGGGATCGGCACCCACAGCGGCAAATCCTCATCCAGCACATGGTCCTCGCGCACGTAGCCGTGAGCGAGCACGTAATCGCCCAGAGCCTGCGTGTTGCGAAGCCCTGCGCAGTGGCCGAGCATGATCCATGCGTGCGGGCGGAGCACGGCGATGTGATCGGTAATGGTCTTTGCGTTAGCTGGGCCGACGCCAATATTGACCATGGTAATACCAGATGCGTCTGCGCGCAGCAGGTGATACGCGGGCATTTGCGGCAGGCGCGGCGGTGCTGCGCCGAGTTCGTCACCGTCGACAGCAGGCAGGCCTTTACGCCGCGTGACAACGTTGCCGGGTTCAATGAAGGCGACGTATTCGCCGTTCTCATCGTTCATAAGTTCATGACCCATGCGCACGAATTCGTCGATATAGAACTGGTAGTTGGTAAACAGGATGAAGTTCTGAAACCACTCGGGCGCGGTGCCGGTGTAGTGACGTAACCGGTGCAGCGAATAATCGACACGCGGTGCGGTGAATAGCGACAACGGCTGATGCGCGCCGGGCGGTGGCTCGTAGGTGCCGTTGGCGATGCCGTCATCCATTGCGGCGAGATCGGGCAGATCGAACACATCGCGCATGAGCTGACGACGCTCTCGCGTCAGATTGCCTTCGATGTGGTCATGCTCGGCAAACGAGAAGTGCACCGGAATCGGTTGTGCGCTGGTTCCGACCTCAAGCATGGTGCCGTGATTTTTCAGCAGCAAACGGAATTGTTCGAGGTAGTAATGATCGTAGAGATCGGGCCGCGTGAGCGTTGTTTCATAGACGCCGGGGCCGTGCACGAAGCCGTACGAGAGGCGCGAATCAGCGCGGGCGACGGTGCGAGTGTGCACACGAACAAAGGGGTAACAGGCGCGGACATGTCCGCCTAATTCCTCGCCAGCAACAAAGCGTTGCAGCGCTTCGCGCAAGTGCGCGATGGAGGAGTCGTAGATATGTTTGACTTGCGCGAGCGCGGCTACGGGGTCGTCAAACTGGGTGGGGGCGATGAATATTGATTTTTTTGTCATCCTCTATTTTCCATGTTGTTGTCACCAGTAGTAAGACCTAAGCCCTAACATACTCATAAATGAAGCAAATATCGACTATTCAAACACCTGACAAGGCGTCCAAAAGCGCGCCCAACGACGCACCCTTGGCCGTCCATGA
The DNA here is from genome assembly GCA_043777615.1 of Burkholderiales bacterium. GTDB lineage: Bacteria > Pseudomonadota > Gammaproteobacteria > Burkholderiales > Casimicrobiaceae > Casimicrobium. Next base: position 11,599 of record JAYWHV010000124.1, on the reverse strand, counting down.
GGCTGGCTTTTCTGCGCTCCCGCTATCCGCCGCGATGCTCGCCAATCTGGATCGTCTCGGTTACCACACGATGACACTGATTCAGGCCGCGAGCCTGCCGGTCGCGCTCATCGGTAAAGACCTGATCGCGCAGGCAAAAACCGGCAGCGGCAAAACCGCTGCGTTCGCGATTCCGCTACTGGCGAAGATTGACGCCGCGCGCTTCGATGTGCAGGCACTGGTGCTCTGTCCCACGCGTGAGCTGGCCGAGCAGGTCACGCAGGAATTGCGCCGTCTAGCGCGCGCTGAGGACAACATCAAAATTTTGACACTGGCGGGTGGCGTCATGATGCGCGGTCAGCGCACGAGCCTTGAGCATGGCGCGCACATCGCGGTGGGTACGCCGGGTCGCATCATGGATTTGCTGGATCGTGGCAATCTCGATTTGAGCACCGTGAATACGCTCGTGCTCGATGAGGCCGATCGCATGCTCGATATGGGCTTTTATGACGATATTGCCTATGTCGCGAAGAAGGTACCCACCGAGCGGCAAACGCTGTTGTTCTCAGCAACCTATCCCGAAGGTATCGCCAAACTCGCCGCACAATTCCTTAAAAATCCGCAGCGCATCACGGTGCAGGCGCAGCACGAAAGCGACAAGATTCGCCAGCGCTTTTATGAGATCGAAGATAGCGAACGGCTGATCGCCGTCACCAAGTTGCTCAATCACTATCGCCCGATCAGCACGCTCGCGTTTTGCAATACGAAACAGCGCTGCAAGGATTTGGTGACGCTGTTGCAGGCGAGCGGATTCAGCGCGCAGGCGCTGCACGGCGAGCTGGAGCAACGGGATCGCGATCAGGTGCTCGTGCAGTTTGCCAATCGCAGTTGCTCGGTGCTCGTCGCAACTGACGTTGCGGCGCGCGGCCTTGACATCGCGCAGCTCGAAGCCGTGATCAACGTGGATGTGACTCAGGAGCCCGAGCTGCACATTCATCGCATTGGCCGCACCGGGCGCGGCGAGTACGAAGGCTGGGCGTTGAGCCTCGCGAGCCCGAAAGAAATGCTGCGTGTAACCAATATCGAGAACGAGCAGGGGCGCCTGATGGAATGGCATGATCTGGCGGAGCTCAAGCCCGCGAGTGACGAGCCGCTGGTGCCCCCAATGGCGACGTTGCAATTGCAGATTGAGCGTAAAGAAAAGATTCGCGCCGGTGACGTGCTGGGTGCGCTGACAGGCGAAGGCGGCATCGCGGGCGACAAGGTGGGCAAGATTTCTATTGCCGCGTTCTCGACCTATGTTGCCGTGAGCCGTGATGTGGCGAAGGCAGCGCTGCATCGCCTGCAGGCGGGCAAGATCAAGGGCAAGACGGTGCGCGTGCGGTTGTTGTAGCGAATCCGCCCCAGCCGACCGGAGCTTGTGTCCGCGAACAGTTTGCGGAGTTCAGACACTAACGACTTTATGCTGTAAACCTTTGTGAGCTGGGGTTCGCGCAGAATTAAGATTAAAGTCGATAAATCCATTTTCTGGGCTGTATCCCCAATTAAAACGCGGTTATAGCGAAAAGCTGTTCAAAAATTTCATTACGGCTAGCTTGCCAGCGCAAACGACTCAGCCCGCGCTTTGCCCCAGTAGTACGCGAATACTTTGTGTTCGGCGGTATCGTCGAGCAGCTCGCCTGGCCGCAAGAACTTGTAGAGCCCAGCCAGCGACGACACCTCGGTCGAGCTGATGCGGCGGATGATGTGCTCGGGCTTGAGGTCCTGCGGATGCTGAAGCCCGGCGGCAGCGAGCAGCTCCGAGAGCGCGTACAGCGTGCTGCGATGAAACTCATAGACGCGCTCCGCTTTCGTCGGCACCACGAGCGCACGCTGGCGCAGTGCGTCCTGCGTGGTCACACCCGTTGGACAAGTGCCGGTGTGACAGCTCTGCGCCTGAATGCAGCCGAGCGCGAACATGAATCCGCGAGCTGAATTGCACCAGTCCGCGCCCATCGCCATCGTTTTCGCGATGTCGAAAGCGGTGATGATTTTGCCGCTAGCGCCGACCTTGATTCGGTCACGCAGGCCGACGCCCACCAGCGTGTTGTGCACGAGCATGAGCGCTTCGCGAAGCGGCACACCGACGTGGTCGGTGAATTCGACCGGTGCCGCGCCGGTGCCGCCCTCAGAGCCATCGACGACGATAAAGTCCGGCGTGATTCCGGTCTTCACCATCGCTTTGGCAATTGCAAAAAATTCCCAGGGATGACCAATCGCGAGCTTCATGCCCGCTGGTTTTCCGCCCGACAGCTCGCGCATTCTGGCGATAAATTCGAGCATCTCGATGGGTGTCGAAAATACGCTGTGCTTCGCCGGAGAGACGCAATCAACGCCGATAGCAACGCCGCGCGCCTCGGCGATCTCGGGCGTTACTTTCGGTCCGGGCAAAACGCCGCCGTGGCCGGGCTTCGCGCCCTGCGAAAGCTTTAACTCCACCATCTTTACCTGTGGATCCTGAGCCTGTTCAGCAAATCGCACCGCATCAAACCTTCCGTCTGCCGTGCGGCATCCGAAGTAGCCGCTACCCAGTTCCCAGATTAAATCGCCACCGTACTCGCGGTGATAACGCGAGATGGATCCCTCGCCCGTGTCATGCGCAAAACCGCCAGCTTTTGCGCCCCGGTTCAGCGCGCGGATGGCGTTGGCCGACAGGGCGCCAAAGCTCATTGCAGACACGTTGAAAACCGAGGCGGAATAGGGCTGTGCTGCCCTCTCGCCGATCGTGATCCTGAAGTCGGACGTCGGCACGACAGTGGGCGAAATCGAATGGTTGATCCACTCGTAGCCGGCTTCATACACATCAAGCTGAGTGCCGAAAGGACGCTTGTCGGAATCCTTTTTGGCGCGCTGATAAACCAGTGAGCGCGAAGCACGCGAGAACGGCGTGGCCTCGTTGTCGCTTTCGATGAAATATTGCCGCATCTCAGGGCGGATGTACTCAAAGAAGAAGCGAAAGTGCGCGAGGAGCGGGTAGTTGCGCCGGATCGCCTGCTTCGTTTGCGTGATGTCGCGAAGTCCGACGAACGACAGGATGCCGCTGGTCACAATAATCGGCCAGGTCACCCACGGCGCCTTGAAAAAAACTTCGAGCACAAGGCTCGTAAAGAACGCGATAAGGACGGCAACGAGGGTGTAGTAGCGAGAGGGCATGGGCGGGCCGATCACATTTTGATTGGGCCCCGCAGCGACAACGCCTACAGGGCGAGCAACCCGAAATCTACCTTTGAAGGGATGCCGGGCGCAACCAGCATCGTACGTTTGTCGCAATTGATGATCACGCCGAACACGGTTTCAACGCGCAAATCGGGCGGCAAGCTCATGTCCGGCGAACGACAAATCGCGCCGTATTGTGCGTCTACACCCGAGCCCGTTTCGTCACGCAACAGAATGCCCAGATCAACATCATCAATCTCGTCCGGCCAATCGGCAATGTGGGTGTCGGCACACTGCAGTCGCGGCTCTGTGGTCAACATTTGCGCGAGGGGCGCCTGCTTTTCGGCAAGGCGCGGATCACAAAAATGATTGGTGTGCGCGACCACGCCCTGATCGGGTGGAATCAGCGCTGCGCCGCTCGGGCTGTATTCGAGGGAGCAGACTTTGCCAGTCGCATCGCCCAAAATCGCGTTTGACGACGCCGCGAAAGCAAGCGATTGCGCGAGCGCAACGACATCATCAATACCCGCGCAGTCAAGTGCCATGCGCTGAAAAATGTGTACTGGAATACCGACCTGTTCACGATCATTTGTGGCGCGCAAAATATTCAGGCCGATCGCAACGCCATGATCATTGACGCCGATTTTCGCCAGAATGCCCGCTTCGGTTAGCGTCAAGAACGAAGGCCACGGCGCTTCGCGCAACACGCGCAGGGCCAGCACGTTCTTGCGCTGATAGCCGATCCAGTCCCAATTCTGTGCGACCCGCGTCTGACCATCGGCGCAGCGCACGCCGCTGACCGCGACACTCGTGCATTCACCGAGGTCAAAGAGCCCGATGGCCGCATTTTTTCGGCGCGCTTGTTCGTTGTTTGCCGACTCCATACCCATAAAAGTCGGCGGCAAAATTTCAGTGCGGCAATTGAGCGCGAGGATTTCGTCGACACTGAAACCGCTGCCGATTGCGATGCCCTCAATCTCCTCCATCATGCCGCCGCCGCACCCGGCAATGATGTCGCGAAACTCGGCGGCGCGACGCTGCGCTTCGGCCCAGTCGATGCCGCAACTGGCAAACAGCGACGCGTAACAGCGGACAGAGCCCGTGACCTGCGTGCGCGCAATCTGGCCATGCGCTCTGCCGCGTTCGAAGGGAGTGCCGGTGAGTTCAAGAACAGGAAACATAGGTGGCGATTGTAGGTAGCTTCGCCCGTACACTATCTGCATGAAAACCATTCTTGTCACGGGGGCGACGCGCGGCATAGGCTACGCGACGGCGAAACGATTGCTGGCGCGCGGCGAGCGGGTGCTCGCGTTGGGGCGCGACTTTTCTGAATTTGATATTGATGGAGATCACTGCGAGCGCGTCGTGTTCGATTTGCGTGATACCGATGCCATCGGCATGCTCTGTGCACAATTGCCGGCTGTCGATGTGCTCATCAACAACGCTGCAATGCTCACCTCACAGACGTTCGAGAATTACACGCCCCGAGACCGCCGCGATGTGATTGCGACCAACATCGAAGCGCCTGCGGAATTGATACGGTGTCTGGCACCGGCGATGACGAAGCGCCCGCGCGCCGACGGTATTTGCGGGCGCGTGATCAACATCGCGTCCGTCGCCGGTTTCGGCGGCCATCCGGACGTCTGGTATGGCGCAAGCAAGGGCGCGATTCTGAACATGACGAAGAGCCTCGCCAAGCTCTACGGCCCGCAAGGCGTGATGATTAACGCGGTTGCGCCGGGACCGACCAAAACCAGCATGTTCGATCAGCTTCCGCAATCACGAAAGGATGAATTCAACCGCATCGTGTTTGCGCGCAGATTCGCCGAGGCAGATGAGATTGCGAAGGTGATCGAGTGGCTCGCGCTCGACGCGCCAGAGTATGTGAACGGCTCGTGTGTGGACGCGGCGAGTGGCGGGTATTTGCGCTAACCCGCGGCCTTTCTCATGGCGTCCAGCATGAGCTCGGGAGGCTGCGCGCCTGAGAGTGAAACCTTGTTGTTGAACACCAGAAACGGTACGCCCGTCACGCCCTGCTGCCGTACGCTCGCGTCCTGATGAGCGATCTGCTTCAGTGTCGCGCTTTCGTTGAGCACGGCGCGTGTGCTATCCGCATCCAGCCCGCAGGCCGCAGCGATGTTGACCAGCGTGTCCATGTTGCCGATGAATTCGCCGTCGACGAAATAAGCCTTGAAGAGATGCTCGACGACTGCATCGGCGAAACGACCGTCCTCGACACTTTGTGCATAGGCAATGAGCGCATGAGCTGCGAGCGTGTTCGGCTGTTTTTTGATGCCATCGAAGTTCAGATCAAGCCCCGCGTTGCGACCGGCGGCTGCGACTCGCGCATAGATTTCGGTGGCTCTCTGTGGCCCGCCGAATTTTGCTTCGAGATAGCCTTTTCGATCTGTTCCTTCGAGGGGCAAATCGGGGTTGAGCTGGAACGGATGCCAGCGAATGCTGACCTCGGCGTCAGGATTGCCGGCTTTCCACTGCTCAACTGCGGCTTCGACATGACGTTTGCCGATGTAGCACCACGGGCAGACCACGTCGGAGACGATATCGATGGTGAGCGGAGCGGCGTTTGAGTTCATGGCAGGAAGCATATCTTTTGGCGATCACGATGCACGTTGTGACGAAAAGGAGCTTGTCAATCGTCGCCAGACGATTTCCATCGGTCCGTGCGCGTGGCCGCTCGCGAGCCAGGCACGAATAAAGCCGCACAGGAGCCCGTACGTTGCAATCGCGATCAGGGAATAAGCGCCGCGCCCCAGCTCCCCATGCAGTCCGACGAGGCTTTTGTTGAACAGCATGGCAAACACAATCGATTGTCCGATGAACTGCGTAAGCGGTGCACGGCCGGCTGCGACGACCAGACTTTTCAACCCGCTGTCGGGGCAACGCGCCCAAACGCCAGCAATCGTCAACCATGCCCAAAGTCCGCCGAGGCTCGCCCACACAAGCGCAAATGTCATCAACGCGGTGCCGGTGTCATGCATCGTCATCGCATCCCATCCGCCGTATTGCGCGGCCATGATCTCAAACGTCGTGCCAAACGAAAGCAGCATCGCGCCGGAAATCACAACGCCGCGATCGCCCATCGGATCATGCAGAAACCGCTGCAATGCGCCCGAGCGGCCCGCCCAAACCCCAAACAGCGCATGCGCCCAAAAATCAGGCACCAGCAGCTGCATCACGCCGCGATCAAGAAACTCCGGGCGGTGCGCCTGCAACGCCGAACGGACGTCCGTGAGTGCAAACGAAGCGGTAGGCTCAATGACCGGCGTCGCAGCACCTCCCAGAACAAGCCATGACAGGCCAATGCTCCAGTACAACGCCATCGTGCCGACATAGGCGGCAATCACAGCGCCAAAAATCACGCGGTCGCTGAAGCGAAGAATCGACACCAGCACCAGGCCCATCATGGCGTACACGCTCAGCACTTCGCCCGGCCACAGCAGCAACCCATGCGCCACGCCGATCACCAGCAATGCCCACAACCGCGGGCGCAACCGATTCGGCCGGCGATCAGCCTCCGGCAGGCGCAGCCATTGCCACGATAACCCCACTCCGAACAGAAATGCCAGCACCGGATACGAGCGATGCGTGAAGAGCACCGCGTTGGCATATTCAGCGACCACGTCTGCCGAATTTTTGGCCAGATCAAGACCATAAACAGTCGACCAGACCGCGGCAAATGCGTGCACGTTCACCAAAGCCACGCCGAGCAGCGCAATGCCGCGCGCCAGATCGATTGCCGACAGGCGTTCTCCGGACGTAGTGTCAGTCATTTTTGTGATGCATTGTGACTAACAGCTTTTTGGTAAAACGCCGTTTGAACAGGGGCTTAAGCCGAATTTGGCGGAAAGTTGACTTCTTGATAAAACGCACTCTACCCCTATTGCAAGCGTCATTTGAGCAAAAAAGCCATATCTGCCTTTGACTAGCAGAATACAGCGGGCGTTCGACGCACTTTGAGCCGCAAGCGTCCGTTACCGTTATGCCGCTACGCCACAACTAGCGCTTCGGCGGTAAGCCGCAACGCAGCAGGCGTCAACGACTCAATCGTGACATGGCGCGCGGTGGACAGGGTCGGATAGTTGCGCTCGATGGCGGTTGTGTACAGCGGATCGTAATGATCGACCAGCAGCGATTCGACGACCCCGTCGATGTTGCCCGACGTCGCCTGCGCCTGCCATCGCCCCAGCATGTCGCCGCCGCGTAATGCTTTGAGCGGTGCGAGTTTCTTCATCAGCAAGGCTGGATCAGCAACAAAATGCTCGTATTCGCCGCGCAAATGCAGCACCCGCGCCGCGACCGGAACGTCAAGCCACACGCATTCGCCCGCCGCCATCTGTTCGCGCATTGATTCCGGCATTTGCACAAGCCCGATTTTTTTGCTTTCTGACTCCACGAACACCGGCCGGGTTGGGTCGAGCGCACGCAGTTCCGCCCAAAGCAAACTATCGAAGCGCTTCTGCGTCGGCTGCGGCGCGGTCACGCTTTCGCCGAGCAGCGAGCCTTTGTGATTGGCCAGACCTTCAAGATCGATCACCTGTGCGCCGGCATCACGCAACGCATGCAGCAGCGCGGTCTTTCCGGTGCCGGTGCAACCGCAAATCGTGACGTATTGGAACTGTTTCGGCAACTCGGTCAACTCGGTGGCAACCCGCGCCCGATAAGCTTTGTAGCCGCCTTCCAGTTGTACCGCCTTGAAGCCGATTTCGCGGAGCACGAGCGTTAACGAACGCGAGCGCTTACCGCCGCGCCAGCAGTAGATCAGTGGCGCCCAGTCGCGCGGTTTGTCCGAAAAATGCTGCTCCAGCATCGCGGCGATATTGCGTGAAACGAGCGCCGCGCCCATGCGTTTGGCAGCGAAAGGGGAGTCGACCTTGTTTAACGTGCCGACGCGGGCGCGCTCTTCGTTATTGAGCACCGGATGGTTCGCCGCGCCGGGGATGAAATCCTCTGCGTATTCGCCCTCGGAGCGGGCGTCGATGATGTCTGCGCATTTGGCTGAGTGGGCGTCGAGTTCGGCAACGGTGATGGAGCCGGAGTTGCCGTTGGCACTACTCACTTACTTGAGCAACTTCAGAAGCGCAGGCCACACGGTATCGAGCAGTATGGGCTGTGCGGCCGCTGTCGGATGAATGCGATCGGCCTGAAATTTGGAAAGATCGGTGCCGATTCGGCCCAGCAAGGTCGGAACCAGTCCGGCGCCGACCGATTTCGCGACGTCGGCGTACATCGCCTCAAATTGTGATGTGTAGTTCGCGCCAAAATTCGGCGGCATCTGCATGCCGAGGATCAGCACTTTAGCTCCGGACGCCTTCGATAGTTCGGCCATCTTCTGCAGATTTGCCCTGGCCGCCGTCACTGGCGAACCGCGCAAGCCATCATTGCCTCCGAGTTCGATCACCACATGCGTTGGCTTGTGTTTTGCTAGCAGGGCAGGGAGCCGCGAAAGTCCGCCCGCCGTGGTGTCACCGCTGATGCTTGCATTCACGACGACAGCAGGAATTTTTTCTCGCCCCAGCTTTTTTGTCAGAAGATCGACCCAACCTTCGCCCGAGGCCAGGCCATAACCCGCCGAAATCGAGTCGCCGACGACCAGAATCTGCGACGATTTGGCAAGCACTGACTGCGGGGCAAGCGCCAGCGTCGCAGTCAAAAAGAGCGATTGCAGGAACCGAAAAACATGTTGTTCTGTCATCATCACAATCATTCTAAGGAGTGCCCATTGCTGATATGCAAGGCACCCCACAAAAAAGCAAGTTAACCGCGCCATGACAACCGCCGCACCCGCTACTTCTGATACCGCAGCCCGCCCGCCGTCTCCCTCCAACGCTCCGCCCGCCATTCAAGCCGACACGCTTTCTCGTGTCGTGCCGCTTGGCGAGCGTCAGTTAACCATTCTCGACAATGTCTCCATGACCGTGGCCGAAGGCGAAACCCTTGCTATCGTTGGCGCTTCAGGCTCGGGAAAAACAACGCTTCTGGGCTTGCTCGCTGGGTTAGACCGCCCAAATCATGGAAGCGTTGCATGGCACGGCGAGGTCGTGAGCAGCCTGTCTGAAGATGCGCTGGCGAAACGGCGACAGGGGGCGATAGGCTTTGTTTTCCAGTCGTTCCAGTTGTTGCCCGCGTTAACCGCTCTGGAAAATGTCATGCTGCCGCTGGAGCTTGCCGGCGCGACTGACGCCCAGTCGCGGGCTCAGGACTGGTTGAATCGCGTGGGGCTGGGCGAGCGCGTCGATCATTTGCCGAAGCAGCTGTCGGGCGGCGAGCAACAGCGCGTTGCCATTGCCCGCGCCTTCGTCGCCAGCCCGAGCATCGTGTTCGCCGACGAGCCGACCGGAAACCTCGACACCGACACCGGCGCGGAAATTGTTGAACTGATGTTCACGCTGAACCGCGAACAGGGCACGACACTCGTGCTGGTGACGCATGATCTGGAGCTCGCTTCACGCTGTCACCGGATGGTACGGCTGGCGCGTGGCAAGGTGATTTCGTGAATCTGATCCTGCGTTTTGTCCGGCGCGAGCTGCGCTCGACCGAGGCGCGCATCCTCGTTCTGGCGCTTGCCCTCGCCGTGGCCAGCGTCGGTGCGGTGGCGATGTTCGCTGACCGCGTCAAAGCCGCTTTCGCCAACCAGGCGAACGTGTTGCTCGGCGCCGATGCGATGATTTCCGGCGACCGCCCGCTGCCTGAATCGTTTACCCAGCAGGCACTCGCGCTGGGTTTGAAGGTGACCAATTCGACGCGTTTCGGCAGCATGGTCAGCGCGCCCGCAAAAGAGGGCGGAACGGCAAAAGACTCTGTGTTGTCCGACGTCAAGGCGGTGTCTTCGCCCTACCCGCTGCGCGGCGAGATTGAGGTGCGCGGCGCGAAGGGCGAGCGCGTTCCGCTCAAGGCCAACGTCAATGCGGGCGAAGTGTTCGTTGATGAGCGTCTGGCCACCCGGCTTGGCATCAAGGCGGGCGACACAATCGAGGTAGGCAAGCTCACGCCGCGCGTGGCCCAGGTTTTTGCCGAGGAGCCCGAGATTGCCGGCAACTTCATGTCAGCGTCGCCGAAGGTTTTGATGGCCAACGCTGATGTCGCGGCGAGCGATTTGCTGGGTCCCGGCAGCCGGGCGACGTATCGCCTGCAAGTCGCGGGCGAACGCGCGCAGGAATTTGCCGACACCATCAAGCCCAAACTCGGCCCGGGCCAGCGACTGGAAACGGTTCGCGAGCTGCGGCCTGAGGTTCGGGGTACTCTCGAAAAGTCCGAGCAGTTCCTCGGACTTGCCGCCTCGTTCGCGGTGTTTCTCGCCGTCGTTGCCATTGTCCTGGCGCTGCGTCGGTACCTCAAGCGCGAACTTGATACAGCAACACTGTTCCGCACTTTGGGGGCGGGACAGCGGCAAACATTGATGCACTTTGTGGGTCAGTTTTTTGTGCTCGCACTCATCGCCTGCGTGTTGGGCGTTGCCATCGCGTTCGCGGCGCAAGCGGGCCTCGCTTTCGCCGTGCGTGGTTTGTTTGCGTCCACATTGCCGCCCGCTGGCTGGATGCCGCTTGTCAAGGCGTTTGCGACGGGCCTGGTACTGCTATTGGGGTTTGCCATTCCGCCGCTCGTTGCGCTGTCGGCAACGCCTCCCGTGCGCGCGCTGCGCCGGGACATGCCAACGGCCAGTGGCGGTGGCGCGCTGGCTGGTGTGCTTGGCGGAGCAGCGGTTCTGTCGGTGGTGATGATGCAGTCGCAGGACTTGAAAACCGGCGCGATCTTCGTAGGAGGCATTGTTGCTCTGGTCGGTGCGGCAACGCTTCTGGCGGTGGCGTTGTTGTGGCTCATTCGCCGGTTCGTGCGTTCAGGAAAGCTAGCCATGTTGGGGGGCGCCCGCTCATGGGCGTATGGCCTCGCCAACCTTGATCGTCGCCGTCTATCAACCGCACTTCAAATCGCTTGTCTCGGGCTTGGCGTCATGACGCTCATCACGGTAGGCTTCGTGCGAACCGATTTGTTCAGCGCATGGCAAAAATCGATTCCTGCCGACGCACCGAACCGCTTCCTCATCAATATTCAGTCCGATCAGGTTGATGCGTTGCGCCAACTTTTCCCCGCGACTGAGGGCGCGAAACCCGCTGCTTTTTACCCAATGGTGCGTGGCCGCCTGATTGCGGTGAACGATAAAACGGTGAGCGCGAAGGACTACACGGACGAGCAGGCGAAACGTCTGGTTGATCGCGAGTTCAATCTTTCGGCTTCGAGTACGCTGCCTCCGGGCAACAAAATTCTTGCAGGTGAATACTTCTCCGGCACCGATCAGGGCGTGATGTCGCTTGAAGACGGCATTGCCAAAACACTCAATCTGAGCGTTGGTGACAGCATGACCTTCGACGTTGCCGGTGACAAGGTGAGCGTGAAGGTTACGAGCCTG
>JAYWHV010000123.1:0-4181 GCA_043777615.1 Burkholderiales bacterium | reverse complement strand
GAATCGAATCGATGGTGATCGACTCCCCTTTTTTTAGCGACGGAATCTGACCGAAAATCTGGCCGAGTTTCAGAAGGCTTTCAAAATGCTTTTGCTGCTCGGCGCTGGACAGATTTGCGCGCATGCCGGACAGGAGTGCCTTTGAAAAGTCATTCGAATTGATGTCCCGCATCACGCTCAGATGCATGCGCTTCGGGCCCTTCAGCGCCCCGATGTCGTTACTCGTATTTTTCTTTTGTGGCAGGTACAGCGCTGCGACATAAACGCGGACGAATCCGGCGGCAGCGTAGCGAACACCCGCGCCGTTCAGCACAAGATCCTGATTCAGAAGCTTGACCCGCTCATCGACCTTGACTCCGGCAACATCGAGCGCTAACGCAGAAGTTGCGAGTACGAAACCGAGTGATGCGGCGATCATGCGCGCGACGCTTGCTCCGCCCGCCTTGCAAAGAAAAATATGTTTCATCGAGACCTCCATTGTCGAGCCGGTCGAAATTGCCAACCCTGATATTGTTGGAAGTGTAGGCATTGCTGCGGTGCAGCGTGATGCCTATTCGCTGAGACCGAGACTCGCCAGTGCGCCGTTGCCGACGCGCAACACTTCAGGCACGTCGCCGGTCAGGTCAATCACCGTGGTTGCGGCCTCAGGTGTCTGACCGGCGTCTAGGATGGCCGCAAGACTCTTTGGCATTTGCCGCAGGATTTCATCGGGATCGTTGAGCGGACGATCAGCGCCCGGGGGAATCAGCGTCGCCGACAAAATGGGTTCCCCCAATTCCTGCAACAGCGCCTGCACGACCGGGTGATCCGGCATGCGCAGGCCGAGCGTTGCTCGTTTTGGATGCAAAAGCCGCTTGGGTACTTCGCGCGTACCTTCCAGAATGAAGGTATAGGGGCCAGGCGTGCCAAGTTTCAGAATTCGAAAGGCGACATTGTCGACGCGCGCATATTTCCCGAGTTCGGTCAAATCGGCGCAGACGAGTGTGAGGTGATGTTTGTCGTCAACACCGCGCAGCTGTCGCAGGAGCTTTAGCGCATTGGCGTCGCCCAGTTGGCAACCCAATGCATACGAGCTGTCGGTGGGATAGGCGATCACGGCGCCGTCGCGCAGCATTTGCGCGGCCTGCTTGATCAGGCGAAGTTGCGGCGTAACCGGATGTAGTACAAAGCGTTGAGTCATAATGTGCTTATGTTACAAGAGCATAACCGGCGCACCAAAAAATAACACTCAGGCGATGAACCTCCAGCAAATCAAATTTATCTGCGCCGTTGTCGAAAACGGCTTCAGTGTGTCCGACGCAGCCGTAGCGTGCTACACCGCACAACCCGTTGTCAGCAAGCACATCAAGACGCTTGAGGATGAGTTGGGGCTGAAGATTTTTGAGCGGCGCGGCAAGCGCTTTTTGGGACTGACCCAGGCTGGCGAGGAGGCGTATGCAATTGCCAAGCGTCTGAATGGTGACGCTACCAGCCTGAAGGCACTGGCCTCCGACATGACCAACGCGAAGGAGGGTGTGCTCACCATCGCCACGACGCACACTCAGGCGCGCTACGTGCTGCCGCGCGTGGTTACGCAATTCGGCGCAAAGTACCCGGGCGTCAAACTGAAACTGAAGCAGGGCAACCCGAAACAGTGCGCCGACTGGGTGGCGGGAAGCGAGGCGGACATCGCCATTGCAACCGAGGCGCTGTCGCTCGATCCGCTCCTCGTCACGCTGCCGTGTTATCGCTGGAACCGTTGCATCATTGCTCCGCCGAAGCATCCGCTAATCAAGGAGGAAGTGCTGACCATCGAGGCGCTTTCAAAATATCCGCTGATTACCTACGACACGGCATTCACCGGGCGCTCGCAGGTTGACCGCGCTTTTGCAAGCGCCGGCGTCACGCCGAACGTGGCGTTAACCGCGCTTGATTCTGACGTCATCAAGACCTACGTTCGGCTCAATGTCGGCGTCGGAATCCTGGCGGAGATGGCGTATGAGCCGAAGGTGGATTCGGATCTGAAACGGCTCGACGCGTCGCATTTGTTTGCGCCATCGGTGACGCGCGTTGGCTTGCGACGTAACGCGTTCCTTCGTCGCTTTGCCTACGATTTCATTGTCATGTTTGCCCCTTCGCTGAAGCGCGCGGAGATCGAAGAGGCTGTGTTTGCCCCGCAAAAATGATTCGGATTCACTGCGGGAAATAGCGGCAACCGGATCGCCGTCGCAAAGCTCGCTCATCGCCCGATATGCCAACGGTCGTGAGCGCATGAAGCTCACCTGGCTCCTGGCTGCGCTGTCAATGCTGGGGCCGTTTTCGATTGACACGTATCTGCCGGCATTCCCGACGATGCAGGCGGCGCTGCCTGCCACCGAAGTGCAGATGCAGCTGACGCTCACGGTGTACTTCATCGGCTTTGCCATCGTGTCGCTTTTTCACGGCGCGATCAGCGATTCGATCGGGCGGAAGCCCGTCATCATCGGTACGATCTGCGTTCATGCGGCCGCGTCGGTGGGTTGCGCGATGTCGCAATCGATTGACGCTTTGCTCGCGTTTCGTGCACTTCAGGGTTGTTTCGCGGGGGCGGGTTTTGTGGTCGGTCGAGCGGTCGTGCGCGATCTGTTCGCGGGTGATGAGGCGCAACGTCAGTTGTCACGCATTCAGATGTTGTTTGCGCTCGCCCCCATCGTCGCGCCGATTCTTGGCGGCTGGCTGGTGGCGCACTTGGCGTGGCCTGCCATCTTCTGGTTTCTTGGTGGCTATGCCGTCGTGTTGATTGTCTGGTCTCAGATCGGGCTCGTCGAATCGCATCCGCGTGAGGCGCGTCTGCCCTTTGCGTTGCTGCCGCTTGCGAAGAATTACAGCAAGATGTTCTTCAATAAAACCTTTCAAAGTCTGGCCGCGATTCCAGGCATTAATTTCATCGGGTTTTTCACCTACATCGCTGGAGCGCCGGCCTTTTTGATGGGCCATCTCGGGCTGACCAGCAAAGATTTTGCCGTGCTGTTTATCCCTGGAATTGCCGGTATTACGCTCGCCGCGTATTGCTCGGGGCGGCTCGCGGGACGCGTGACTCACGTGCGGCAGATGAACTGGGGTTTCTCGATCATGATGGTCGCCGCGGCCGTTAACCTTGGTGTCAGCGCATTGTTGCCGCCGGGCGTTATCTGGAACATCGCGCCGATAGCGCTCTATACGTTTGGAATGGCATTGGTCACGCCTTGCATTACGCTTAAGTTGCTCGACGCGTTTCCGCATGCGCGGGGCAGCGTCTCGGCCCTGCAATCATCCACCCATGTGGCCATGATGGCCGTTACAACGGCGGTGCTGGTGCCCTTCGCGCAGCAAAGCTTGCTACGATTTGCCATCGTCATGCTCGCGTCAGTGACCGTCGGTGCGGCCATCTGGAAGTTCTATCAAATCAGTCACCCAATCAAGCCGGAATAGGGCTGGAAAATATCAATGAAATTTCGTAGTCTGCTGTCCTTTTCCGGGTTGATCCTGTCGGTGTTTCTGGCGGCTGTGCCGATAACTGCAAGCGCGCAAGTCAACAAAGGCCTGCCCATCGTCGAACTCTCCATCAAAAACGCGAAGCTCAAAGCCGAAGTAGTCGCCGACAACGCGACTCGCAGCATCGGCCTGATGAACCGGTTTTCGCTCGCGCCGGATCACGGCATGCTGTTCGTGTTCGCGCAGAGTGAGCCGCTGGCGTTCTGGATGAAAAACACGTTCATTCCGCTCTCGATTGCGTACGTCGACAGCAAAGGCGTCATCGTCAGCATCGTCGACATGAAACCGCAGGACGAATCGACCTATCCCTCCGGCGCGCCCGCAATGTTCGCCATCGAGATGAAACAGGGCTGGTTCAAGGAGCGCGGCATCGCCGTGGGCGACAAAGTCAACGGTCTTGACAAGGCCGGACGCGCAAAAAACTGATACAGCTTTCGCTTGAATCAACCGCTGCATTGGGGATAGCGTGCATTTTGGCCACTTGTTGATTTTGGGCTTTTTAAGGTGTTAGCCCAGAACCAACGGTCGTTCCAACTGAAAGCCGATTCGCAGTTTACGATCCTGCAAGTTCGCCTTCCCGATGATTTGCCTTATCTGCGCAACCGCATGAATCCTGAAGCGAGCAGCGTTACGGCGGCAATCAACCCAGGAATCCACAGCAGAAAATACGGCGGTGCATGGCGCTCTGG
>JAYWHV010000122.1:0-15111 GCA_043777615.1 Burkholderiales bacterium | reverse complement strand
GCTCGCCGTACGTCCGATGCCTCGTCGACATCCCAAAGCGTGGCTGTTTCGCGCCAGCTGATTTGCGCCGCCTGAAGCGCGGCGCGGGTTTGTCGCATGACCGTTGCGCTACTCCATGCAATATTGGTAAACGGCACCAAACTGGGGCGGTTGCTCCCCACAAGTACATAGCCGCCGTCCTCAGCAGGCGTAAAGACCCAGGCACACGACGAGTTCAGGGAATCTGCTGCACTCATCAAGTGGCCAGGGGTAAATGCCGGGCAGTCAGTACCAATAAGCAACACGTACTGGCCGTTCACGCACGTCGTTTGCAGGCAGTGCGCCATGCGCTCGCCAAGGTTTGCTCCAATTTGTCGGTGCACCGGGAAATTAAATTCCCGGCTCCAGCGTTGCACAGACTCGTTCGCGACATCCTCGCCGGACTCGTCGACGACCCACAGCGAGGCGCTTGCCCCTGACAGGCTGCAGGTGGTGCGTACGGTAGCAAAGGTTCGTTCGCTGAGCTGAGCGTAAATGGCCGCGGCGCGGTCGGCACCAAACGTTGGGACGAGCCTTGTTTTTACCAATCCAGCGACGGGCGCCTTGCAGAATATGGCGATATGAAAAGGAATTCGCTTCATGCGCTGCGAAACCCAAGTAGACGACAACTTGGGCGTGTTGCCACGCGCGGCATGCCGGTGACAGTGCTTCGCGATCGACCTGGCTCGCTCAGCGATACCATGCCGCCAGCCGCTCCGGCGACACGCCAATCCAATACGCAAAGCGCAGCCACCACATCAGCAGCACGGTGCGCCAGATGCCGTGCTTCTGCCAGCGCCGGGCGGAAGTTGTTGCGCGCTGATGCAGGCAGGCTGGCGCAGACATCTTTTTCAACAGTTTCGAGAGCGCGATGTCCTCCATCAACGGAATTTGCGGAAAACCGCCGATCGCGTCGAAGGCCGGTTTGCGCACGAAAATGCATTGATCACCCGTGGCGACGCCCGTCAATCGCGATCGGAAATTCATCATGGTGGCGATGACTTTGAAAATTCGTCGCGCGGGCAGGTCGCCAGAATCGAGTTCAACGTCGAAGCGCCCCCAGAGTGTTCGATGGTTCGTCATCGCGGCATCAATCAGGGCATTCGCGTTCGCAGGAAGGCGAGTATCGACATGTAGAAACAACAGCACGTCACCGCTTGCGACCTTTGCTCCCGCATTTTGTTGGGCCGCCCGACCGCGCTTTGAGGCAATCACTAGACTCGAGTGTTCGCTTGCCTGCGCAACGGTGTTGTCTGTGCTGCCACCGTCAACGACGATGATTTCGCACGCGCGTTCGCGGAGCGGTTGTAGTGCAAGCAGCGCCGCCCCGACATCTGCCGATTCGTTGAGCACAGGCATGATGATCGAGAGCTTCAAATCGCGACGACTGGCGTCTGCCAGGGCCGCCGTTCAATGACCTGCGTCCGGGCGCCATCGCGGGTTGACCGAATTAGGTTCGTGGACGGGCGCAACGGTTCTCTAAGCCAGCGCTCCGCCACACGAACTGCCTTGTCCAGCCGTACAGCCGTAGCAATGATCGCGCACCACGATTGGCCCATCGTGGAGCGCGTCGGGTGCAGCAGCGAGGACATCCTTCAGATGAGATTTCGCGCGGGCACCGGTCCTGGTTGGCAACTCCAGCATCTGGTTGAAGTCACAGTCGTAGAGATAGCCCTGCCAGTCAATGCTGACCTGATCGCGACACATCACGCCGTCGAGATTTTCATCGCGATGCGCCGATTTGAGCACCCCCATGTAGCTTTCGAAGGTGCCCTTCGAAATGAGCGTCGAGCCAAAACGCTGGATCGGCATGTTGGCAATTGCGAAGAGGTGATTGAAGCGGATGCCAAACGTTTCCCCGAGGATTTTTTTGTAGTCTGCCTGCAGGGCCACCTGGCCGGGTGGCAGAACGGGTCCCTGCGGGTTGTAGACGAGGTTTAGTTCGAGCTCGCCATCGTCACTTCCGTAACCCAGTGAGTTGAGCAACTGCAGCGCGCGAATACTTTTGTCAAACACGCCGTCGCCGCGTTGTTTGTCGACATTTGCAACCGAGTAACAGGGCAGGGATGCGGTGATCGCGACCTTGTTGTCCGCGAGAAACTGCGCCAATGTCTCTTGCCCGGGTTCAAACAGAATCGTGAGGTTGCAGCGGTCGATCACTTTGACACCCATCGAGCGTGCTTCAACGACCAGCGCCCGAAAGTACTGATTTAGCTCGGGTGCACCGCCGGTAAGGTCAAGCGTCTTTGCCCCCGTGTGTTTGAGATAGTCAATCACCAGATCCACAGTCGCGGAATCCATCATCTCGGTACGTTGCGGGCTCGCGGCGACGTGACAATGCACACAGGACTGATTGCACTTGTAGCCAAGATTCACCTGTAATGTGCCCACGCTGCGGCGGCGCAGCTTGGGAAACGTCGTGCGGTGGGCGTCGAGACGGGGGAGTACAGCGTGCATGAAAAATCCTGGTACCTGAAAATCGTGCGTAATCGTGCGTAGGGTCAAGCATAGTCGCAGAATGGCGTCGTGGCCTTACACGCAAAATCAACGGCTTACTTTACCTGCATTAAATCGCTATCGGGGCTGACCTTGCACGGCCCGACGCGAGAAGCGGTCATCGATTGTTTGACGAGATCGACGCCGCCGACTGGCGGCAAATAGCGAGATTCAAGATCAACCGTGAAACGCGTAGCGTGAACCCGGCCATTGGCAAATCCCGACAGCGTTTTTCCAGCATCGCAGGCATAAGAAAAACTGAGCGCGTCGCCTTGCCCGGCGCGGCTCCCCGGGGCCGCCGGATTACGCACGAAGCCGTTGCTTGGACATCGGGCGACACTGCTTGCGAGCGTTTGCAGCGCGAATGCGCGACCGGTCACAAAATCGTCCGCCGTACGGCATGCCGAGAATGTGATTGTCGGGAAATTCACACGCATATCCGCGGGGACCGTGGAGAGGTCGGTGACAATTGTGTAGCGCCATTCGCCGGGCGTTTGCGCGGCGGCGGTGGTGGCCCCACTGGCGCACAGCGCCAGCGCGAAAGTGAGTGCTAGTCTGCCCGCGAGCGAGCGGTCTAGCATCCGCCGGTTCGCCTCGCACTCATGGTCATATTCATCTTGCCGCCCATGGCCTTGGTATTGCCGCCGGTCATCGTCATTTTGGAATCAAACTGCGTGGACGACGCCGTCATGTCATAGGTCATGACCATCGGCTCAGGCATGCTTTTGCCAGTGCACGTGGCGGTGAACTGGTAGCGATTACCGCTCTGCTTCAAGTCGGAATACTTGCATTCCATGCCGGCGTCCTTTTGTGCCGAAAGATTCCGGCCTTCATCAATGTCCTTTTGGGTGACGCACTGATCAAAGCTCATGGGAATACTGCCCATTCCGGGGATTTCGGTACGCGTGCTGTAGCTCCACTTGCCTGGAGAGGTGTCGAATTTGGGCATTTGAGCCGAAGCTACGCAGACGAAAGCGAACGATGCAGTAAGAAGAGCGGCAATACGTTTCATGGTTTCCTCGGAATGATCTCGCGGGCGGCGACGGTTTTCGCGTCCGGGTCACGTAAAAGACGGCGCAGTTTAGCGTTTTGCGACATTGCTGCGTACGAGTGCCACAGCGTTTACGTTCTGCTGCGGTAGCGCACGTCGATCCCGACACTACTAGACCGTCGAATGGAATCGTTTCTGGAAGTCTCAGCCCGCATCCCCCGCATCCACGGAGCCAATCCGCTACGCCACGCACGTTGCGCGCGTCGCGCGTCGAATTTCAGTTGATCAGCTTTCCGGTAGAACGTCGACCGATCAGGGGCTCGATGCGTTTTTATGCGCTAGCCGACTTCAAGCGTTTTGCCATTCTAGACCAACTGCTGTGGACGTTACATCAAAAAGCTGTTGGCTATCATCGATGCTCAGGCTGCTCCCAGCACGCATCGCTTTTGCGGGCTCGGCGCAATTCACTGCGCGGCAGTTGATCGCAGGCTCACGGTAAACATCGCGCCCCCTTCCGCGCTTGCCGCGACGGTAATTCGGGCGCGATGAAGCATCAGAATTCGATGTACGATGGCGAGACCGAGCCCGGAGCCTCCGGCAGGACTTCCCGGCAGTCGCGCGAATCGATCAAAAATGTGCCGACGTGCCTCTTTTGGAATGCCCGGCCCCTGGTCGCTCACAGAAATGGCAACGACTCGTCCCATGTTGACGACCGCGACGGTGACGATCCCGCTATTCGGCGAAAACCGGATCGCGTTCGCCAGGAGGTTCTGCAACATCACTTCCAGTGCGGCCTCGTTGCCAAGAACAGAAACGTTTGCGCCTAGTTCCGACACGATTTCCACGCCCCGTGCGTCAGCGATCGGCAAGGTTGTTGCGATCACATTTCTGACCAGCGCGTCGACACGAACGGGCAGCATTGCAAGCTTCTTTACGCCGTCGTATTGCGCGAGCTCAAGCAACTGGTTGACAAGGTGGCCGGCACGTTGACTACCCGTTTCGATGCTGACGAGCGAGCGGCGAAGTCGCGCCGGATCGGATTCAGCAAGTGCGGTTTGCGCATGTAGCTGGATGCCCGCGAGGGGGGTGCGCAATTCGTGCGCCGCGTCAGCGATAAACGCGCGTTCGATGTCCCGCTCGCTTCTCATGCGGTCAACCAGCGAATTGATCGCACCGGCAACGGGTTCGAGTTCGCGTGCTTTCGGCCGCAAATCGATGTTTGTCAGCTGATTCATGCGCGCGCGTGCGATGACGCCTGAAAAATCTCCCAACGGCCGCAGCAGGTAAGTGACGTAAATCCAAAGGAAAATCAGCATGAGCGGCACCACAATTGCGCCCGATAGCGCCAGATGCGTTGCGATATCCCGAGCAATCAAATCGCGTGCGTCGGCTGTCACCATCGAGCGTATCCAGACGGTGCCGCTGTTGTTGATGACCGAGTAGGTTCGCCATTTGCCGCCGCCAATTTCAAGATCAGCGAAGCCGCTGCGCTTTGGGCTTGCGCTCATTTGCACGTCGGCGCCAAGATGCGCCAGCAAGGATCCTTCACGGCTCCAGAACTGGATGACCAATGGCGTCTCATAGGGGTCACGTGCCAGCAGAGCGGGCGCCGGTACGACGTTAAACGGCAAGTTCGACGAAACCTGAACCGCGATGCGCGCCGCCGAGACCAGATCGCCGTCGACGAGCTCCGCGGCCTCAACGAGCGCCTTTCGATACACGACGTAGAGCATCGCGCCCACCAGCAGCAAGAGTCCCATCGCGAGTCCAGCGATAAGGCGGTTACGAATCGACAGTTTGCCCATGCCCGGCATGCCGCTACCGGTCAACACGCAAGGCATAGCCCGCGCCCCGAAGCGTACGAATCGTCTCAATCCCGAGCTTTTTGCGCAAATTGTGGATGTGAACTTCGATGGCGTTGCTCTCGACTTCTTCGCCGCCGCTGTACAGCGCGCTTTCGAGTTGCGCTTTGCTTAGCACCGCGCCCGGCTTCGCCGCAAGAGCGCGGAGCAATGCAAACTCGCGCAATGAAAGTTCGACCACCGCATCCCCGGTGCGAACCTGTCGTCGTGCCGTATCGAGCACCATTTGGCCAAGCACGATGTCGGTTGAACTGCGCCCTTCCGACCGCCTCAGCAGCGTTCTCACGCGGGCCGTTAGCTCACGTTTGTCGATGGGCTTTCCAAGGTAGTCATCGCTGCCCGCGTTGAGCCCGTCAATCCGGTCATCTACACTGTCTCGCGCCGAAACAATGAGCACCGGCACATCAATAGCCGTGCCATGCGAATCGACAGCAGCGTTCGGCGCCCGCTGCGCGCGGAACCAGCGCAACAGTTCAATGCCGCACCCATCGGGTAACCAGACATCGAGCACGACGAGGTCGAACGGATTGTGTGCAAGCATCAGGCGCGCGCTCTGTACATCCGGCGCGATTTCGCAGGCGTAGCCGTCCTGTTCCAGCGCGGTGACCACGCCACTGGCGAACTCAACGTTGTCTTCAACGATCAGAATTCGCATGGGACTTTCGGGGCACGGCGCTCAGGCGTCATGTTTCAGCACATTGCCTTCACTGTCGTTGAGCAGGTAACTCACGTTCTCTGAACTGAGAAAATCCTCGGCATCAGCGCCGCTAAGCATTGCGATCGTGGCGAGCGCACCGGCCAGAACGCATACGCCGCCGACCACGCTTACTGAGCGCCAGTGCGCCACCGGCCAGCCCGTTTTCGGATTGAGAATGTGGCAATAGCGCTTGCCGTCCACCTCGATGAATCGTTCATAGTCACCGCTTGTCGCGATTGCGCCCTGCATCAGGGGCAGTGTGGCGAAGCAGCGGTTTTCGTTGTCGTCACCCGATGGGGTCTCGCGGGGGTCGCGAATGCCGATTTGCCATGCCCCGCCGTCAATCTGTGGTCCGATGGCGCGTACATCGCCGCCCAGATTGATAAGGCCGTGCCTGATGCCGCCAGCTTCAAGCAACGTCGCCGCGCGGTCGACAGCGTACTCTTTCCCGAAACCGCCGAAGTCAAGCTCCATGCCCGACCGGGGCAGCGAGATTTGCTGGCCATTCCACGCGACGTGCTGCCACCCGACGAGTGGCAACAGTGCGTCAAGTGTGGCCAGATCCGGTAATCGGGCTACTTTGAAGTCCCATGCGCGACGCAACACGCCGGACGTGCAATCAAAGAGTCCTTCGCTCATGGTGAATAAATTCGCCGCAAAATCAAGCAGTCGCGCCGTCTCGTCGTCCACACGCACGCCGTCACCGGCCATGCCAGCCGCTGCATTTATCGTCGACAAAACGCTGTCATTCCGGTAGCGCGAATACTTCGCTTCGATGCGACGTACTTCGGCAATCGCGGAATGTGCCAAAGGCTCCGCATCGACAAGTGCAACCCCGGCCAGACGAATCTCGCACGGGCTCGCCATCGCGGCGAACTCGAAACTGAATCCGTCCTTTTCGCCGGGGCGCGTTCGGGTTAGCAAAATGTAATGCGCGACGCTTAGTGTGGCGCCAGACTAAAACCGACGACTGATCCCGATTTGCGCGAATTGTGCGCGAAACGGCTGGAGGCCGGGCGACCCGCCGCCACCCAGTCGCCATGACGAGCGCTGTTGATAAAGCTCATATTTGAAATCCACGCTCCAAAGTTTGTCGATGCGCCATTCAAATTTGCTGCCCAGCGTAAGCGCGCCGTACGACGACAAACGCGCGTCCGCCGAATAGTACGTCGGCGGGTTTGCCGAATAGCCCGCAGGGTAGGGCTCGCCAATCTCCGGGTCATACACAGGATCGAAGTAGAACCGGGCCTTTCGCTGCGTGTAATAACGCGTCGACGGCGTGATGAAGAAGCGGTCACTCAGCGGTACGACCCATTCGACTTGCACCGTGTGTGCCTGAACGCCGAAGCTGTCGTTGTAGAAGCGGTAGCTGCTGCGAACGGTTGTGCTGTTTCCTTCAATGAAATGATTCCAGCGGATGAGGCCAATCGTCTGGTTCTTGTCGCGCGGGCGCTGATCAACGAGCTTGTAAGGATCGTTGAAATAGCCACGCCCGCGAACGTGCGTCAGATTAAATTGTGCGAGGTCGTTTTTGCTGAGCGCCTGCACGACGCCAATCATGCCCTCGACCACGTTCTTGCGCTCGTTCTCTACGATCTGGTTCACCGGATTGATTGCGTCACGTGAAGCGCCGAGACCCGCCACCCACGTTGTATTGTTGTCAGCGCTCGAATAACGTCCGTCAAGCGCAAATGCGTTCGAGCGGTAATCGTTTTCGTCCGAGTAGCTGAAGCGCGCGCCGATGGCGGCGCGGTCAAAGTAACGGGTGAGCTTGACGTCAGATGCAATACGTCGGTCTTCCATTCGCGAAGCACCGGCAACGCTCGTGTGCCAGCGCGGAGAAGCACCAGAAATATTGTCCTGAACTACCGATGCTTCGACCGACCAGACGCCCGCGATGGGTGCCACGATATAAAGTGATGGCGCAATGACTTTGATGCGATCAAGGTTCGGTTGCGAATCTTTGTACACCTGCAATTTGGCTGAAATTACGCCATCTTCGGGCGCGCTTTCAGCGTGCGCTGCCGTCGCCATCACGCCGGGTAGCGCCAGCGCCGCGAGCGTGATCGCGCCAGCCCGTTTCCGCGGCGTGGCGGGCACCGGCGTTGGCTTGACGGGTGTTTGTTCACTAGTTGCAGCCACAACCACCTCCACCCACGCCATACCCGCCAGACGCGCTTTCTTTGCTGAAATAGATGTGTTGGGTGAACGCCTGGTCGAGCGGGTCAGCGTCCATCGTCATTTCTTTTCGGGCAAGATTGGCTTTTTCCCAAGGTTGCGGCGGCTGAATCGCGCAGCCGGACAGCAAAACGATGCTTGTAGCCGCAGGTAGCGCAAGCAGCAAGCGCCTGAAATTGAACTTCATCGGGTTACCTTTTTTTCATGTTGTCGAGGGCGGCAACAATGGCAGCCTCGATGGATTTTTGGTCGCTCTCGCGAAAACCTGAGTGCACGTAGACCACGCGGCCTTCGCCGTCGACCAGATACGACGTCGGCATCGCTTTCACGGCGAATTGCTTGGGCGTCACGCCCGCCGGATCGAATGCCACCTGGAATTTCGCGGGCACCATTGCCAGAAATTTGTCGGCGTCCGCCCGTTTGCCATCGACGTTGATTGCGAGCACGTGCAAACCACGGTCGCCGTACTTTGCCTGCATGTCATTCATCCACGGGAACGACTGCTTGCAGGGAACACACCACGACGCCCAAAAGTCAACGTAGACGAGCTTGCCTTTGAGGCCTGCTGTGTCGACCTTCCCGGATGCTGTGGTTAGTGAGTAGGTCGGCGCAGTGCTGCCAACCTCTGCGGCATCAGCCTGCGTGCAGGCAAGACCGGCCATCGAGACGGCGATTGCAGCAATTTTGAAAATTTGCGCAGTGTTCGTACTTTGATTTGACATGATTGGATTCATCGCTTGTTGCGCGGGTACGCAGAAATTTACACCTTCGCCGTCCCAGCCCGCAGCGATAGCATCGTTGTAGGTCGTTAGACTGGTTGTGAACCGGTGATTCGGATCGTCCGGAAACCTTGCGTTGCCACGAAATAGTCGGTAGACGGGAAGCAATCCCGAAGAACAACTTCCGCCGACTCCCGATACGACCGGCAGGTATGCAAACGAATCCAAACCTTCGTTTTGCGCCATTCCTGCCGCTTTGCTTCGGGCAGGGTTCTGGTCGGCCAGGGCTAGCAGATCGGCGTCGAGTAGCGTGTAGTAGTGGCTCCCGCGCTGCAAGTTTTTGGCGACCTGATCGAAGTAGAAGCGAGTGATACCGCGCATTTCACCCTGCTGGGTCGCGTACACCGGAAAGCTGGCGCCGGTGCGCTGGAAAGTGGCAACACTGTCGAGCAGCGTCTTGTCAGAATCACGCGACGTGATGAAGTAGTAGTTCAGCGGTGTGTACAGGTATTCCACCATCAGGCGGGTTGCCGGTGCAGCCGACGGAGCGGCAACCCCGCTGGCGCTGAGCGTCACAGAACTCGTTGGCGGCACGGCGTTGTGACTAAAGCTTACCGAGCCGAACCGTGCACCGATGACGGAGGGTGCGAAAGTGATGATTGCTGTGCAATGAGCGCCGGGGGCCAACGTTGCGCCTGGCGTGCAATTGCTGGAGGCAACGCGGAACTCGGCGGGCGATGAAGCCACCGCACCCAGCAGCATGGGAGCGGTGCCTGTGTTGGTGAGAGTCACGCTAACACCTGGCGCTATCGCGCCCAGACTTGTGTCGGCCAGTAAAAGCGCTGTTTCATTCAGTTGGGCCAGAGGTGAAGCCCCCGTTGAAGCTGCTACACCTGTTCCAGAAAGGCTCACCGTTGTTGATCCTGGCGAAACGCTGTGGCTGACTGCGAGTGTCGCCGTCCGAGTACCGGCAGCTGTCGGCATAAACCGCACAGACACCATGCAGTTCGCGCCTGGCGCAATCGTTGCGCCAGCAGTGCAAGTGTTGACGGTGGCGGAGAATTCACCCGCCGCAATGTTCATGGCAGTCACGGTCAAGTTTGCTGATCCGGTGTTGGTTAGTGTCCACGACTGCGTTGGAGCGGCAACCCCAACAGTGGTCGAAGGGAATGTGAGCGCTGCCGCCGAGGACGTTGCGATGGCAGACCCTGCAGGAGGAGCTGCGGCACCTGTTCCTGACAAGGAGACTGTGCTTGTCGCAGGACTCGCGTTGTGCGATATCGTCACTGACCCGGAGCGCGCACCTGCCAAAGTTGGAGTAAAGCTGATGCTGAGCGTGCAGCTGCCGTTTGGAGCGACGCTGACGCCTGAGGTGCACGTGTTTGCGGTAACCGCAAAGTCACCGCCCGTCAGGGTCGTACCGGCCAGCACTAATGCGGCCGTTCCAGTATTGGTCAGTAACACCTGCTGGGCCGCCGCAGCAACGCCCACGGTGGTTGAAGCAAAAGCGAGCGATGGCGCCGAGACAGTCGCAATTGGCGCTCCGACGACTACCGTAACGCCCGTGCCAGAGAGCGACACGATACTGGTCGCGGGCGTCGCGTTGTGGCTGATAGTGAGCGAACCGGTTCGCGCACCAGCTACAGTAGGCGTGAATCTCAACGTTACTGCACAACTTGCGCCGACTGCGACGCTTAGCCCCACAGTGCATGTGCTTGAGGCGATCGCAAAGTCAGCGCCAGTGGCCGCAGCAGACGCGATGATAAGGGCCGCCGTTCCGGAGTTCGTCAACGTCGCGACTTGAGTGGCGGCGGTTGCGCCGACGGTGGTTGAAGCAAACGTGAGAGAAGCAGCGGATAGCGTTGCCGTTGGCGCTCCCACGACGACTGCGACGCCGGTTCCGGAGAGCGACACCGAACTGGTGGAGGGTGTTGCGTTGTGGCTGATGGTCAGAGAACCGGTTCGCGCACCAGCTGTCGCGGGCGTGAATCTCACGGTCACTGCGCAACTTGCGCCCACGGCGATGCTGAGTCCAGGGGTGCATGTGTTTGATGCGATGACGAAATCAGCCCCACTAATAGCGGTTGATGCAATGACCAGAGCCGCAGTGCCCGAGTTGGTTACAGTCGTCACCTGGGTCGCAGCCGTCGAGCCGACGTTGGTTGACGCGAATGTGAGGGATGCAGCCGACAGAGAAGCCGCCGGTGCAGTGGTGGTGCACGTGACACTGGGAGAGGCGATGTATGCGCCCAAATCTGCCAGTTGAGTCGTGGTGAGTTTCCCGGCAAGAAACCGCATTTCGGAGACGTTTGTAATGGCGGCACCGATAGCCGCCCCGTTGTTGGCGCCGTTTCTCAGCTTGTTCTGATTCGCGGCAGGGCTCGGTCCGTGACAGGCGCCGTTAGCGCACGTCAACTGTCCGGAAACGATAGTTGCGGTGTAGAGGGACTTGCCGTTACAGGCTGTCTGAGCCAGCGTCATCGTGCTCGAAAATAAAGCGCACATAACAAGGGGCAGTAACACCCAACGTTGTCTTAAGTAGGTAACCAGGCTGGTCATAGCAATACTCCATCAATTGACATGGTCATCAGAATCCCCGGTTTTGAAAAGAATGCTCCTCCCGTTGCTGTCGCGGTTGATCGTCTGGATTTGTGATTTTTAGTGCAGGGCATTTGTTCGGCGTGCATGCGTGAGGTGTGAAAGGTGCGTGAGGTTGGTAAAGCAAATTGGCGAGCAGGCTCGGTGTCGAGTCTGCGGATCACTGCGGAAATCTTGCTTATAGGGAGCTAATCGCTGACCGGACAATTCCCGTAGTTAGTACTTCGGGAAGCAAATGAATTGGCTTGCCGGGTGCGTAGAGCGCATAAGCCGGGACACCGCTGCGCCCCATGCTGGCGAGTGCGCGAGTAATGCGCTCATCCCTGTTCGTCCAGTCCGCACGCAGCAAAACGACCTTCTTTTCGGCAAAGTCCCGCTCAATGTCTGTCCGCGCTAACACCATTCGTTTGTTGGCCTGACAGCTGACGCACCACGCTGCGGTGAAGTCAACAAATACCGGAATCCCCTTGGCAGTCAGTTCGGTCACCCGATCTGGCGTCCATGGTTGCCACTTTGAAGCAACTGCCGTACTTCCGGCCTTTGCCGTGGCGTCACTGGAAGCAAATCCTTGCGGACGCGCGATAACCACGGTCACCATCATCACAGCAATGCCTATCCAGCCGAGCGCGCGATTCTGCATGCCAATCAGCCACGCGCCCATTGCCACGGCAATGAGACCTAACAGAGCGACGGCGGCCGAATCGGCACCAGATTGAAGGGACAGGACCCACACCAGCCAGACCACCGTCGCAAACATTGGGAAGGCAAGTCCTTGCTTGAGCCGAATCATCCAGGTCCCCGGCTTGGGCAGGCGCTTGAGCCACGCCGGAAACCAGGCGAGCACAACATAGGGCAAAGCCATTCCAAGCCCCAAGCTTAAAAATACCGCCAATGCCACCCATGCCCCCTGAGCAATAGCAAAACCGAGCGCAGCTCCCATAAAAGGGGCGGTGCAAGGGCTCGCGGCCACAACAGCCAGTACACCGCCAAAAAACGCGTCAACTGATGGGCTTTTGGCCTGAAACGACAGCACTGAGGATGGCGCAAACTGGCCAAACTCGAACGCGCCAACCAGATTCAATCCGATCAGGCAGAACACAACGGCCAGGCCCCACACGACCAGCGGTGATTGCAATTGAAAGCCCCAACCCACCATCGCACCACCCGCGCGTAGCGCCAATAAAAGTGAGGCCAGAGCCAAAAAAGAAAACACCACGCCCGCGGCGTAAGCAATTCCGTGTTTGCGCATCGCTTTGCGCCCGCTTTCATCGTCGCCAGCGTGAAATGCAAATCCGAGAATTTTCAGCGAAAGCACTGGAAACACGCAGGGCATCAGGTTGAGCACCAGTCCGCCAATAAAGGCAAGCGCGACCGCAGCGAGAACAGAAAGCGGCGCCTCCCCGGACGGTTCTGCGGTCATCGGGATTGCATCCGTTGGCAGCGTCGTCGGGCCACGCGCCACAGGAGCTGAGACTTGTAGCGAGCGCATGGCCGCAGGTGCTGCTCCGCCATACGCGACCACGAAGTTCATCGGGGCGGATTGACCGCCAGCATCGCTCGCAAGCCGCAGCTGAATCGCGTAGCCAGTTTCTGTTCGGTGTACGGTGTGCACTGACGTATCAGTGCTGCCTTCGGCCATCGAAAATGCCTCCACTCGAGCATGGGCACGATCTTTTTCCGGGACTTCGATTTGCAGCAATATGTCGCGATCAGAAATCTTCGCGTGTGCTTTCCAGTCGGTTGCCGTGGCCGGAAGGTGGTTTCGGGCGGACGCAAACTCCAAAGCGTTCGCGCCGGGCGCGACGATTGAGCCTGATCCCAATGACGGAAGCGTAATGGTCAATTCGCCTTCCTCAGGAATGCACATGTCCCTACAAACGAGCCAGTCGGCGCGGGCCGTCAAAACGACTGGCGCTTCGGCCTTGAAATTGGTGGCAACGTCGACCGGAATGAGCAAGAGTATTTCGCCGTCGTAGCCAAAATTGGTGATCGGCGCTTTTGGATCACCAGTGGCAATCCGTTTCGGCACCGGCCACTGCGTGTTGCCCGCAGATACGCCGCCGGGTAACACCCAGGAAACACGCAAGGCGTAGCCGGCGTCGCCCGGATTTACCCAGTAGGTGTGCCATCCAGGTGTGTGGCGGATGCGTATGCCTAGCATTCCGCGTGAACCTGGCACCAGAGCCGTGCTCTCGGACAGCAGTTCCGCTTCAACGTGCGGAGTCTTTACGATATTGGCCTGAACGTTGGCCGCGCCAAACAACGCGAACGTGGTGAATGCGCAAGCGACCAGGCCGCCGGTCCAGCGGCGGGAGATATGCGCTATGTTTGCGAAAAAGAGTCGTTGAAGGCGTGCGAACGGCAGGATCATTGCTGGGCGCGCATTGACGCGAAGCTGGGATGTTGATGAGTGCAATTTACCGCTCGTTTATTAAGACAGCCTTAAGGCTTTGCATGCACGTAAAAAAATTTACTGGATATCCCCTTCAAAGGACCATCGGCGATTGACGATGCCGGCGAATCGAATTGGAAAAACGCAAGTCTTGGAGAAACGGAACTTGGAAAAATGCTGGCCGACACCGTTTGTGCTCAGGACGGCTGAGATTCGGTGCTCGCCACGAGGACACGACCCGTCGTTAAGTAGCTGCGTAGTGACGCAGCGGGAACGGGGGGCGATCGTTGCCGAGAAGGCCACCGCCCGAACCCGTGCCGTCAAAATGAGCTCCTGCTGCAACTCGTTGGAATGCATGGGCTATAAGGCATGCAGTCACCGCTGAGAAGGCATGCATCATGATTTTGCTCGCTTCAACCATCCGAAAGACCACCGCAATTTTTGTTGCGGTGCTCGCCATCTCGGCAAGCGCACAGGACTACCCCAGCCGTCCAATCACGCTTGTTGTCCCATTCCCGCCGGGAGGCGTCGCCGATAACGTCGCTCGACCCGTTGCCCTGGCGCTCAGCAAACAGCTTGGCCAACCGATCATCAATGAGAACAGGCAAGGCGCGGGCGGCGGTATTGGTATGGCTCAGGTTGCGAAAGCGAAGCCAGATGGTTACACCTTGTTGTTGGCGCTCTCATCAATCTCGATCATTCCTGAAGCCGACAAAATCCTTGGACGTGCGCCGCTTTTTGCACTTGACCAGCTCACTCCCATTGCGCGCTTCACCGCAGATCCCGTGGTGCTTGCAGTTCGCGCCGATTCGCCGTGGAAAACCTACGCAGAGTTCATCGCCTACGCGAAAGCCAATCCACGAAAAACAAACTATGGATCTTCTGGCAATTACGGCACGATGCATGTGCCAATGGAGATGCTGGGTTCCACTTCGGGTGCGAGCTTTACCCATGTGCCGTTCACCGGGGCGGCTCCGGCGGTAACTGCACTTCTTGGGGGCTCGCTCGACGCGGTTGCTTCTGGCCCCTCCACCGTGCTGCAGCATATGCGAGCTGGCAAGCTGCGGGTGCTCGCCAACTGGGGCCCGGAGCGGCATCCGGCATTGCCGGATGTGCCAACGCTGCGCGAACTGGGCATCGCTGTTGAGTTCACGCAATGG
>JAYWHV010000121.1:0-4197 GCA_043777615.1 Burkholderiales bacterium | reverse complement strand
CGGCGGGCCGTTCACGCTGTTTGACATTTCGCCATTCGCTGATCGCGGCTGGATTCGCGGCCAGCGACTGCAGGACTACGTGGCCGGTCAGTTGAAGGTCGCGACACTGGAGGCCTTGCCGAAGCCCATGATCGTGGTCGCAACCCGACGTGCGGACAAACAGCCAGCCCTGTTCGTGCGCGGCAATATCGCTGTGGCTGTTCGCGCATCGAGTGCGGTGCCGAAAGTGATCTCACCCGTTGGCATCGACGGCATCGAATACGAAGATGGCGATGAATCGCTTCCACTAGCGGTCAAGGCAGCGCGTGATGCGGGCGCGACGTTTGTGATCGCGGTGGACGTGACAGCGCGCGAAGGCAGCGCCCCTCCCGGCACGTCGCCGGAGTGGCTGGCGCGTGACGCGAAGCGACGCGCTCGAATCGTGCCGGAGGTCGCGCTCGCGGACTTTGTGATTCACCCGGATATGGGCTATCTCGCGAGCCCGTTTCGTGCATTTTTTGAGAAGGCCAAGCGGCGGGCGAAGCCGAGACGCGCGCCCGATTGCCCGAGTTGCTCGCGCTGCTGCGTGCGCGTGGACTGAAATAAAGAAGCCCGGTTTGACCGGGCTTTTTTTCAACGCAGTACGAGACTTAGTTCTCGATTTCCTTGCGCATCTGCTTCATCGCCTTAACTTCGATCTGGCGAATCCGCTCTGCGGACACGCCGTATTTGTCGGCGAGCACTTGAAGCGTTTCTTCCTGATCTTCGGCGAGCCAGCGACGCGTGATGATGTCACGTGACCGCTCGTCGAGATTGATCAGCGCGCGCTTCAGGCCCTCGCTTTGTACGCGACCGGTTTCCTGCGCCTCGATAATGCGCGCCGGATCGACGCTTTCGTCGGCTTGCAGGTATGACGCGGGTGAAGTCGATTCGCTCTCGCTGTCGTCCGGTGTGCCGTCCATCGCGATGTCGCGACCGGACAGACGCATGTTCATCTCGAACACTTCTTCCGGCTTGACGTTTAGTTCTTTGGCGATGCGCTTGGCTTCGGCCTGCGTCAACGCGTGTTCGCCCGAGCGCATGCCGCGCAGATTGAAGAACAGTTTGCGCTGAGCCTTGGTCGTGGCGACCTTGACCATGCGCCAATTTTTGAGGATGTACTCGTGGATTTCAGCGCGAATCCAGTGCAGCGCGAAGCTCACCAGACGCACACCGCGCTCCGGGTCAAAGCGACGCACGGCTTTCATCAGGCCGACGTTGCCTTCCTGAATCAGGTCACCCTGTGGCAGGCCATAGCCCATGTAATTGCGGCTGACCGAGACGACGAGGCGCAAGTGGCTCATGACCATGGACCGTGCAGCGTCGACGTCCTGCGTGTATTTCCAGCGCAAGCCGAGCTCTTGTTCCTGCTCAAGCGTCAGGAGCGGATATTTGTTGACGGCAGTGACGTACTGGTCAATCGTGCCCAGTGCGGATGGCACGGGGAAATTCAGTGTGGCTGTTGGATTGGACATGAAAACATACTCCGATTCAAATGGCCGTCAAAAAACTAAAGCGGACGGTACGCCGTGTGTAGCGCGAGTCGAGGGGCACTTCTGCCCGTTTTGACCCGCACCGCAAGGTATCCCTGTGACCCCCACGAGGGGGCGGCCGCGCAAGCATCGATCGCTTGCCAGTTCCGCCGAGCCGCCCCAACCGGGGAGGCCCAAGTGCATCAGGTGACTAGTTCGATTCACCATCTTAGCACTCACAACATGAGAGTGCTAAGGATTGTAATTAGTTCCCGACTCTTTTGCTCGGGAATAGGAAATTCTCTTCAATGTGAGCGCTTGCTAACCGTCAGGATGACGAATTGCATGATCGCTCAGACTCGCCCGCGGCGGGCGGAGTTTCCGCGAATCATCGCGCTTGCCTCCCATTCGTCGCACGGGATGCGTGTTTTGAAGTAACCCGAGTATCAACTAGCGCCTGAAAGCACCATTACACTTGGGCAGAATCGCAGTTTTGAATAAAGTCGATAGTGGGCGGATATCGCGTTCATCCCCAATGCAGCGGGAGTTACAGAGAAAAGCTGTTAACTACGTCCTGTACTTCCGAAACCGCCCGCGCCGCGCTCGCTGGCGGTGAAATCGGTGACCGCTTCGAACTGAACTTGTTGGACGGGCACGATCACCAACTGCGCAATTCGCTCCAGCGGCGCAATGGTGAACGTAGCGTTTCCGCGATTCCAGCAGCTGACCATGAGCTCGCCCTGATAGTCGCTGTCGATCAAACCTACGAGATTGCCGAGCACGATACCGTGTTTGTGGCCCAAGCCTGAGCGAGGCAGGATGAGCGCAGCGTAGCCGGGGTCGGCGATGTGGATCGCGATGCCGGTCGGAATCAGCGTCGTAGCACCCGGTTCGAGCACGATATCGGCGTCGATGCAGGCACGCAAATCAAGACCTGCTGATCCTTGTGTTGCATACGCGGGCAAATGCTGGCGCGCGCTTTCGCGCAGGACTTTGTATTGAACTTTCATTGACGACTCATTATTCCGGGATTGCCCCGCAACTAGTCCTTGAACATGCTCGGCTCAAGATTGTGCCGTTGCAAAAGCTTGTAGAACTCGGTTCGATTCCGGCCAGCCATTTGCGCGGCTTGCGCAGCGTTTCCAGCGGTGAGCTTCAAAATACGCACGAGGTAGTCGCGCTCGAATGTTTTGCGCGCAGATTCGAATGACACGAGCGGCGCGGCACTGTCGTCCAGCCCGTTCCGAATCAGCGACAGCGGAATGATGTTGGTGGTCGACAACGCAACCGCCTGTTCCAGTAAATTCTCGAGCTGACGCACGTTGCCAGGCCACGGCGCAGGCACGAGCGAGGCGAGCGCGTCGGGGGCGAGCGTCGGCACCGGTTTGCGATAGCGCGTTGCGATTTTTTTCAGGAAGTGATTGGCCAGCAACGGAATGTCTTCGCGTCGTTCGGCGAGCGACGGCAGTTTGAGCGCGACCACATTCAGACGATAGAAGAGGTCTTCCCGGAAGGTGCGCTCAGAGCGCATCTGGTCGAGATTACGATGCGTTGCCGACACGATGCGAACGTCCACGTTGACCGACTGCGTCGACCCGACGGGGCGCACCGCCCCCTCCTGCAGCACGCGCAAAAGCTTGGCTTGCAACGAGAGCGGCATATCGCCAATCTCATCGAGAAACAGCGTGCCGCCGTCTGCCGCCTGAAACAAACCCTGTTGCGCGGTCGAAGCGCCGGTAAACGCGCCTTTTGCGTAACCGAAGAGCTCGCTCTCCAGCAGTTGCTCGGGAATCGCCGCGCAGTTCACCGCAAGAAACGGCTTGTTGGAACGGCTGCTCGCCGCATGAATCGCGCGGGCCAGCAGCTCCTTCCCGGTTCCGGATTCGCCGAGAATCAGCACCGCAGCCATCGAATCGGCGACCAGTCGCGACCGGCGCAGCAAGTCATCCATCTTTGCGCTGCGCGTGACGATTTCAGCGCGCCACGCCTCAGGTGCGCCGGTGGTCGCGCCGCCCTCGCGAGCCTCACCGGCGACAGCCGCGGCTTGCGCCACTTTTTTCAGCAATTCCTGCGGATCAAACGGCTTGGTCAAAAAGCCGAAAACGCCACGCTGCGTCGCAGCCACGGCATCGGGAATCGTGCCGTGAGCCGTGAGAATAATCACCGGCAACGTCGGATGCTGCGCGTTAATCTGCTCGAAGAGTTGCATGCCGTCGATCCCGGGCATCCGCAAATCGGTCACTACCACAGCGGGTCTCGCCACGGCAATCTGCGCCAGCGCAGCCTCACCGCTCTCCGCCGAGCGGACGCGATAACCGGCTGCGGACAAGCGCATTCCGATCAGTTTCAGCAAATCAGGGTCGTCATCGACGAGAAGGATTTCGGCAGCCATGCGTGATCCCCGTTTCTAGTTGCGACGACGTTCGCGGTCGAGCAGTTGTTTTTCGATCGCTTTTAGTGCATCGAGTTTTTGTTGCAACGCGTCGCCTCTTTTTTGTTCTTCGCGTAGTTGCCGCGTGCGTTCGGAAATCTGCGCCAGTATCAGGTCGGCGACCGGACGTAGCGGATGCGTCAGGGGAAGTCCGCCAGTCTTCGCCACCAGCGGCTCGAGCAGGCCCGCCAACCGGGCGTCGTCCCCCGCGGCCGGGCCGAGGAGCGCCGACAGCCAGGCAAACCGCAAGCGATTGACTGATGATCGGTCTTTGTT
>JAYWHV010000120.1:0-15257 GCA_043777615.1 Burkholderiales bacterium | reverse complement strand
CGCCGCCAAAGAAAAGCTCGACGCGACCAATCGCGCAGCGGGCGATGCGATCCAGGCCTACATCGAAGCACAGGGCCTGGAGATCACAGGTCTCGTCGTGACGTTTGACGCCGCCTCATCGACGGTGAGCATGTTCGGCGTCGCCGCCGATCAGGCCACCAAAGAAAAGGCGCTCCTCTGTTGCGGCAACGTCTCCGGCGTGGTCAATGTCAACGACAACATGTCAGTTGATCTGAGCGAGCCAGAAGCCACGTACCACGACGTGGTTTCGGGCGACAACCTGTCGAAAATTGCCAAAGCCGCTTACGGTGACGCCAACAAGTACATGGTGATCTTCGAAGCCAACAAGCCGATGCTCTCGCATCCCGACAAAATTTACCCAGGCCAGAAGCTGCGCATTCCGCCGCTTTAACCCCTAAACAAGCTTCAAGCAAACCCCGAATAAATTATTCGGGGGTTGCGATGAGGGCTCTGGCGGCGTGCGTTTCCAGCACGCAGCCCGCACAGAACCCTGATCGCAGCAAACGCCACTCATGCGATTCACGCCGGCAACGGGTGAATCGCCCCCCGAGCGAAGGGGGAGCGGCATTGGCTGTAAGTGCGGTGGAATTGCCTGGCTCGCGCGAGCAACGCCCCCGTGTTTTGCACATCCTCTTGCCCGACGTTCACAACAAACCGAAGGCCGAGTGTGTGTACCTTAAGGAAGGGAGGTGATCCTGTGGCAACTAAAGAGCATAAGTGGGAGTTCTACCAAGACAAGGCAGGCAAGTTTCGTTGGCGTCGTATTGCGTCAAACGGCAATGTCATTGGAGCGTCGTCGCAAGGCTATGTCACCCAAAAAGATTGTCGGAATAACGCGATTCTGAACGGCTATCCGGTTCCACCACCGCCTCCACCCGCCGCCTAGCACTGCTAGCCCGGTGTGGATTCGGTAACAGGAATCTGCTGTAACAGAAACGCGGCGTATTTCGCCACCGCAGGTACCCACCCGCGCGATCTGTCCGCCGAGGACTTTTCTCCAGAAATGGCGTCAGCAATGACAGGAAGTTTTCGGCGGTTTTTCAGAGTGTATTGATGGTTTCTTATTGTTTTATCCGGCGATTGTTTCAACGATATTTCGCCGCTTGAATCCAAATGGATGAACTCAAATCAATCAGTACCCTGTGAAAAATCCTGCTGAGAAATGAACCATTGCAAGACATCAGTCAACTACGTGACGCGAACCCGCAACTGAGCAGCGCCCGCCATATGGGCGATTACCAGATGTGGCTTCAATTCACCGACGGACGCGCGGGCATTGTTGATTTCTCCGACGATCTTTGGGGAGAAGACCTCGAGCCGTTACGTGACCCGATCACCTTCGCCGAGCTGGTGCTCGATGAAGGCTTGGCGACCCTTTCATGGGAACGTGGCGGCATCGATATTTCTCCCTCGTACTTATACGCAAAACTCGAATCCGTCCAATAGTTCCCGTTGTTTTTTGAACGTTAATTTGTCCGTGTTTTCCTGAGCTTGTCCACGTAAGTGCGCCACCTATAAATAACAAATCGATTCGCGCTATTTCGCGAGGATCGCAAGGCATAGAGGTAATTTAAATGCTGAATTTTGATGACGACGTTGTTACATCGCCCGCTTCACCCACGGCAGCCGCTGGAAACAGCAGCACCGCGCAGCACGCTGATTCACAGTCGGCGCATCCCGCGCCTCCGCCTACCGCTGCTCACGTGGCCGACTACCGCGCCCAGATGAACGAACAACCGCTGACGATCACAGAGCCGCCCGCCGAGGTCGCCAAGGCGAGCCGCGTGCGCGCCGAAGACAAACGCGTCATCAACGGCGGAGCCGACGTCAACCAGCTCGTCCCGTTCAAATACACATGGGCGTGGGACAAGTATCTCGCCGGTTGCGCCAACCACTGGATGCCGCAAGAGATCAACATGCAGCGCGATATCGAGCTTTGGAAGCGCGCCGACGGCCTGACCGATGACGAGCGTCTGATCATCAAGCGGAACCTCGGCTTCTTCGTCACCGCCGACAGCCTCGCCGCCAACAACATCGTGCTCGGCACCTATCGCCACATCACCGCGCCCGAGTGCCGTCAGTACCTGCTGCGTCAGGCGTTTGAAGAGGCGATCCACACCCACGCCTATCAATACATCGTGCAGTCGCTCGGCCTCGACGAGAGCGAAATTTTCAACGCGTATCACGAGGTCAAATGCATTCGCGACAAGGATGACTTCCTCATCCCGTTCATCAACACGCTGACCGACCCCAACTTCAAAACCGGCACGCCACAAGCCGATCAGGACCTGCTCAAGAGCCTCATCGTGTTCAGCTGCATCATGGAAGGCCTGTTCTTCTACGTCGGCTTCGTACAGATCCTCTCGATGGGCCGTCAGAACAAAATGACCGGCGCGGCCGAACAGTATCAGTACATCCTTCGCGACGAATCGATGCACTGCAACTTCGGCATCGATCTGGTCAACACCATCAAGATGGAAAATCCACACCTGTGGACCGAAGCGTTCAAAGACGAAATTCGCGGCCTCATGCGGCGCGGTGTCGAGCTCGAATACGCGTATGCAGAGGACACCATGCCGCGCGGCGTGCTCGGCCTTAACGCCACACAGTTCAAGGAATACCTCCGCTTCATCGCCAACCGCCGCTGCCAGCAAATCGGCATCGATCCGCTGTTCGACAAAGCCGAAAACCCCTTCCCCTGGATGTCAGAAGTCATGGACCTCAAGAAAGAGAAAAACTTTTTTGAGACGCGCGTGACTGAGTATCAGACGGGTGGGGCGTTGAGTTGGGAGTAGCTCTTCCAGCTCGAATAGCCTAAGCGTAGCGTTGGAGACTTTAGCCTCTCTCCTTGCGAGTTCGTGGGTCGAAGCCGCAACAAAAGCTGTTCCTGTATTGGCCTCGGGCTGGGCGTTACTTTCTGTCTATGGATTCAAAAGGCGTATTAGCGATGCACTGGCGCTTGACTCGCATCTCGAGGGTATCCAGACGCAGCGATTGGCGCTCAACGAAATCCTTAACGTGCAGCCGCTCAACGGTTTGAATGCTGCTACAACAAGTAACAAAATGCGAGCGCACTTACTTGAGTTGAAATCAACCGTCAGTTGGCTTAATTTTTCCCTGCTTGGCGATGTAAAGGTCGTCATCGAATGCTGCGACTCTTGCTCAGACCCCAAGCAAGCGAAAAAGCCAGCTCTTGAAACACTGCTCGCTAAGGCGAGCGGCGTTGAGGCACGCGTGACGCAAATGCAACAGTCATTGAGGATAAAAAATGCAGGGCGCTAATACTCTTCAACGACGAGTTGATATTCTGATCGCGATAAATCGTAAGTCGCGCGAGGGCGAAATTATTTGGCAGCCTGAACCAACCTCAAGACCACCGATGGCCGGCCTCTTGGGTGGAACCCAACAAGTAAGTGAAGTGTGGGAAGCTAGGCACGGGGGTATGCGTCTCCGTCTCACGGCTTTTACCAAGATGGTGGGCTTTAGTCTTGCGGATTTCGTCTCAACGCAACAGGACTCGCTCGAGGTCTTGAACGATGACGGCCAAAGGCTCGACTTGATTGCAAACACCGTTGGCTTAGATGCGCTGATTGCGACCGTACGTCGCGGGCCAGATTCACTTAATGAGTTCTACGATCATTTGCTGAAGCCCGAGTAGGGCGGCACGCTTGCGGTGCCGCCCTACGCGCGAATGCAATCGAATGAGGTCAGACACGACTACGATCATCGCGCCACGTCGGCAACAACTTAATTGCGAAATGCCCATTGAATATGGGCTAACGCGCGATTTATCCGAAAACTCGACTTAACGCATAAATCGGCGTTAAGCCCACGTTCACTGTGACGTTCTAGTTAGACCTGTAAGGTAAACAGCAAGCTGCACACCGTCGCAGCACACGCAAAACGCTCACTCATTTTTCGCCTTGATGCGCGTCGTCACGAACATCGTGCGCCCATCACTCCACAAGGCACTGCGCAGTCACTCCGACCGCACAGATTGCGTCTGTTCAACAGATGAAATCACCGAGTCTCACATGGCGCATTTTGAAATTCGAGCCCGCAGCATTCACGGCACGACCCAGACGCTGAGGCCGGAGACCTCACAGATGTTTGATTTGTGGGGGCCGTTGTATCAGGGGTGCCCGGCGGCGGGTACGATATGGAACTGGTGGTGGACGCACAGCCAGTGCTATCAGCCGTGACGATTACGCGCGGGGAGCTGTCTGCGGACAGCCGACGCCGAACCTACGTGCTGCGCGCAGGTAAATCCGTTGGGAAAGTGACGGTGCGGGCGCAGGATCGGCGCAACTCGGTGTGGAGCACGTTTGATGTTGACATACGCCGCAACACCTCGCCATCGCTCGCCCAACGCTATACCCGCGAGCATTTGCGCACGGGGCCGGGGCGCATCGGCTGGCCGGGCTGGCAGGGAGCGTGCCCCAATGTCAATGCGCTGTTGGTCGCGCTGAAAGTTGCCTCAAACGGTGAGCTGGAAAAAACACGACGATGCAGGGCGCGAGACGCAACGCGTTTTACGAGCACTCGGTCGCGCTCGCGCTGGATGTGTTTCTGGTTAGTAGCAACGAGACCAGGCGTCGCCGCGCACACAACATCATCCGCTTTCTGGTCGCTAACCGCGCGCAGGTGGGCTTTCGAAATCTGATCTACGAAAACTTCGGGTTCGCATAAAGGGGCCCAATGAGCGGCGCGGCCCATCACAACGACCACTTTCACATCGACTGGTTCGACGCAGCATTGGCCGAGCCACCAGCCTTCGCTAACCGCACAAGCTGGGAAGCAATCACTTCGCCACCCGTAGCGCTGCAAGATAGTTTCCTCAATTCACAAACGGCACTGAATGGACTGAGGGCGGCGTGGAATGACGCGACGCCGCTGTTTAGTGATGCGGCTGGGTTGCATCGGTAGGGTGTATATCTACTCACCAGATTTATAGTGAGGCTAAGCGCAACTGCAATCGCAAACGTCGCGATCATAAGCAAGAGTGTTGTTGCTGACGGATTAGCCCAATACTTAGCCTTCAGCTACATCCCAGTTAGTATTGACGCGAACGAACGTCGCACTACAAGCCGACTTGAGTTAATTGCAGTCTCTTGTGGAGGGTAGCCAAAGCCCCAAATGCGTCAATTCGCGGAAACTGTCGACCAGTGTTTTTCACGTTGTCGACGCCGACTACTTCCTGGTCAACAATCCATCGACCGCCAGAACGCAGACAATCGCTCAACAGATCTATGGGGGGAAGTTCGCCTGTCTGCTTCATGTAAAACTGTTGCATCAATAATATGACGCCAGTAACTGTCGGCGCCGCTTGACTAGTGCCGTCTTGAACCGATGTATCGTCATCGCTTTTTGCGCCTGCCGACGTAGCAGACGCGCCGGGCGCAAAAATATCGGTGTAACACTCCGCGCTCTGCTCTTGTGATAGTCGCTGACTAAACGGTGTAAATTGGTCTGATCTAGTGGTATGCGCTACGGCTCCAGAGCCATAGGAACGGCTTCCAACACTGGCATCGTATACGGCTCCTACTGCCAACGACTGCCTCAGTATCGCGGGGAAGCTCATTCCTTCTGTCTGAAAGTTGTAGAAATCGTTGCCTGCTGCGACTACCACCGGAATCCTTAAAGCTCGCAACTGAGTTAAGACTGCAACAAAGTCAGGATATTGCGCCGCAACGACTGCATCGACAACGAAGTTTGTACCGGGCACGCCAAGTGACATATTGGCCGCCGTGATTGAGTGTTCTTTGTGATTGTCGCGAACCCACTTGAGAGCCTTCAATATGCCGTCCATACCTCCCGGAAGAACTTTCAACGGAGCGATTCTCGCCTTTGGGGCGATGCCGCGACGGGCATCGTTTGTACCTGCTGCGACGATGCCAGCAACGTTGGTCCCGTGACCGTTATAGTCATCAACTCTTACAGGATCTCCGCCGTCCTGCTCCGTGAAATTCCTGCCTTTAACTACGCGCCCTTCAAAGCACTTGTGTGTTGTTCGAAGCCCTGTATCCAAAATTGCCGCGCAAAGCCCAGTTCCGTCAACCTTAAATGCGTCTCGCGCTAGTGGTGCGCGGATCAGCGCGTCAATCTCTATGTCAAATGAAATAAAGAAGTCTGTTGGCAGCGACTTTGGCTGCGGTGGTTCCGGTATGTAAAACGTGTCCATGGAAATGTCCTTCCAGCTTTGCTACTTATTGAGTGGTGTGTCTCGCTAATGTTCTTGAGTAAGACTATTTGCAATACTTTTCAGCATCAGTGAGGTTTTTGGCCGCAAGCGCTGTCGCGCACGCGACTGAGCGAGCGCGCTCATAGTCAAACAAGTTCTCGTTTTTTAGGACGGTCTGTCGATTGGTAAACGCTTGACCTGCTGCCGCAAAATAACCTGCAAGAACAGCGGCGGGAATCTTTGCAATTCCGAGAAATTCGCTTTCTGCTTCTTGTTTATATGCTGTCGCAATACCGTCTGTGAAAGAAAATTCAGCTTTCGCGTTCGCGAATAAGGCGCGCTCTACCGGTAGAAAGTTTGTGGATGATTCATCTGGGAGTATCACAATGAATCGCTCCCTTTCAAGATTCTTACGCGTCACAGTGACCAAGAACGGTGCCACTGACCGATAGTAAAAACCTGCGACCGAGGTTCCCAAACCAATAGGCTGGGCACGTGATATGAGCTTCGTCTCGCCGACACCGCCGATCAGCTTAACGACCTCAATAGTGAGTTGACAAAACGATTGCGCGGAACTCAAAGTAGCGCCGACATTCGTAGTTGCACCGATGCCGCTGGAGAAGTCTGATAAGCGAAATATGGTCGAGTACGTACCAATTGCAGCGCAATCAGCAGAAGGCGCGGGCGTGTTGCCGGCGGCGAATGCACCTAGTGCGCCAAAACCGCTTGCCGCCTCTTTAAGTACATCCGCAACTTGACTAGTGGTGGTTGAGTTCCCTGTGGTGAGTAGCCCGGACGAGTTGACGGCAACATTTAGTTCGTTCTTCCCGGCATAATTTCGAGAGAAACTAGCCACGAAGCGATGTTGCGAATCCGGTATCGCAGATGTTGGCTCTATGGCGACCACTGGTCGAACGTCTTTTGCAACCGTGTACGTGACTTTGATCAATTTTTGCGGAAGAAAGTAAGTTAACCCAGAAACAGGTTCCTCTGACGATACGACAGAGGTCGTGACACTCGCACAGCCACCGAAAAGTGCTGCCACGAGTAAAACTAGACTGACGTGAACAGAATGGCTCATTGGAAACCTCACACTGATTTGCGATGCATGAAGCATAGTCAAGCAAAATCGTCCCGTCCCTACTCGCGTAAGTAGGAGACAGGGTAGATGAGATGTCACGCGGTGCCGCTCACTCGTTTCGTCAACACATTACAGGCCCGCAAACAGAGCGACTTCGGTCTGTTGCGACACAATAGCAACATCGCATCTGACCACTGCAAAAGCCAGCTATCAAGCATCCATGCCACGCCTCGCTACATTTCGTTTATCGACTATCGCATCCCTCTGTCTACTAACCCTGTTCCTCTCCGCCTGCGGCAACAACACCAGCCGCTACCCCGTTGGCTGGCCGCCGCTGTCCGCTAAGACTTCGGCTGGTGGTTGTTCTGACGTGAAGGGGACGTACCTGTTTGACACAAACGATCCTGATTACGATGCGACTACGTTTGGCGTGTTGTCTACGTTTTTGGGCGACGGCATTACGCAGGTTTACGGGGCGCCGTTTGTGAGTTTCGCTATTGCTGGCGACGCGGCGACTTCGCTGACAGTGACTTTCACGCGCGCGCCTTCATCGCCCGCGAGCTCCACCAAGGTGCGGGAGACGCAGACGGTGATGGCGCGCAACGGCAGTGCCTACACCTGTGACGGCGGGTGGTTGGTGGGCGTGCCGACGGATTTGCACGCCAAGACGACTCGACACGATCAGCATGGCGGGGCTGGGCCGACTTACCGCTTCGGCACGATGGGGCCGCAGACGGCGCGCTTGCGGCGCGACAGCGAAGGCGGGCTTGTTGCCCGGACAAATGTGCGCGAGCCACGCGTGATTTCGGTGTGGGCAGAGACGGGGGCTGGCATTCCGTACTGGTTTGACACCAACACGTACTGGGCGCGCTGGCGACCTGTGGACGGGTCGTCTGACTCAGGCGATTTTGCGAAGATAAACCCGAAGACGATGAGCAAAATCAAGCGTCAGGAATATGAAATGGAGAATGGGGTGGGCGCGTACGCAGCGACGACCGCTCCCGAAAAGCCTGCCGCGCCCTTTGACATCCGCGCTGCGGTTGCGCGCCACATCGACAGCAATGCGACGTTGGAAGACGTACGTAGCGAGAACGATCGTTACGTGTTGACGCTTCGGGTGACCGCGCGGGGACAGGTCACGCGCACGATGGAAAGTCTTGCCGAAGATACGGCGTTCACCGACGTTCAGGATCACGGCATCGTCGCAGGCGGCGGGCAAAAGGACATCGCCATGATTAGCCTCAAGCGACGCTAGTAGCGGCGTGCCCGCGACGCGCTACAACCCCAACGCAGCGCGCGTGAGATCGTCCGGAGGACAGTCTGGTTGGAG
Source organism: Burkholderiales bacterium (assembly GCA_043777615.1). GTDB lineage: Bacteria > Pseudomonadota > Gammaproteobacteria > Burkholderiales > Casimicrobiaceae > Casimicrobium. Next base: position 6,644 of record JAYWHV010000120.1, on the reverse strand, counting down.
ACCGTTATTTTTTGAAACTCGTGAACCTCGTCGAGTTGACGAAGCTGGTTTTCGTTGGAGCGAGTTCGTCGAACCGATGTCGAAAGCAGATGCGGCGTGCGGCGACAAGTGGCGCCGTCAAACTAACAGCTCGTCGGACGCCGCTTGCCCGCATGCTTGGGGTGCGGAACACTGGGCACTCGTGTCAAGGCAACTGCGCCGCCGCGACGCCGTCATGATTCGGCGCGGCGCTTTGACGGTAAGTTCATCAAACGGAGTAACTAGTGATGGCTATTTTTCCTGTGCATGCTTTATGCCGTGCGACCGTGGCAACGGTTTTGTTTTTGGCGTCGTGCTTCGTTCTCGCTCACGCTGCCACGCCGACGCTGAAGTCAAATTCAAAAACGATTGACATTCGCGATGGCGAGCGACTACTCAAGGGCGCATGGACTGTTGATCCAGCCGTTGCGCTTGACGTGTACGATGCCGTGCGGACGGCCAGGTCGAAAAAAGTGACGTTCATCTCTGACATCGATTCGATCAGCTTTGATGTCGAGCCCGGTCGTACCTATGATTTCACGATTCTGTTGAATGAAAAGGAAGCCTGCCGAACACGCATTTCGACGATGACACAGAGCTTCAAGCGTGGCCCCGGTGCGCCGGCGTCCGGGCCGGTCAGCATCCCGATTTCCATCACGCGCGGCAAACTCCATCTGCGCGGGGCAATCAACGGCTCCGACACGTTGAATCTGATTTTCGATACGGGCGCAGATATCAATGCCGTGTACCCATCAGCCGCCCGCGCCGGGGTAGCGCTCAAGTACGACGGGACAGTCAGCAATGTTGGCACCGGCGGCGTCATGGCACGCCAGACCAGCAGCAGCAACCAACTCGACGTTGCCGGGCTTCGATGGGAGCACGAGCCGATCATGTTCATTGACAAGCAGGCCGATGCTGCCGACGGCATTGTGGGTTACACCGTGTTTCAGGAGAAGGTTGTGGAGATCGACTTTGATCGCATGTTGATGACGATTCACGACACCTTGCCGACCAGGCTCGATGGCTTCAACAAAGTCTCGATGCCTTTTGAGGGAGCGCTCACATCCGTAGGCGTTGTGTTGGGCAATGAAAAAAGTCGAGTGACCGGACAGTTTGTACTCGACACTGGCGGCAGCGGCACGATGAACATCAATAACGCGTTCGCCGTTGCCAATCCGCTTCAGGACATAGGACCGACGGTGGGAAACAGTCGATCAACTGGCGTTGGGCCGGGCGTTGTCCGCAACGAGGTTCGATTGATTCCGAACATTACCGTCGCCGGGTTCATGCTCAGGGACGTGCCAGTCCACATCGAGCAAGCAGCGAGCGGAAATGCAAAAGTACCCGGTGGTTCGCTCAACATGGAAGTGCTGAGCCGGTTCAATATCATCCTCGACTACTCGCGAAACGAAGCCTATTTCAAGCCAAACAACCGGTTCAGTGCACCGTTCAAGTCGTGACAGCAGGTACGAAGCAAAGCGGGATGAGGTCTTACAATCAGGCAAGCCCATTGGCATGAACGACGCCAAGCAATAGTCAACGCAATTCATCAAAGCCTTTTGCTACCTTCTGACTTGCGATTGCCTTCTTGCCCGATGTTTCTGGCTAGATCAACCCCGCAGAATCTGCCCGCCTACCCTTTGTTGAACTAGCGATCATGCCCGTTAGCGCCGCCGAGTTACTTGCGTTTCAACAAGAAGGCTACGTTGTGTTGGACGCTCGCGTTCCGGCCCCGTTGCTCGATCGCCTGCGCGCGTTGTTCGACGAGCTGATGCGGGCGGACGACCCGGCGGATCGTGTCGTGAATCGAGTCAACGGCCGTCTCTACGTGACCAATCTAGATCGCGTCATAAGCAAAGGCAATCTGGCTTGCCTCGAACTGTTGGGTTCGCCCTGGCTGCTGGACATTGCGGCCTCCATTTGTGGGCCCGATTTCTTTTTGATTCAGGAGTTTGGCGTCATCAAGGAGCTGGGCGACAACAGCCGTGTGCTCTGGCATCAGGACATGCTGCACGAGCGCACGGGGCCGTGCTTCACGATGGGCATTTATCTTGACGACGCGGACGCGGACGACGGCGCGCTGCGCGTGGTGCCGCGCAGTCACCTCATGACCGAGGACATCTGCACGCTACAACACCTGCCCTCGGTCGATGCGCCGGTGAAGGCGGGTGGCCTGTTGATCCACGACATGATGCTCGCCCACGGCTCCGAGCCGCTCGGCAAAAACCCGATTCGACGCGTGCTGTATTTCGAATTCTTAAGCGTGCAGCACGTGCTGAGCGAGCGCATTTACGAAACACCACTTATGCAAAACCGGATGCGGCTTATGCAGCACGCCATCGCGCATTACGCATCGTTGCATCCGACCGCAGCACCGTTCCCGTGGGCGTCGCCTTTGCCGCTTTCAGCAGACGTTGCAGCCCAATCGCTGGCTGATACCTGCGCTGGCACTGTGCGCGCTAGACCGTCTGCGTATTGTTTTGAGCATGCTCAGCGTCAGCACATAGCGGGCGACACGGTGCCGCGCCCGATAGGTGCAGGCGCTGCAATCTAGCGCTGCAAGCGCAACGAGCACGACGGAGTCAGGTCTGGTAATCGCGAAGCCTCTACAGAGCGATCGGGAATCAACGATAAATCAGCGTAGCGATATCTGCGCCATCTTGTCGGCCTTGGTGTCGACCGCGATATTGGACATCGCTATATCGCACATCGCGCCGAGCTGCCTGACCACGGCCTCGACGTCACGAACATTGCCCTCGGCGAAGCGGCCAGGGTCGGCAATCGCCTGCGGGGAAGCGGTGCTTTTGCGATTGATCTGCGCCACTTCTCGGTCGTATTGCGCCCATTGCTGATCCCGCTCGGCAACCTTGCCGACGACCACTGAAATCTGGCTTGAACTGTTGACCAACGCCTTGACCTTTTGCTGAAACAATTCACCGCCGCGCTTCGCCACCTGCCACTCGACGTGCGCCATCGCCAGGAGCTTCAATCCGTCCACGTAGACACGGCAAACGCGGGCCTGCCAATCCATCGTGAGCAGCATCGCGTTCGCAACAGATGCGCCTCGATTTAATTTCGAGGTAATCATGCGTATCGATGACGTCGATGCGTCAATGCCGTTGTCTGCGCCTTCCCCATCGGGCACAAAACCTCCTTTGAACCCAAAGTGGGCGCGCAAATTGAACATCGTTGACAGCAATTGGCGTGACTGCTTGGCAATCGCCTCCGAGCCGTCGGCCGCGCGCGCAGCGCGATCCATGGCCTCCATCGCGTTGTTGTACGTGCTTTGCGCGGTCAGCGCGGTGCTGAGCGCCTGCAGATGGGCCTTGTGTAGTGCAAAGTACGGATGATTTTCGACGCTTGAACCGAGCACTTTTGAGCCGATGGCGGTAAGCGCGCTGACGCCGACCTGAAACACCGTTGCCGCACGGGTGTCACGGTCAATCAGTGCGCTCACGGTTTCGACGTATTCCTTCGCCTTGTCATAAACCTTCGTCGGCAGGAATTTTTCTCGCCCTGCGTTGTAGAGATTCGTCGTGACATATTCGTACGCTAGGCTGTCTTCCCGACTCATGATGTTCTCCCGACTGGCGGCGCGCAGGCCTGGTTGCAACGGTTCTATCGTGCAATCGCCGACGACGGCTGGCCCTCAAAATTGCCGTTGCAAAACAACAAGCGCACGACAGGAAAGAGACATCAGTCACATCAAATTCGGCGGTATCACAAAGAAAGACGTAGCCGCCTGAGCGTTAGTGACACAGTTCACGTCGACATTTCGGAGCGAAAAAAAGCGCTAAAACGCTTACTCAATATGGGCTAGAGCCGCCTTTTCTGAAAAGTCGACTCCCGATTGGCAGGCTGCCTAAGCAGAGCCATCCAAAGTGGCGTCATACTCTCTGAAGGCGGGTATCCAGCAGTTTGGCCACCATCGCTGGATCGCGCAAGCCCTGCGGGGTTCCGTCGGCGACGCGCAACAGCATCAGCGCGAACAGCCCGGCCAAGACAAGCCATGAGAAATTTAACAGGCGAGTGCGCCAAATCATGGCCGTTCCCGGACGAAAAGGGCCGCCAATTTTGAATACGTTGAAACCGTAGTTCATCGCGAACTCCTGCGCATAAACAGGCACATCGTAGTGCCGCGCTGACGCGAAAACATCCATAAAACTACACACATCCCGCGGGACTTCGCGTCCGTGGCTGAACGCTCCGGCGCAGTCGCCGCCGCAGACGCCGACGCACAAGCATCGCATTGCGATACCGTCGTTCGCGAACAACGAGCCCGACGAACGCCCGTTGGCGTTCGCACAAGGCGATCGGCATGATCTCGCCGTCAACAACCCTTCTGCCAGAGGCTCCGATGCAACGCCTACGACGCTACGCCCCGACAATTGCAATCGGAATGATTGCGGCACTCATGCTGTTTCACGGCCCGATCACGCAGCCAGCGCACTATCACCAGTTCGCCGATCACTCCGTGTGGGCGGGCATTCCGCATGCCGCCGACGTGTTGTCGAATCTGGGCTTTGCGATTGTTGCGCTGTGGGGTGCGCGACGTTTGTGGCCGCAACGGCATCACCCTACGCTGCGCGCGGGTTCGCCCGGCTACGCCGTGTTTCTGATCGCGCTCCTGCTCACTTCAGTCGGGTCAACCTGGTACCACCTGGCGCCCGACGACTGGCGTTTGGTCTGGGATCGCCTGCCCATCGCGCTGGCCTGCGCAGGGCTGCTCGCAGGCGTTCGTGCGCAGTTGATTCCGCACGTAAACGTCAAATTCGAAGTCGCCATTCTGGCCGTGTTTGCCGTCGCGAGTGTGGCGTTTTGGTACGCGGGCCAACTGCGCGGTGGAGGCGATTTGCGCCCGTACCTGATGCTGCAAATTGCGCCGTTGTTGTTGATACCGTTATGGCAGTTCGTTTATGGCGCAAACCGACAGGATCGTGTGTGGTTCGGGTGCGCGCTGGCGCTCTATGTACTCGCGAAAATTGCGGAAGTGCATGACCACGAAATCCAATCGTCCATCGAATGGATTTCGGGGCACACCATCAAGCATTTGCTGGCCGCGGCGGCAGCATGGGGGTTGGTGGCGCGTTTAGTCAATGTTGTTGAGGCTAAGGGAGCTGATGCCGCTTGACCCGGAAAATTGCGCGCGTCGATGTTGCTTTCGACTACTGTTTTACGACTGTACGGCCGTCAGTGTTTGTAACCTTCAAAAGTCGGCAAACGCATGCGCAAAGGCAAAAGGACGTCCTCTCTTCCACTCGACGGTCCGGTCCGCCTTCACTTCCCCGCCACCAGCGCAGATTCAAAACGCACGTCGATGAGATATTTATCGTCGAAATTTTCCCACGGCGCTTCCATCCAAACCCGGCCTTTCAGCAGCCTGTCGGAGGATGTTTGAAGCTCAACTTTGTGTCGACGCGTGGACGAAGTCGTTCGCATCGTATCGACCAGAATGAAGATCGAGGTGACGTCATCCGGCCGCTTGTCGACGGCTACCTCCATCATTTTCACGCCCCGGGCTTGCGCTTCCTGCCGTCGCGCGTTACGGTCGGCAAATACTGCGGGCGCGAGCGACTTGTCGGTGATGACGACGACAGTCTCGGGCGAGCCGTTAACGGCCGACGGCTGCTTCACGGCGTAGGCATGATGGAACTCGAATTTTTTCCCGTTAACGGTAATGCTGCCCTGCGCTGCGTTTTGGGCGGCTGCACCTGTTGAAGCAAGAAGGCAGACGATAAACGTCATCACGGAGGCGAGTCTGCCGGGCTGAAAATTGCGCATATCAAAATCTCCAGAAAGCGGGTTCCAAAAAACGCATGCTTCATTAGCATCGCCTTGGGTTTGGACGGAATCGGCGCACGAGGTGCGCCAGAGCGCCCCCTGGCCGACGCCGGCTAAGTGATCCGCTGTTCCGCGCTACGCGGTGGAATTTTTAATCGCGTCTCAGCCACGCAGGCCACTGCGTCATTCGCCACGGCAAAGCCGTCGCGAGCGCTCCTGCTACGGATCCCGATCCTGAAGTTTGCTAACAATCCAGCAGGCAATCGCGATGAGCAATATTGCGCCGCTTTCGTAGAGAAGGATGGACGGGTCGCCTTCTTTGCCTTGCAGGATGATCAGCCGGCTGAGCGCGGTCATGGCGATGAACAGCGGGATCGTGATCGGGATGCGGTGGCTGCTGTAGAACGCTCCGAGCATGCCGAGCACCTCGGCGTAAATGAACATGAGCAGCAGGTCTTTCAGCTCGACCTTGCGGTTCTCAATGAGCAACATGACCTCCTGCACCATCGCGGCCACGGTGAAGAGGGCGATCAGAATGAGAAACGATTTTTCTACGACATCGATCGTTTTTTTGACGTTCATGACGCTCGCCAGATTCGTTGGATGCCGCAGGTTATCAGCGATCACAAGCACGCACAATTGGTGACGACGCAGCGCTGAGCATGGGGTCGTACAGCGCCGCCGCACCTTCGCGCGTTCGCCACTGACCGCCAACCCGATGAGCCGGTTCGCAACTATTTACGCCTTCTGCGGTGAACAACGGCAACTGGCCGTTGGCTGCCAAAGGGACTTGCTATGGTTTTCTCGGAATATCTTGCTGTGGCCAAGGGCGCGATTGCGCAGGT
>JAYWHV010000119.1:0-4229 GCA_043777615.1 Burkholderiales bacterium | reverse complement strand
AAAAAGCCAACACGATCAAGAGTCACCATAACGTCGGTGGTCTGCCGGAAACGTTGAACCTCAAACTGCTGGAACCTTTGCGCGAGCTCTTCAAGGACGAAGTGCGCGAACTTGGCGTTGCGTTGGGCCTCCCGCGCGAGATGGTCTATCGCCATCCGTTCCCCGGCCCCGGTTTGGGCGTGCGAATTTTGGGTGAAGTTACGCGTCCTGCTGCCGACTTGTTGCGCCAGGCCGATGCCATCTTCATCGAAGAATTGCGCAACACCAAAGACGCTGATGGCAAGAGCTGGTATGACCTCACCGCTCAGGCCTTCGCAGTTTTCCTTCCGGTTAAAAGCGTGGGCGTTATGGGTGATGGCCGGACGTATGAAAACGTTGTTGCCTTGCGTGCCGTGCAGACCACCGATTTCATGACTGCGCACTGGGCTGAGCTGCCACACTCGCTGCTCGGTAAAGTCTCCAATCGCATCATCAATGAGGTGCGCGGATTTAACCGAGTTGTCTACGATATATCGGGAAAGCCGCCCGCGACGATTGAGTGGGAGTAGCGGGCGATCGCCGTTTTAGTTCGACGTCGTTCGCAATTTCGCCTGATAGGGCGCTTCCAGCCGCAACAGTACGTCGTAGTAGGCGCGCACTGATTCCACATACTCGACGGGCATACCGCAGCGACATGGTCCGGTTTTGAACTGTGCGGAGATTTCCGGTTTGATTAAAAGAGGCAAGTGACGCCGCACATCTGGCCACATATCAGGGTTCTTTTTGGCGCGTTGCGTCAGCACGCGGGCGTTCTCAACGTGCGCCAACCCGATGTTGTACGCCGCGAGGGCAAACCACGTCTTGTCCGGCTCCTGAATCCTTGCAGCCAGGCCGTTTCGCTTGAGCTCGGTCAAGTAGCGCGCGCCGCCCAGAATCGATGATCTCGGGTCGAGTCGGTCCACGTTGTAGCGCCGCGCGGTGTCTTCGGTAAATTGCATGATGCCTCGCACGCCTGTTTCGGAGGTTGCGTCCGTCTCCCAGTGCGACTCCTGATACGACACTGCTGCCAGTAATCGCCATTCAATGCCATAAATTTCCTGAGCCTGTTGAAACCATCCGCGATATCGTGGAAGGATAGTATTCACTCGCTCGCTGAAAATTTCGATGTCTGCTGGACTTACTTTTTGTGGAAAACCGAAATAGCGATCCAGCACTCGAGTAATTTGCCCATCTCGCGTGATGCGCGTCAGAAATGCGTTAGCGGTGTCGCGCATCGCGGTTGCATTGTGAGCGAACAGCCACACGCGGGACATCGCGGGCTGGACGATAAACGCCCGCTGCGCGTCGTAGTGAAAATGCCGACTCGCATTGAAGGTGTCTTCTTCAACAATCGCGTACTGCACTTCATCGTCGCCAACCGCTGAAATGAGCGATTCATCATCGTGTTTTACGTCCTCGACGAACAACACCGTCGCGTTTCTTCGGCGCAGCTCCGCCATGCGCGGATGGGTATAGATGCGTGAGCTCACCACCACGCGCTTCGGCGACACCTCGGCCAATGTTTTGGGTGTGAATTTTTGCGGTGAATTCAGCAGCACCCACGCGCTCTCCTGATATCGCGCTTTGGTCGAGAGCTCGGTCGCGCTAAGGCCATCCGCGGTATTGCCCATCGCAACCACATCCACCTCTCCGCGAAACAGCGCGAGACGCGCCGCATCGGGTGAGACAAACGTCTTGATATCGAGCTTCGCGTTTTGTGTCTTTGCGAACGCGCTGATCAGATCGTACTCAAGGCCCGCGAATTCCCCGTTGGGATCGGTGTAAAAAATCGTCGGGTGCACCATCAGCGCAACGCGCAGCTGCGGCAATGTCGACCCGCCCGGATCGCCAACCGATGGCGCGACGGCGTTCGCAGCGCGCGTCTCCGCCCACGTCAAAAACTTGACGGGTAGCAACAGGGCAGCCGCCGCCGCCAACACGGCAAGGACGACTGCGATTACGCGGAATGGAGGCATTCGACAGCGTGAGGTGGCGCACGGTGGGATTCAGGGCTGTCGAGTATACGAGGCCCTATAATTGCAAGTGGTGGGTCGCCCCGCATGTCTAACTTGTGAATCTGGTCAGGTCCGGAAGGAAGCAGCCACAGCAGGAGAAGCAGTGCCGGGGGAACGGCTCACCACCCTTTTCTCTTTGCGCCGTGTACGGGCCGGATTTTGGCGAGGTAGGCCGCGTTGGATTTCCGGCGGGCCGCTCGCCTACCGCATCAGGTATGTCTCGCGGCCCGCCGAAAATCCGCCTTGCACTTCATCCCGTCTCACGACGCTGAACCTTGGTTCGGTGACCGCCCCGAACACGTTTGGAGCCCGAAGCCCCGTGTCCGCCCCCTCCCTCGCTCTCGCCCGCAAATACCGCCCGCGTAACTTCTCCGAACTGATGGGGCAGGAGCATGTGGTGCGCGCGCTGTCGCATGCGTTGACCACCGGACGACTGCATCAGGCGTACCTGCTCACAGGAACCCGCGGCGTGGGTAAAACGACCATTGCGCGCATCCTTGCGAAAACTTTGAATTGTGAAACTGGCGTGACGGCGACGCCGTGCGGCGTTTGTCAGACCTGCCTCGACATCGACGCCGGTCGTTTCCCCGATCTGCTCGAACTCGATGCGGCGTCGAACACCGGCGTCGACAACATGCGCGAGATCATCGACAACGCGCGCTACGCCCCGACCGCCGGACGCTACAAGGTGTATCTCATCGACGAGGTACATATGCTGTCGAAGAGCGCGTTCAATTCGATGCTTAAGACGCTGGAAGAACCGCCGGAACACGTCAAATTTGTGCTCGCCACGACCGACCCGCAGAAGATTCCGGTCACCGTGCTGTCGCGCTGTTTGCAATTTGCTTTGAAGCAATTTCCGCCGGAGCGCGTCGCTGAGCAGCTGCACAAAGTTCTGACTGCTGAAAACGTGCCGTTCGATGCGCCCGCGCTGCGCCTGATAGGTGAGGCCGCGCAGGGCTCGATGCGCGACGCGCTGTCGATAACCGATCAGGCGATTGCCTTCGGTCACGGCAAGGTTGAAGAGCAACAGGTTCGCCAGATGCTCGGTAACGTGGATCGTGATTTTGTGTGGCGCGTGCTGGACGCCGTTGTCGCGCGCGATGCGGCTGCGCTGGCGGCGGAAGTAGAGCGTTGCTTCGAGCAGGCGCTCGCGGCCGACGATGCGCTGGCACAACTCGCCCGTGCGCTGCATCGCATTGCGCTCGCGCAACCCGTGCCCACTAGTGTGGATGCGGATGATCCTGACTACGCGCACATCACGCGGCTGGCGGCGGCGCTGACCGCAGAAGAGGCGCAACTTTATTACCAGATCGCGCTGCACGGAAGGGACGACTTGCGTCTTGCACCCGATGAGCAGACGGCGTTGATGATGACGTTCCTGCGGTTGCTGGCGTTTGAGCCGAGCAATGGCAATGAGCCGGTGCGGGAGCGGGCCACTCCCGCCAGTTCGATATCTTCCGCAGGCACCACTTCGCCCCAAACGCCAGCAACAAGTCCTTCTCCCGCAGTGCGGGAGAAGGTGCCCGACAGGGCGGATGAGGGTGGCCGAACTGAGAGCCAGTCCTCACTTGCGTCGGACGCTAAACCTCAAGCCGCCGCCCTCACCCCAACCCTCTCCCGCGCCGCGGGAGAGGGGGCAAAACCGATAGCCCACCAAACGACGCCAGCTCTTCCGGCATCAACGGTTTCGGACAATCAATCCACCCCACGCGAATTCGATGGCGACTGGCTCAGCCTCGTGCAGATCCTCCCACTTGCTGCCGTCGCGCGCGAACTTGCCCGTCACAGCTCGCTGCTCAGTTGGGATAAAAACCTCATCAAGCTCGCGTTGCCGCAAGACAAACGCCCACTTGCCACACAAAAAGAACGCCTGGCCGGCACGCTTTCGGAATACTTCGGTCGGCCGCTCAAGCTGGAGATTGAGCTGACCGACAACGCGGGCGAATCCGTTGCTGTGCGCGACAAGCAGGTCAAGGATGAAAAGCAGTCCGCCGCCGAGATCGCCTTCATGGCCGACCCTGCGGTTCAAGTGCTACTGACAGAAGGTCAGGGCCGCATACGGGCGGGTAGCATTCAGGCTAACGACTAACAGTTTCTGGAGACACACATGCTCGGTAAAGGCGGAATGGCTGGCCTCATGCAACAGGCGCAGCGCATGCAGGAAAACCTCAAAAAAGCGCAGGACGAAATCGC
>JAYWHV010000118.1:0-4250 GCA_043777615.1 Burkholderiales bacterium | reverse complement strand
ACGATTGCGCCGAGCTCGGATAGGCGTGTTGCGCCAGCGGCGAGGCGATCCGGAAGCACGCTGCCCGAGAGGGAGAGCGCATGAATTTTCGGATTACTGCCAATACTTCGTGCGAGCAGCGCCATATCCGTCAGCCCAAATTCTTGCGCTGGGCCGTCACCTTTTCCAGCGTCGAAACAAATCCAGCGAGTCGCTCACGCTCTTGCGCAACGACCGCGGCTGGCGCTTTGTCCGCGAACGCAGGATTGCCCAGTTTCGTTTCCGCCTTCGCCACTTCGCCAGTCAGTCGCAATATCTCTTTGTCGAGTCGCGCACGTTCCTGGACGGGATCAATCTTGACTTCAAGCATGAGCTTGAAGTCGCCGACGATTTGCACGGGTGCATCGGTGCCGGGCAGCGTGTCAACGATGCGCAGTTCCGAGAGTTTGCCGAGCGCGACGATATACGGAGAAAATTCTTTGAGCGTTGCCGCGTCGCCTGTACAAATCATCGGCACGCGTTCTGCGGGAGAAATCTTCATTTCGCTACGCAGCGTGCGGCATGACGTGACGATTTGCTTCAGCAAAATCATCTTGGCGTTAGCCTCTGCGTTCACCCGATCCGCACCGAATTTCGGGAAGGGTTGTGTGCAGATTGATGCGCCCGATTTTCCTGCAATCGGAGCGACGGTTTGCCACAACTCTTCAGTGACGAACGGCATGATGGGGTGGGCCAAGCGCAGCGTGGCTTCAAGTTCGCGTACGAGCACGCTGCGCGTCGCGCGCGCAGAAGCGTGATCACCTGCCTTTTCCGCTTCGGCAATTTGTACTTTCGCGCATTCGACATACCAGTCGCAATATTCGTCCCACACGAATTCGTAGAGCGCTTTTGCAGCGAAGTCGAAGCGATAGGTATCGAAGCCTTCTGCGATGTCGCGCTTTGCAATTTGCAGGCGACCGAGCAGCCATTTGTCAACGAAGGAGAGCGTCTGCGGCGCCTCACCCGTGATGCCACAATCCTTGCCCTCCACGTTCATCAGCACGAAGCGCGTCGCGTTCCACAGCTTGTTGCAAAAGTTGCGATAGCCCTCGCAGCGCGAGAGGTCAAAGTTGAGTGTCATTGACATCGTGCACAACGATGCGAACGTGAAACGCACGGCGTCGGCGCCGTATGGCGTGATGCCATTTGCAAAATTCTTGCGGATATATTTTTCGGCTTTCTCGCGATGACTCGCAAGCATCAAACCCTTAGTCGATTTGGCGACCAGCGGCTCCAGCGCGATCCCGTCGAGCAGATCAATCGGGTCAAGCACGTTGCCCTTGGATTTGCTCATTTTGGTGCCTTCGGCGTCGCGCACCATCGCGTTGATGTAGACGTCCCTGAACGGCACCTTGTCGGTGAAGTGCAGCGTCATCATCACCATTCGCGCGACCCAGAAAAAGATGATGTCGTTGCCCGTGACAAGCACGTTGCTGGGTAAATAAACGCTGTCTTTTTCGAAGCGCACCTGATCGGGCCATCCGAGCGTCGTGTGACACACGAGAGCGGAAGAGAACCAGGTGTCAAGTACATCCGGATCGCGCGTCAGCGACTTGCCGCCGCTCTGTTTGAGCGCTTCTTCTTCCGTACGTGCGACGTAGATATTTCCGTCGGCGTCGTACCACGCCGGAATCTGATGCCCCCACCACAGTTGCCTTGAAACACACCAGTCCTGAATGTTGCCGAGCCAGTGGTTGTAGGTGCTGGTCCAGTGTTCGGGATAGAACTTGACGTCGCCATTTTTGACCGCGTCCAGCGCGCGGCCGGCGATACCGCCCGGATGCTTCGGCGTGGCTTTGCTCATGGCAACGAACCATTGATCGGTGAGCATCGGCTCCACAATCTGGCCCGTGCGTTCGCACATCGGCACCATGCTCTTATGCGGCACGGCCTTCTGCAAAAAGCCCTGTGCTTCGAGGTCTTTAAGCACGACTTTGCGACACTCGAAACGATCGAGACCCCAGTATTGCTTCGGGCCGTTCTCGTTGATCTTCGCGTCGAGCGTGAAGATCGTGATCAGCGGAATGTTGTGACGCAGCGCGCAGGCATAGTCGTTGAAGTCATGGGCGCCGGTAATCTTGACGCAGCCGGAGCCGAATTCGCGATCCACAAAATCATCCGCGATGATCGGAATCTTGCGATCACAGAGCGGCAGGTCGACGAACTTGCCAACAAGATGTTTGTAGCGCTCGTCCTCGGGATGCACGGCAAGCGCGCCGTCGGCCAGCATCGTCTCCGGGCGCGTGGTGGCGATGTGCATGCCTGCCATCGGTTTGCCATCGACATCAAGCTGCGGGCCGTCGGAAAACGGATACAGGATGTGCCACATGAAACCGTCGCGCTCAACCGATTCCACCTCAAGATCAGACACCGCCGATTGCAGCACCGGATCCCAGTGCACGAGGCGCTTGCCGCGATAAATCAGACCCTGTTCGAACAGCGTAACGAAGGTTTCGACCACGCCTTTCGACATGTGCGAATCCATCGTGAAGTAGCCCTGATTGCTCTGCGTGTCATCGGCAAAGCCCCAGTTCGCCGACGCACCGAGACGACGCATCTGCTGAGTAATGGTGGAGCCGGACGACTCCTTCCATTTCCACACACGCTTGGTGAATTCTTCGCGCCCGAGATCGTGGCGCGTCTGACCTTCCGCCTTCAGTTGTTGTTCGACCACGATCTGCGTGGCGATACCGGCGTGATCGGTGCCCACGACCCAGTTCGTGTTGTCGCCCTTCATCCGGTGATAGCGAATGAGCGAGTCCATCAGCGTCTGCTGGAACGCGTGACCCATGTGCAGCACACCGGTCACGTTCGGCGGCGGCAACTGAATCGTGTAGCTCGGCTTGGTCGTATCGCCGTTGGGCTTGAAATAGCCTGCCTGCTCCCAGACCGGATACCACTTTTTCTCGATTTCTTTCGGTTCGAAGGATTTCGCGAGCGAGTCGAGAGCGCTTGGAGTAGTTTGGGGCGATGTGGCGGACATGATGAGAGGCGGGCGCGCGATTGTGGCAGCGCGAAACGGTCAAAAAATAGAATATCTATTGTACTGAACGACTCTACAGCTTTCTGCTACGGTCTATACTGCTATTGGGCTAAACGCAATTTATGCCTAAAGTTGACTATCACAAAAAAAACGCTCTATCCCATGTTCAAAGGGCGTTTCAGCTGAAAGCTGTTCAGGCGAAAACTTCGGCCGCAGCGTTAAAACCGTTTCTTGGCAAACTGCTCACGAAGGCGCGCAATCTCGGCATCGACCGCATCCGACACCACTTGCCGCACTTGCGTTGCCGTGTCTTCTGCTACCTGCTCGGCGAGGTCGCGCGCGATGCCCAGCAGCGCAGGTTCAAGCGTTTGCCGCAAGTGGGTCTTCAGCGAGCCGGCGGCATGCAGCTCAAGCTTTTGCATGACCTGACTGAATACGCTGTGTTGCAGCTCCTCCATCTTGGCCAGCAGCTGCTCATTGAACTTTTCGCGCACGCTCGCCATTGCCGACTGAGTGTTCGGGCCCCCAGAACCTGCGCCTCCGCCAAGCGCGTCCTGTTGGGGGGTTGAGCGCCCGGCGAACGCTTCCGACAGCGGCTGTGTCCGCTCGAGCGAACCCGCTGGCGGTGTCGCCGAAGCTGCTGGCGCGAGAGGGGCGGGAGCGGGCGTGGCCTGCGTCGGAGGCGTCCACGAGGGCTGAGCGTTGGTCGGTATCGCCTCGTCCATGCGGTCGGAGAGGCTGGTGAGTTCGATCTCTTCAATCACCAGATCGGTGAGAACCGGCAACTCTTCCGGCGTACGTTGCCGCATGAGGCGGTCGGCCTGGGCGAGCAGATCTTTGGCAGTCGGCGTACTCATGGGTTGATTATGCTCGCCTTCCCGATATTTCCGCTCAACAGGCGTCGACGAATCAGGCCTTGTTCATGACGGTGTGCGTCATCGGATATCCGCGTGCTTTATAGAACTTCCACCGATCCCGTCCGGCGCTCGCCAAAGCTTCGCCTTGGCCGACGATCTCAAACATTCGCTCGAAGCGTGCGAAGAAAGCAGGTGGCTCGGCACACAGATTGATCAACACATCGTTGCTGCCTTCATGCGTGATCGAATGATCCACGATCACGGGTGTGACCGCCGCATGAGGTGACGAGAGCGTTACGTGCGGCAGGAAACCTTCGACCGGATGTTCCCAAAGCATGTTGTTGAGAAGCTGTGTGGACGCCGCGTCCGGCGTGATCACGCGCACGCGACGG
>JAYWHV010000117.1:0-4251 GCA_043777615.1 Burkholderiales bacterium | reverse complement strand
CGTAGTCGCCGTAATCCCACTCGCACAGGTCGGGCTCGAGATGCGCTGAATCGCCGTAACCAGCCAGTTCAGCGGTCTGGCGCGCGCGCTTGAGCGGGCTCGTCAAAACCTCAGCGAAGTCAAAGCGGCCGAGCGTTTCATGCAAGTGCTTTGCGCTTTCAGCGCCTGCCGCGGTTAACGCAATATCCGAGCGTCCAGTGTGCTGCCCCGTCAACGTCCATGCGGTTTCGCCGTGCCGGACTAGCACGAGCAGGGGCAGGGTGGTGTTCATGAAAATGGATCTCGTCGGCAGGAAATAGACGGCAAGGATAGAGCGGGCGGGGTTCGGCCCGGGGGCGATCCACCATAATGCGTGCCCCTGTCTATGCTCGCAGAGCCAATCCGAACCCCCAATGTCCGATCCCAGCGCCTCGCCCCTAAGCCCCGATTGCCCCGTTTGCGGGATGGCCAACACCTACCCCGATGGCGAGAATTTCGTCTGCCCGGACTGTGCGCATGAATGGCCTATGGCGATTGAGGCGAGCGAATCAGCGGCAGCTGACAATGTTGTGCGTGACGCCAACGGCAATCCACTGGTTGACGGCGACTCGGTGATTTTGATCAAAGACCTGAAGGTGAAAGGCTCATCCATCACACTCAAAAAGGGCACCAAAGTGAAGAGCATTCGCCTGCCGCAAGACGCGGGCGATCATGAGGTCGATTGTCGGATGGAGGCGGGCAGCTTTATGCTGAAAGCGGCCTTCCTGAAAAAGGCGTAACGTCAGCGGATGGCCAACGCGCGGCCTTACCGAATGAATGTTCCGTCTGCCTTGATGACGGTGATGTCGACGAACGTTGATCCCGTCCGATCGTTCGGGCCGTACTTGACCTGGTAACCTCCAAGGTCGAAGCGCCCGATCTTCTCCAACCCGACCACCAGCGCCTCATGGTTGATTCGCTTTCCGGAGCGCTTCAATCCTTCAACCAGCACCACTGCGCTCAGGTAGCCCTCCATGCTGGACCAGCCGAAAGGCTCCCCGGGGAAAGATTTTTTCAGGTCGTCTTCATACGACCTCTGGACTGCGGTGGCGCGCGAATTCGGGAACGGCGCAATTTGCGACATGATCGTGCCCTTGCCGGCTGGGCCAGCCAGGCGCGCCAGTTCCTGCCCGCCTGAATTGACCGCCAGAAACAGCGGACGCGGGCCTAGCGCGCGCGTTTCGCGGATCAACTCAGCGTAGCTCGCGTACGAGCCGTGATTGAGCACGACGTCGACCTTGGAATCGACCAGACGCTGCGCAATCGCCTTGATATCAGGCTTGCTGGACACGGCAATGGGCAGCGTCAGTTCCATGCCGCGCTCTTTTGCGACACGCGTGACGTTCGCGAGGTGCAGTCGACCGTTTTCGCTGTCCGAATAAATCAGCGCCACCGTCTTGTTGCCGAGCCCCGACGCTGTGGAAAGCAGCGATGCAAACTCATCGAGATGAGCTGCCCGCACTGGAAATACATAGCGATTGAACGGATCGCGCAGTTGCGGCGAGCCCGCCATGCAGGCAACGAGCGGAATCTTCGCTTCCGTGACGACCGGCAGCAGCGCCGTGCAGGGCCCGCCCTCCGCCATGCCAAATAGCGCCACCGCGCCCTCACGAATCAATAATTTCGCGTTCTCCACTGCGCGCTTTGAGTCACCCCCGTCATCAAGCGTTTTCAGTACGATGCGCTCGCCGTTTACGCCGCCGCTCGAGTTTATGTGGTTTACATAGGCAAGCGTGCCCTTGAAAATCGCTTCTCCCTGCGGGGCAAGCGAGCCCGTGCGCGCAATCGACTGGCCGATCAGAATCACGGCGTGCGCAGGCGTTGACGATGCACTGAGCGTGAATACAATGAATCCGAGCATCAAAAAAGCGCTCGTCTTGCGACCGCGCAACGTGAAAAAGTGTTGTCCGTGATGCATGTAATCCGCTCCCGATACTCACTTGCTTCACATCCAGCTCACACCGATGCGGCGGCTGTGAAAAACAAAAATTGTTCTAACCAGAACAGTCTAAGCTGCACACGCCGCGTCACTTATTGCGCCATGTCATTTGGCACATAAATATTTGGCAAAATTTTTGATCGCTTTTTGCCGCATTTTGCGCAAAGTCGGCGTCCATACACGGAGCTTAGGGGCCAGGGGACGAGTTGTAGATAACTGTACAAATTGACAGTTTTATGCCGCGCGAGCGATAATCCCGCGATGCGCGTCACCTATCCGAACTCCCCGTATTCCCTTGAGCAACCGTTCCCGCCGGCCGGCGACCAGCCCACGGCGATTGCGACGCTCGTTGATGGCATCGAATCGGGCTTGCAGTATCAAACGCTTCTCGGCGTTACTGGCTCGGGCAAGACGTTCACGATGGCCAACGTGATCGCTCAGACTGGTCGTCCGGCCATCGTCATGGCACCGAACAAAACGCTCGCAGCCCAGCTCTACAGCGAGTTTCGCGAGTTTTTTCCGGACAACGCGGTTGAGTATTTCGTTTCGTACTACGACTACTACCAGCCCGAGGCTTATGTGCCGTCGCGTGACATGTTCATCGAGAAGGACAGCGCGATCAACGAGCACATCGAGCAGATGCGCCTGTCCGCGACCAAAAGCATCATGGAGCGACCCGATTGCATCATCGTGGCCTCGGTGTCCTGCATTTACGGTATCGGCGATCCGGTGGACTACCACTCGATGATTTTGCATTTGCGCGAGGGCGACAAGCTCGATCAGCGCGCCTCCATTCGACGTCTCACCGAGATGCAATACGACCGGAACGACACCGACTTCGCGCGCGGGCGGTTTCGCGTGCGCGGCGACGTGCTCGATATTTTTCCAGCCGAGCATGCCGAGACTGCCGTGCGCGTCACGTTCTTCGATGACGAGATTGAACAACTACAACTGTTCGATCCACTCACCGGCCACATCAAGCAGAAAATCGGGCGCTTCACTGTGTTCCCTGGTTCGCATTACGCAACGCCGAGATCCAGCGTGCTGAAGGCGGTCGAGGCGATCAAGGTTGAGCTGCATGAGCAGAAAAATTTCTTCGTATCGCAGATGAAGCTTCTTGAGGCACAGCGGATCGAGCAGCGCACCCGCTTCGACCTCGAAATGATGGCCGAGATCGGCTTCTGCAAAGGCATCGAGAACTATTCCCGTCACATGAGCGGACGTCAGCCCGGCGAGCCGCCACCGACACTGATCGATTACATGCCGCGCAATTCGCTCATGTTCATCGACGAATCACACGTCACCGTGAGCCAGGTCGGCGGCATGTATCACGGCGATCGTTCACGCAAGGAAAATCTCGTGAATTACGGCTTCCGGCTGCCGAGCGCGCTAGACAATCGACCGCTCAAATTTGAAGAGTTTGAACGGTTGATGCCGCAGACAATTTTTGTGTCCGCGACGCCGCAAAAGTACGAGCAGGAACATGCCGATCAGGTGGCCGAGCAGCTGGTGCGCCCGACGGGCCTCGTTGATCCGATTTTGATTGTTCGCCCCGTGGCCACGCAGATTGACGATTTGCTGGCCGAAGCAAACCTGCGCGTTGCCAAGGACGAGCGGGTGCTGGTCACGACGCTTACCAAGCGCATGGCTGAGGATTTGACCGATTACCTGAACGAAAACGGCATCAAGGCCCGCTATCTGCACTCGGATATCGACACGGTGGAGCGCGTGGAAATCCTTCGCGATTTGCGGCTGGGCGAATTCAACGTGCTGGTCGGAATCAACCTGCTGCGCGAAGGGCTGGACCTGCCCGAAGTGTCGCTGGTCGCGATTCTCGATGCCGACAAGGAAGGCTTTTTGCGCGCTGAGCGTTCGTTGATTCAGACCATAGGCCGCGCCGCACGCCACATCAACGGCACCGCGATTTTGTACGGCGACAAGATCACCGATTCGATGAAAAAAGCCATCGACGAAACCGAGCGTCGCCGCAACAAACAAATTGCCTTCAACCTCGCCAATGGCATCACACCCAGAGGTGTGCAAAAAGCGATCAAGGACATCATCGATGGTGTCTACGATCCGGATGAAGAAAAGCGCGTCGCGAAGGACGCCAAAGCCAAGCGCGAGTTCGGCGCGATGGACGACAAAAGTCGCGAGAAAACGCTCAAATCGCTGGAGAAAGCGATGCTCGATGCGGCGCGTAATCTGGAGTTTGAGAAGGCAGCCGAGATGCGCGATCAGCTTACGAAATTGAAGGAAGAGATGTTTGGCGTGGGGCATGCCGGGGCGGGGTA
>JAYWHV010000116.1:0-4261 GCA_043777615.1 Burkholderiales bacterium | reverse complement strand
TCCCTGCAAAACATAGACATAGTCAACCACGATCAATGGAAAAAATTCGCTGTCTGTTTGCCGATGACGAGCCCCTCATGCGCGAACGCATGGGGGAGTTGCTCGCTCTGCATGCAGACTCGTTTGAGGTGGTGGCCGAAGCGGTGAATGGTGAGGATGCATTGACGCAATACGCGGCGACCGAGCCAGATGTGTGCTTCCTCGACATCCGGATGCCGGTGAAATCCGGGTTGGAAGTGGCAACTGAAATCGGCGACGGCGCAAAGATTGTCTTCTGCACGGCCTTTGATCAGTTTGCCATCGAAGCGTTTGAGCGCGGTGCGGTGGACTATTTGTTGAAGCCGATCGAGCAGGATCGACTCGCCACTACATTGCAGCGACTGCTCGACAGCGTTGCCGAGCCGCCCGACGACATGACGCCCGTGGCACATCTCATCAATAGCCGCGAGCCGAGCACTACGGAGCGAATCAAGTGGATCAAAGCGCTGGTGGGACAGGATGTACGCATGTTCCCGGTCGACGACGTGATCTTTTTTCAGTCGGATACCAAGTACACGCGCGTCGTGACCGACTCCGAAGATGTGCTCATCCGCACGCCGTTGAAAGAGCTCATCGGAGGACTGGATCCTGAAATTTTCTGGCAGGTCCATCGCGGTGCAATTGTCAACGTGCGCCGGATTGCCAAAATCACGCGGGACGGCGTCGAGAAGCATTCCATCGTGTTGCGCGGATCAAACGAAAGAATCGGTGTCAGTCGACATTTCTTCCATCTGTTCAAGCAAATGTAGCCCTGAACGGCGGGTCGTAATCCGTCAGCGCTCCTCGTTGTCTATCGCAAACGGCTTCGTAATGCACCGAAGTCGGGTGAAACTACCAGTATGCGAATAGATCAAGGGGGCGTATTGCGGGCGATGTTGCAAGCGTTATTGCGGCATTCGATAGCTGCCGGAAGGAAGGGCTTGGCGCTCTTTTGCGCCTCCATCCTGTCTGCGCTTTTCACTGGTGCCTTCGCACAGACATCGACCCAGAACGCGAGTCTGCCTTCCTCGTCGATCGCTGCGCAGGATTTTTTCCGACTGCCTGATGTTTTTCGGCCTGAACTATCGCCTGATGGCAATCACCTTGCGTTTCTCGCGCGCGGTGGCAACCGACTGGGTCTTGCGGTCATTGACCTCGAAAAGCGCACGTCGAAAGTCATCGCCACACTTCCCGACGCAGATATCGTTGAATTCAACTGGGTGAATTCACAACGGCTCGTATTCGTTGCGGGTAACGTTTACGATCCCGCCGGAAGCGTCAGCCCGTGGCGCACCGGTGGCCTGTTCGCGATTGACCGTGATGGCAGCGCGGCCCGCAGGCTGGCGCTGCCTTTGGGAGACGGCGGCTCGATCATCACGCGGCCAAGATATACGCGCGTCGCGCAGACGCTCAGCGATGGGTCCGACGACGTTATCGTCGCGAGTAACGAGCGCAGTTTCGACAGCAGCGACATCTATCGCCTTGACACGCGAACCGCGCGAAAGACGCTGTTGAGCTTTGACAATCCGGGCGACATTCAGTCGTGGACGCTTGACCGCGAAGGGCAGCCGCGTGCCGCAATTTCGGTGAAGGCAACCACTACAAAAACATTCTATCGACGCGATGAAAAGTCGCCGTGGCTTAAATGGTTTGAAGGAGACTTTCGCGAACCCGCCAGCGGCGCGATCGCAATCGGATATGACGGCGCAGTGATTGGCCTCGGATTGCGCGAGAAGTCCACATCGGCAGCCGCCAGCGGCTCACGCCTGACCGCAGCGCTTTTGAGGCTCGACGAGCGTGGCCAGACGCAACAAGTATTGGCCAGTCGCGACGATGCCGATATTTCGCATCCCGTGTTCGATCCCGTCGCAAAACGGCTCGTGGGTGCTGCGTATACCGGCGAACGACGTGCTGTTATCTGGTTGGACGAGACGTGGGGCGCAATACAGAGGCAGATAGATATCGCGTTGCCGAACGCCGTGAATTTGTTTACGCCCCCTGACCAAAGTAAGCGGATGCTGGTGTTCTCTTATTCGGATCGCAATCCTGGCACCGTGTATCTGTTTGATTTCCGCACGCGAAAGCTCGAGTTCCTGATCGATTCACGACCGTGGATTGTGCCTGCGCAAATGGCCGAATCGCGCATGGTTAAATTTGCGGCGCGGGATGAGCTTCCGTTGACGGCGATGCTGACGCTGCCGCGCGCGGTACCGGCAAAAAACCTGCCACTCATTGTGATCGCTCATGGCGGGCCATGGGTGCCGGGTTACCACTGGGGTTGGGATGCCGAGGCGCAGTTTTTTGCGTCGCGTGGTTACGCCGTGATCCAGCCCAACTTTCGCGGCACTACAGGCATGGGGCTCAAGCATCTTCTGGCAAGCTTTAAGCAGTGGGGGCTTGCCATGCAGGATGACATGACGGACACAGCGTTGTGGGCGGTCAAGCAGGGCATTGCTGACCCGAAGCGGATGTGCATTTACGGCGCAAGCTACGGCGGCTATGCGGCGATGCAGGCGCTGGTTAAAACGCCGGAGCTGTTTCAGTGCGCGGGTAATTATGTTGGCGTGACCGACTTGCAGCTTTTCCATTCGGTCACGTGGTCGGATAGCAGTGACAGTGATTTCAATCGCTATCTCCTGCCGATCATGGTCGGTGACGCGGACCGCGACAAGGCGCAGTTGCGCGCGACATCGCCCGCGCAAAATGCTGACAAGATAAAGGTGCCTGTGTTCATGGCGTACGGTGGCGAAGACCGACGTGTGCCCATCATTCACGGCGAGCGCATGCGCGATGCGCTCGAAAAGCTTGGCAAACCGTATGAGTGGATGGTCAAGTCCAACGAGGGACACGGTTATGCCAAGCTTGAAAACCGGGTCGAGTTCTACACCCGGTTCGAGGCTTTTCTGAAGAAGTCGCTGGCTCGGCCCTAGAAGCCCCGGTGAGCGCACTGCAAGTCATTGCCTGATTACGCGAAGCGCTGTCACAGCGGCGCCTGTTTCAGATCAATCGCCCGCAACGAAAAAGCACAGTTTGACGCGTGTCAAATCAAAGCAGCGCCTGCGGTAGCAAACTCGAACGCTCAGACATAGTTTTGGAGAGCGCATGGCGTCCAGTCGAAGCAAACGTTCCAGCCCAGCAATCGAGAGTACCGCGCGCAAAGAGTCTGATGCCACGAAGACCCGGAGCGGCGCAACGAAATCCCCGGCAAGTCGGTCAGGCTCCCGCGCGCCTCGTCGCGTCGAGCTGGGAGATACCGCGCCAAGCATGCGGCAGGATGCGCTGGAAAAATTTACGGCGCGGGAGGCAGCCAAAAGTGCGGAAAGCACTGAATTTTCGGCGCTGCAGTCGATACTTGAGGGCGCGCAAAGTGGCGCAGAAAAAGCGAGGGCGCTGCGCGCACTCCTGGAGGGCGCCTCAAGCGACGACCTGGCGGCGATTCAGCATCGGTTGTCCGCTAGCGCACGCGACGGTGGCAAACTCGCGAAACTGAACCCCGACGAGACGCTGGCTGAGAATTGGCGGGACGGCGGATACCCGTACAAAAACCTCATGCTGCGCCGAAATTACGAGTTGCAGAAGTACCGCTTGCAGGTAGAGCTATTGAAGTTACAAGCGTGGGTCAAAGCCACGGGCCAGCGCGTAGTGATTCTGTTTGAGGGGCGGGACGCGGCTGGCAAGGGTGGCACCATCAAGCGCATGATGGAGCATTTGAATCCTCGCGGTGCACGCGTCGTGGCACTCGAAAAGCCGACACCCACCGAGCAGGGGCAATGGTATTTTCAGCGCTACGTGCAACATCTGCCAACAGCGGGCGAGATCGTGCTGTTTGATCGCTCCTGGTACAACCGCGCGGGCGTTGAACGGGTGATGGGTTTTTGCACTGACGAACAGTACGCTGAATTCATGCGGCAAACGCCAGACTTTGAGCGCCACCTGGTGCGAAGCGGCGTCCATCTCTTCAAGTTCTGGTTTTCGGTCAGCCGAAAGGAGCAGCGGCGCCGCTTCAAGGAACGGGAAAATCACCCGCTCAAGCAGTGGAAACTGTCGCCGATTGACAAGGCTTCGCTCGACAAATGGGACGACTACACGCGCGCGAAAGAGTCGATGTTCTTCGACACCGACACCGCGGATGCGCCGTGGACAGTCATCAAGAGCGACTGCAAAAAGCGCGCTCGACTCAACGCCATGCGCTACGTGCTGACAAAGCTTCCGTACGATGCAAAAGATGCGGCATTGGTCGGCA
>JAYWHV010000115.1:0-15514 GCA_043777615.1 Burkholderiales bacterium | reverse complement strand
GCAGGGGGGGCGCGCGAACTACGGCTCTCCGTCCCAATAGTCCAGGTGGTCCTTCAGGCGATGCGTGCGGCGACCCTGCATGAGCGTTTCCGGTTTGTGATCGGTGAAAACGCCGTACTTCTCCGAATCCGGATACTCGCAAATTTCAGTGGCTGCCTGTGTGCTGGCTGAGAGGTATTTCAGCGGAGCGTCGGAGGTGTTGATGATCTGGTGGGGATACTCGGGGCCAGCGGGAATGAACATCACATCGCCTGCGGCAATCGGCAGCATTTCACCTGCCACACGCAGCGTGCCCGAGCCTTCGAGGACGATGAACATTTCCTCTTCGACGTAATGAAAATGATACGGACAGGCGCGCTTGCCGGGCGGCACGATGTCAACCGAGAGCCCCATCTGCTTTGCCGCCGTTCCCCGCGCCAGACGCTTACTGGCGACGCCGTCGTAGTGTGGCGCGCGATCCATGGTTTCCCAGGCGGCGTCCTTCGTCAGGAAGTTGCGAATCAGTTGGCTCCGGAGCTCCTCCGCTTTCGACATGGGTCATTCCCTCTCGAACACAGGACGCCTACGGCGTCGGCATCAACGTCAAAACCTCGATCATGACGCGCTCGGTGGCGTCGGACATCCAGATCTCACCATCCTGAATCATGCACTGTAATTCCATGCCGCGTTCGGCCATCGCGGAGAGCGCTTTGCTGCTTCGTGAGTCGACGGCTTTGATGGTGAGCTTGTCCTGCTTTGCGAGCGCATCTTTATTCGTTTGCCACCAGGCATCGACGGTTTTTCCACCGCCGTATGCGAGCAGCACGACTTCGTCCGAGCGCCCACAAGCACGGCGCAACAGGCGCTCCTCGGGCAGACCCACTTCAATCCAGCGGATGATGCCGCCGGTCAAGTCATGCTCCCACAAGGCCGGTTCGTCGTCGCTGGAAATGCCCTTGCCGAACTCAAGTCGCTCGCTTGCGTAGAGAGCGAACGCAAGCACGCGCACCATCATGCGCTCACTGGTTTCGGAAGGGTGCCGCGCGAGCGTCAGCGCGTGGTCCGCGTAATAGCCGCGATCCATGTCGGCGACATTCAGGCTGCCCTTGAAAATTGTCGATTTGATTGCCACTCGCTAGACTTTCACGAACAGTGTGACCAGTGCCTCATCGCCAACCTGACGGCTCCAGTGACCATGCACCGTGGCATCAAATGTCGCGCCCTCGGGCAACGTGTCGGCCGAGTAAAAGTGCTGTCCGGCGCTGAACACCCGCGAGCTGCCGTCCTGCAAACCGATCTCCATTTGACCGCCGAGAATGAACACCCACTGCGCTTTCGGCGAACAATGCCAGGCGCTGCGAAAACCGACCGGGCTGTGGCGAACCTGACAGCCGGTCGCCGGCATGACGGCCGAAAGCATCGACTGAGAGGTGCCTTCAGAGAGCATGATTTCGTGGTCGCGAAATTTAGCCCGTCCATCGTCGTCGGTGAATAGTTCGACTTGAGTGAAGCTCGTCATCCTGGGTTTCCTGTAATCAATGTGGGCAAAACCTTGCGCAGGGTTTACCGGTTTTTTGCGGCATGCTGGCACGGCGCAGTCCTTGGTCAGCAAGTGCAACCGTATCAGCAGCTTTTATGTGAAAGGCTTATTTTATATGGGACAAATCGCGTTTTCGATAGATATCGACTTGAGTCAAATTACACGCGAAGACCCAGTGCAACGGTCGTTTCAGAAAAAAGCTGATGCTTCTCAAAATCGAGTCCGCGTTACTTCACCACGCCGCGCTTGCGGCGAATCGGCGCTGAAAACGGCGAATCCACACGCTTGGTCTTGTTCGCTCCGGTGCCCTTCGTTTCGGCAGAAACCTTGGCCTTTGCCGCTTTCAACACGTTGACCGCTCGCATCGCGACTTCCGCCGCCGCAACGCGTTCAGCATGCGCGGCAGCTTCCGCTGGATCGGGCGCGTGCACGTTGATCGTCGTGCCCGGCAATTTGACGAGCTGTCCGGCCCGGATCTTCGCGCTTTTGCGAAGCTCCAGCACGCCGTCGACGGTCACATTTCCCGATGCCACCAGCACCTTGCCTTCAGCCCCGCTCCCGGCAATACCGAGCACCTTGAACAGATTGTGCAGTTCAATGTATTCGTCGCGCAGCGTAAAGTGCTGCACCTCAATCGGCTTATTTTTCATGGCGTGGAGTATGGCACGAGCGGCAATTCGCCGCGTTTTTCCTGCAACTATTCCGCCGTAATTCCAGCCTGCTTGATCAGGCGCGCATACTTCGCCAGCTGATCTTTTGTTGCGCTTCCGAGTTCTGCTGCGCTTGATCCGCGCGGCGTCAGGCCTTGCGCAATGAGATTTGCGCGCACTTCCGGGTCAGCCATGGCCTTGACGATTTCGGCGTTGAGGCGGCTGACGATTTCCTTTGCCGTACCGACCGGTGCCATCACGGCAAACCACGAGTTGAACTCGAAACCCGGCAGGCCCGAAGTGCTCACCGTTGGCACATCCGGAAATTGGGCGAGCGGCTTTGGTGTGGTCACGCCGATCAAACGCAGCTTGCCCGCCTTGATCAGCGAGTTCACCGTGGCCAAACCCTGAAACGCCATAGGCACGTCGCCGCCCGCCACGCCGACGGCTGCCTGCGTCGCGCCTTTGTACGGTACATGCGTCATCTGAATGCCTGCGCTTGAGGCGAAGAGGGCGGCGGCAATATGTTGCGGGCTGCCATTGCCGCCGGAGCCGTAATTGAGCTTGCCCGGCGCCGCTTTCGCTGCAGCAATCACATCTGTCGCGCTGCGAAACGGCGCGTCGTTGTGAACAACGAGACCCCATTCGACCGTGGCGACGAGAGAAACCGGCTCGAAATCCTTCACGATGTCCCAACCCAGTTTGCTCTGGAGATTGGGCACCATGGTCATGATGCTGTCGTTGAAGCCGCCGATCGTGTACCCGTCCGGTGCCGACTTCGCGACGCGTTCCGCGCCAATCGCTCCAGCCGCGCCCGCGATGTTTTCGATGACGATGCTCTGGCCCATGTTCTGCGCCATTTTCTGGGTGACGATGCGCGCCGCGTTGTCCACGGCGCTGCCCGCCGCGAGCGGCACAATCATGCGAATCGGTTTGGTCGGATAGGTGCTTTGCGCTTCGGTCTGAGCGAACGGCAATGCGAGGCACAGCAAGGCGGCTGCGAACCCGATGGATGGCATGTATCGAGTTGTTAGATGGGGCATGAGCAGTTCTCCAGGTTTTTCGTATCGGTCAAGTATTTCGTAGCAATATCCACGCTGGTGCACGACAGCTTGCGCTTAGTCACCCAATGGCGGAATTCCCAATTCCGTCGCCAGCGTTTCGAGTTGTGCCCACAGCGACGGCGTAAGCGGAATGCCGCCGGCCGCATAGCGCACACGCCTGTCCTCGCTCTGTTCCCCCGGCACCCAGATGCGCTCCACGCCCGTCATAGGCTCGCTCGCGCGCAGGTCATGTGCGAGCGTATCCACGCGCGCCTTGAAAGCGTCCACGTCGCCAAACGCTGAAATATCAATCATGCAAATGGCCTGCCCCGTATTGGTCGGCGTCGTATCATCATGATTGAAATCGATCACCTCTTTGCCCATCGCCGCGCCATTCAATGTGCCCGCAAGCAGGCCAACGATGAGTGACAGGCCGTAGCCCTTGTAGCCACCAATCGGCATCAGAAAGCCTTCCTCCGCGCGCTTGGGATCGAGGAGTGGCTGGCCGCTGCGATCAATCATCCAGCCCTCGGGCATCATTTCGCCGCGCTGCGCCTTTGCCTTCACTTTGCCGTACGCGGCGACTGTCGTTGCCATGTCGAGCACAATGGGACCGGTCTTCGCCGATGGCACGGCCACCGCAATCGGATTGGTCGAGAGCAGCATGTCGAGCCCGCCCCAGGGCGGCAAATGGTTGGCGTTGCCCACCGCGAAGTAAAGGCCAATCATGTCGTGCGGCAACGCCATGCGCGCATAGAGCGATGCGGGCCCCGCATGGTTGCTCCACTGTGAGCCGACCCACGCAATACCTGTCACGCGCGCTTTCTCGACAGCGATTTCGGCAGCGCGTTTCATCACCAGATGTCCCATACCGTTGTCACCATCAACGAGCGCCATGCCAGCTCGTTCCTGAACGACTTTGATCTGCGGTCGCACATTGACTCCGCCCGCGCGAATTCGCCGCGCATACGGCACCATGCGAATCACGCCGTGCCCGTCCGACCCCTGCAAATCCGCCTCAGCCATCAATGCGCCCATGGTCTGGGCGTCCGCATCAGGCATGCCGAGCTTTGCAAAAGCAGTGGTGATGAATTTTTGAAGATGGTCGAACGAAACTGTTTTCATGAATGGGGCGGATTCCTTGCGGAGGTGGGAGCCGGAAGCGCAGGTATTGTTGCAGGCAGCCGCCGTGAGCCGCCGCACATTGGCGTACAAATGAACTCGTCCGCCTCGGCAGTCAACTGACTTGCAATAATGATTGCTGACATCTGCCATTGATGCATAAAAACCAGGGAGGCTTTCACCATGCACCAGCCATCGCTTCGGGCGACGATTCATTCGACATTCATTGCGACCGTCGTGGTCTGCCTCCAGTCCGCGCATGCGGCGTCAGTTGCGCCAGTCGCCGCAGAAAATGGCATGGTCGTCACTGCGCAACACCTCGCGACAAAAGTCGGCGTTGATGTGCTGAAGCGCGGCGGCAATGCGGTCGATGCGGCTGTTGCGGTTGGCTATGCGCTCGCCGTGGTTTATCCAGCCGCGGGTAATTTGGGCGGTGGTGGCTTCATGACGATTCAACTGGCGGATGGTCGAAAAACTTTCTTCGACTTCCGAGAGAAAGCGCCGCTCGCCGCGACAGCCAACATGTACCTTGACAGGGACGGTAACGTCATCAAGGGGGCGAGCACCGCCGGACACCTTGCAGTCGCCGTTCCCGGAACGGTGTCGGGCATGGAGATGGCACGCGCGAAGTACGGAACGATGAAGCGCGCCGAGCTGATCGCGCCTTCAATCAAGTACGCACAGAAAGGCTTCACGCTGGAGCAGGGCGACGTCGACATGCTGCGCACGGCAACTGACAAGTTCAAGCTTGATCCCGCGACTGCCGCTATCTTTTTGAACAAAGGTGAGGCTTTTGCACCGGGACAGAAACTTGTGCAGAAAGACCTCGCGAAAACGCTGCGGCTCATTCGCGCGAAAGGTGAGGACGGTTTCTACAAAGGTGCGGTGGGTGCTGCGATCGTGGCGTCAAGTCAGGCGGGCAAAGGCATCATCACGCAAGCCGATCTCGATCAGTACAAAGCACGCGAAATGAAGCCGGTCGAATGCGACTATCGCGGCTTCGGCATCGTCTCTGCGCCACCGCCCAGTTCCGGCGGCGTAATCATCTGCGAAATATTGAACGTGCTTGAAGGTTATCCGCTGAAAGATCTGGGCTTCAGATCAGCCCAGGCGGTGCATTATCAAATCGAGGCAATGCGTCATGCCTACGTGGACCGCAACAGCTATCTCGGCGATCCTGAATTCGTGAAGAACCCCGTGGATCGGCTGCTCGACAAGGCCTACGCCGCAAAGATTCGCGCGGTGATCGATCCCGCGAAAGCGGGCGTGTCACAGGCGATCAAGCCTGGCGTCGAACCACACGAAGGCAGCAACACCACACACTATTCCATCGTCGACAAATGGGGCAATGCGGTCGCCGTGACCTATACGCTGAACGACTGGTTCGGCGCGAAAGTGACTGCCGCTAAAACCGGTGTGCTGTTGAACAACGAGATGGACGATTTCACGGTCAAGATTGGCGTGCCGAATCTGTATGGACTGGTGCAGGGCGAGGCCAACGCCATCGCGCCGGGCAAGCGTCCGCTGAGCTCAATGAGTCCAACCATTGTCACCAAAGATGGCAAGCCCGTGATGGTGGTTGGTACACCCGGCGGCAGCCGAATCATCACCGCTGTCCTGCACACCCTGCTCAACGTGATTGACTACGGCATGAACGTTCAGGAAGCCGTTGACGCGCCGCGTTTCCATCAGCAGTGGCTGCCCGAGACGACCAACATGGACACCTTCGGCGTCAGTTCCGACACCCGTAGATTGCTCGAAGCGATGGGACATAAACTCGGCATTCCGCAGCCGCCCAATCACCTCGCGGCGATCCTTGTCGGCGCTCCTTCGTTGGGTGGAAAGCCAGTGGGCAATAACCGCTTCTACGGCGCCAATGATCCGCGCCGAAACACGGGGTTAGCCGCGGGGTACTAATGGTCCATGCGTTTGGCCAGGCCCCGGCAGCTGTCACTTGGCGTCGATCGACGCGGTCGCTTCGGTCGCAAGACTGACTACCGTGCGCTGCATGCGTTCGCCTTCCTCAAGGCCTGACATGGTGAGGGCGTGAAGGGCGCGCTTTGGTCGCAGCACAATGGTCAGTCTTGCAGCCGCACCTCTGGCAGCCCAGGGTCGGGTCAGCGCTATTTCAAGGTTCTCGCGGAAATCAATAACGAGCACCTGGTCAGATGCCTTCGACAGTCGCAAACTGAATGGGAGCGCACGCTCGGCGCCCTGGCTTGGCAGGCGCGCCAGTACGAGGCCAACCTTGCAATACTGGGCCAGCGGCGCGACTAGTGTGCCGAGAGTCGTGGTCGCGGCTCGATCCAGCGCAAGGCGCTTTCCAAATTCGGCCGCTGCTGGACCATCAAAACGCTCACGATGATTGGCCTGCGCAACACCTACCAGCACGTCGAGTGCCCGTTCGCCAATGACCCGCACTTTCGCCCGCAATGGCCCCAACGCCCCGGTTCGTGTTGGTCCTTGCGCTGAACCGGCACAAGGCAGCAATTGCAGGGCGTAAATTCCCAGCGCGTCTCCGACACCACTCGTGTCTTCGCCCGGCACGACGACCTCAACGGCTACATGTACATGATCAGGTTCAGCTGCAGTTGCGGTGATCGCAGTGATCAAAAATCCGCACAGAAGCGTCGAGATCGTCCACAGTGAGCTCGGACGAGTGTCCATCACTGCTGTCGCGTTGCCGTGCCGTAATAGCAGCCCAGATAGTACGGAAATTGTCGCGTGGCAAAGTACGCGTAGCCCCCGTTACCGTCAGTCTTGCCATTGCAACGATCCAGTGTGCTGCCGTTATAGCCTGACACGAATACGTTGTTGTCGAACGCCGCTTCCGTGGTGTATGCGCCGGTGCCAGTGTAGCGATAGGCGCTTTTTATTTCGCGCACGCCGTTGACGCAACTGGCATCGCTGCTAATGCTGCAATATTCGTAAGGAGCTAGGATCGGGAAGCCGTCAAAGGCGTAGCCCAGAACCACTTCGGGTGTCTTGGCCGGCAAAAATGTCGTGGTGCCTGCGAGGGTTTTCTGATTGAAGAAGCACTCCGGAAACGCGTGGTAGTGATACTGCGTCACATGTCCCCCGCAATAGTTGGTGAGGCCCGCTTTGAAGGGATCGGCATAGTTATCCATCGGGGCCTCGACCGGCCCGTAAATTTGCACACCGTTGATCATCACGGCAATCGGACCGAGCACATTGCGCAGTTCGGTGGGTGCTGCCGCGGCAAGTGGCTGCTGCGGGAAGCGCCAGGTGCGGGCGTTGGTTTGGTAAGCCGCCGTGACTCCACCGATGCCGATACCCACCGAATCGAAGTTCGGTACGCCGTTACTCGCTACGCTCACCACCCCATTGGTGCAGTGCACGCTGACGGCTGGTTGCAGCGTGGAGTTCCCGTCCCAACTCGTCTTCCCATCGAGATTCTTATCAACATAAAAATTGCGTGAGCTGACATCAGGAAAGTAGCCTGCCTGCGGGCAGCTGCTAGTTTCAGCAACTGTCGTCGGCACACAAAAATTCACACCGTCTGCATCCCAGCCAAGCGCCACAAACTGCTGATAAAGCGCCAGGTCAGTGGTGAAACGATGATTCGGATTATCCGGAAATCGCGTGTTGCCGCGAAACACCCGGTACACCGTTTGCGTTCCCACCGGACAGCTTCCGCTCGCTCCGGATGCAATCGGAGGATAGGCAAATGAGTCGTTGCCTTCGAAATAGGGCAAAGTTGCCGCTGTCGAATTGGTCGGATTCAACGCGGAGAGGGCGTCCCGGTCGCTGTCAAGGACAGTGTAGAAATGGCTGCCGCGCGAGGCTTTCGCCGCCACTTTGTCGAAGTAGTATCGTGTCAATCCGCTGGTGCCCGCAATCGGAGCAGAAAACGCTGCAAACGTGCGCCCGGAGCGTGTCCAGCCGCTGATTCCGTCGAGGCCCGCTTTGTCGCTGTCACGCGAAGTAATGAAGTAGTAATCGAGCGGCGTGTAGTAGTACTCGGTCGCGTTCACAAGGGTGATCGGCGCAAGGCCCGGCGTTGCAGCCGTGGCAACCGATCCGGCCAAAGCTGTACTAAACATCATCAGCGCAAAAATGGCGCGTTGCAACCAGACGCGAAGTCCGGACCAGCGAGCAGGGGTGATGGCTTTCGAATTGGTTGATACGGTCATGGGACTGGCAGATTTCCGGCGAATGTATGGATGGACTGTCATCAAAATGTAGTCGTGAACCATCAGGCCGCCAAGTTCGTTTTTGTAAGCGAATGTTGAGGCGCTGGCCGTCAAGCAAATGCTCGGCTTGATGGCGGGGCAAAATGAACAGATTTTTTCAGATAGAGACGAGATTGCCATGCTTCACTCATTGCGCGTTTGCCTCACCACGGCAGTGTTGCTTGTACTTGGCGGCTGTGCGTTGATGCCCGGGACGTTGCCCTCCGAAGACGCTGGCCGTGAAGCAGCCTACCCGCCCGTTATTTTTGTACACGGCAATGGCGATACCGCTGCCTTGTGGCACACGATGATGTGGCGGTTCGAGGCAAACGGCTGGCCGCGCAGCCGCCTGCATGCGATTGAGGTGCCATTTCCGAATTCGCGAGATGACGACGCGAGGCCGCAGGCCGGGCGTAGTTCGACCACCGAGCATGCGCAGTTTTTGGCGGACGAAGTTGCGGCAGTCCGCAAAGTGACTGGTGCTGCAAAAGTGATTCTGGTAGGGAACAGTCGCGGAGGCTACGCGATCCGCAACTATGTGCAAAACATGGGCGGGGCCGCGTTCGTGTCACATGCGATCCTCGGCGGCGTGCCCAATCATGGCGTGTGGGCAAACGACAAACGCCCGAATAGCGAAGGCAGCGAATTTTTCGGCAACGGCCCATTCTTGAAACGACTCAATGCGCCTAAAAACGCGGCGGGTGATGAAGTCGTCGGCCCTGTGAAATGGCTGACATTGCGCTCCGACAACAACGACAAATACGCACAGCCGGACGGCGCGTGGCTCGGGATCAAAGGGACGCCGACGGGCGTGAACTTTGATGCTCCTGCGCTTAAAGGTGCGACCAATGTTGTGCTCCCTGCCCGAGATCATCGCGAAGTTTCGTTTCATCCGGATGCATTCGTGGCGACCTGGCAATTCATCACTGGCAAAGCACCGCCGACGCTCACAATTCCGCCCGAAAAAAATGTCGTCCTCAACGGAAAAATCAACGCACTTGGCATCGCAGGCATCGGCGATTTCGTGACGAATGTGCCCCTCGCGGGTGCGACTGTGGAAGTGTTTTTGGTCAATGCGGATGGCGAGCGAATCGGCCCTGCGGCCCATCGCAAAACGGCTGGTGCTGACGGCGTGTGGGGGCCGTTCAATGGCAGCCCAGATGCGGCCTATGAGTTCGTCATCAGCGCTGATGGATATGCGATGACCCACATTTACCGCTCGCCTTTTCCGCGTTCATCAAACGTGATTCATATGCGTCCCGCGCGCGTGGCGAATGCGGACAGCAATGCCGCCGCCGTGGTTACGTTGACGCGGCCGCGCGGTTACTTTGGTTTGGGTCGCGACACGATGTCACTTGACGGAAAACCGCTCGCAGGGATCGTACCGGGCGTGGCGGGCGGCTCATCGGCAAAGGTCACGCTCGGCGCAGATGCCGGGCGAGCGGTGGTGGCCGATTTCAATGGCGAGCGCATCGTTGCGCGCGCATGGCCCGTGGCCGGGAATCACGTGACAATCATTGAACTGCACTAGGGGTTGACCATGAATCTACTGATTCTCGGCGGCACCGGGTTCATCGGGCAGCATCAGGTTCGCTATGCGCTGGCGTGCGGACATCGGGTGACCCTGTTCAATCGCGGCATGACGCCAGCGCCCGGCGGCGACGCTTTGGAGCGACTCGTAGGTGACCGCAATGCCGGAGATTACGATGCGCTGGTCGGGCGCAAGTTCGACGCCTGCATCGATAACGCGACGCTCACGCCGCGCTGGGTGCGGGATGTGGCGCAGGTGTTGAAGGGAAACATCGGGAATTACACCTTCATCTCGACGACTTCGGTGTACGCGAGTGACGCCGAGATCGGGGCCGACGAAAGGGCCGAGCGGCAGGCTTACGACGGTGCCGATGCGATGGCGCACACGCCGGCGGAGGTTCGCGCCAACATGACGCTCTATGGGCCGCTGAAGGCGTTCTGCGAAGACGAAGCTGAGCGGCAGTTTCCAGGCATGACGGCGATCATTCGCCCCGGTTTGATTGTGGGGCCGGGCGACGAGTCGGATCGCTTCACGTATTGGCCCGTACGCATTGCGCGTGCGCAAAGCGGCGAGCGGGTTTTGATGCCGCCGCGTGACCATGCCGTGCAATTCATTGACGTACGCGACGTTGCCGAGTGGAGCGTGCGTGTCGCCGAAGCAAAATTGACCGGGGCGTTCAACGCGAAGGGGCCGGACTTTCCGCTGACGTTCGGCGCGATGGTTGACACGATGCGCGCGGTGACAGGGAGCCGCGCCGAGTTCTGCCATGCCACGAATGAGTTTCTGAGCGCGAACAACGTTCGGGCATGGTTCGATCTGCCCGTTTGGATTCCCGATGAAGGCGATACCGCGGGAGCGCATCGGCGCAGCGTCGCCCGGGCGATCGCGGCCGGACTGACCTACCGTCCACTTGCAAACACTGTGGCCGACACGCTTTCGTGGTGGGAGTTGTTGCCCGAAAATCGTAGGAGAAATCTGAAAGCGGGCATGACGATGGAACGCGAATCGGCTGTGTTGGAGGGACTTGGCTAGTGTTTCCCGTGCTTTTGACGGCTTTAT
The DNA here is from genome assembly GCA_043777615.1 of Burkholderiales bacterium. GTDB lineage: Bacteria > Pseudomonadota > Gammaproteobacteria > Burkholderiales > Casimicrobiaceae > Casimicrobium. Next base: position 4,397 of record JAYWHV010000115.1, on the reverse strand, counting down.
CGCGCAGGCAGCGATGCACTGGCGCGTGGTTCCCGACGCATTGATGTACCTGCTTTTTTGCTTCGATGCGGGCTCACGCTCAATTTTCGTTAGTCGGCGGGTGAAACAGGCCGATGCGAGATTCGTTTATTGCGCAGCAGTTGACGCTGTCATCTTTTTGTTTAAATCACCTTTGCGCTTGGGATAGCGGACATTTAGTGCACAAGTCGACTTATGTATAAATTGGCCCTTAGCCCACGTTCAGTATGGCGAAGGCAGAAAAGCTGAACAGCTCTGGGGGAGTTGTATCGCCGTTATCCTATCTTCGTGGGGAGGCGACACAGTGAGGCTTTTTACGCAGAATGTAAGGATGCACGGGTTCAGTAGCAATTGTCTTCGTTCGCGTTTCTCATTCTCCCGGTTAGCGCTTTCCGCTGCGACTGGCGCGGGTGTGTGGGCGCTGTCGACTTCGGCGGTCGCCTTATCGCATGAAGAATGGGTGTCGGCGTTTGTGCGATTTGTTGAATGGCCGGTGCCCGCGTCGATCATTGACGGCCCGCTGGTGGTGTGCCATCAACAAAACTCGCCGACCCTTGCCCTGGATGGTCAGCAGGTGCGTGGTTTGACCCTGAAAGTCCGTCGCCTGGTACGTCCGCAACATCTGGCCGGATGCCACATTTTTGCATCGTTCGCCGGCGACCAAACGAGCTGGGCGCCGTGGATGAAAGCGGCCAATAGTTTGAACCTGGCGAACGTGAACAACGCGCGACCATTTATTCTCACGGTCGGGACCGGCGGTCAGTTTTGTGATCTCGGCGGTGCGATCTGTCTGGTCAACGACGCCCTGACGGGAGCGGCGAATTACCGGCTCAATCTCGATACCCTGTCGCGTGCGGGTTTCCGGGTCGACACGCAACTGCTACGCTCGCAGCCGTCCCGCCCTGCGAAAGCGGAATAACGGAGTCTGGTGATGCCAAGAAAAGCCCCAGTGTCAATCTCGGTTCAGATCAGCCGCGTCGTCGTCGTGACCGCGGCGATCGCCGTCACGCTCACGATGTTCGTCATGATTCTGGTCGCCGCGCTCTTTGCCCGAAGCGCAGCACAGCAACGCGCCACGACGATTGCCGAATTGATCGCTGCCAGTTCCGATGTTTCGCTTGTTTTGAGGGACGCGGAGCGCGGACGAGAGACGCTCTCCGCTCTTGGCAGCTCGAACGCAGTGCTGAGCGCGCGTTTGATTGATGCCTCCGGCGCAGTACTCGCGTCGCATGCCCACCCGCGAAAGGCCCTGACCGCCAATCAGCAGGTCGACAGCAGCTGGTTTGAGCGCATCGGCAACGCCACCGAAGTCACCGCACGCAGCCCCGTGGTCAATCGCGGCGACTTGCTTGGACACGCCGAGGTCACCCTGCGTGAGCATTACCTGTCGCAGGCGCTGCTCGGGTTCGTGCTTTCGGCGTCGGCCGTGCTCGCCGCGATGATGCTGGTGTGGGCGGCCATCGCTGCGCCGATTGGGCGACTGCTGACGATGCCGCTCACACGCTTCGCAGAGGTTACCCGCAAGGTACGCGACACCGAGGATTTCACGCACCGTGTGCCGGCCACGAGGGTACTGGAGGTGCAGCGATTGTCCGAGGATTTCAACGCCATGTTGCAGGTGATTCAGCGGCGCACGTCTGAGGTTCAGGAGCGGAACAAACAGCTCGCGCAACTGGCGTTTTATGACCCGCTCACGGGCGCTGCCAACCGCGTACTGCTGCTCGACCGGATTACACAGCTGATCGACAGCCATAGTCGCAACGAGCGACCGTTTGCCATCATCGAATTTGACCTTGATGATTTCAAACTGCTGAACGATCAGCTTGGCCATCATGTGGGCGACGCGTTCCTGAAGGCAATGAGCCATCGCTGCAAGGCCGAACTCCGCCCAACCGATACGTTCGCCCGTTTGGGTGGAGATGAATTCATTGCACTTTTGCCCAATGTTGGCAGCATGGACAACGCGCTCACGGTCGCAAAAAAACTAGCGGAAGCCGTTCACGCCGCCAACCACGTACACACGCTCCCGATCAGTTGTACGGCAAGCATGGGCATCGGGTTATATCCCGCCGACGGGCAGTCCACCAACGAGCTCATGGCTCGCGTGGACGCCGCGATGTACGAGGCAAAAGCCGCAGGCCGCAATCAGATCAAGTATGTCCGTGATGTAGTGCATTCTGAAGAACTTCAAAAGGGGTAGTCGATGAAAATTAACGCCAAGGGTTGGGTGCTGCGTCCGTCCCGCGCACTGTTCAGCGCCGCTTGCGGCGCGGTTTTTACTTTGAATCTCGGTCTGACTGGTTGCGCTTCGCCGCCACCTCCGGTAGTTGTCGCTCCGAAAGCGCCAACGCGGATGGAGCAAGTTGTTGCAGCGCTGAAGTCGATGAGTTTCGAGCAGCGCGAAGACGGCTGGCATCTGTCGCTACCGGCGCCGCTAGTGTTCCAGTTTGACAGCGATATCGTCGCCACGGACGCGCACGACAACCTGGTTCGTATCGCCCGCGAACTGCGCTCGCTCGGGATTGGTCAGGTGCTGGTACGCGGCCACACTGACACCGTCGGTGCACGCGAGTACAACATGGCCTTGTCGAAGCGCCGTGCTGACGCGGTGGCCCGCGTGCTGGGCGAAGGCGGCTTCCCATCCGAGGGCATAGACGCCAGGGGTATGGGCTCTTCGGTTCCCGTGGCCGACAACACGACCAACGAAGGTCGCGCCAAGAATCGCCGCGTTGTCATTATTGTGCAGGTGGACAATTTAGTTTCGAGTTAGGAGCTCCGCTCACCGGTGAACACGCGCAATGAATGACAAAATCTGGTCATGAAATCGCCATCCCAGCACCCCCAGCCTTCAAGGCCGCTGCAGCCATCCACTGAATCTGCGCAGCGCGGGAATCCGCTGCATGGTTTGACATTGGAGACGATCCTCAAGGCACTCGTTGCTCACTTCGGCTGGACTGAGCTGGGTGCGCGCATTCCGGTGCGCTGTTTTACCCATGATCCAAGCGTCGGGTCGAGCCTCAAGTTCCTGCGCAAAGAGCCCTGGGCGCGGGAGAAAGTGGAAGGACTCTACCTCTTCATGCTGCGCGACATCAAGCGCGCGCATGTCGCCGAACACGGCCCTGCAAGCGATTCGGCGGACTAGCCTCAAGTCATGGCGACGACGTTCAGAATTGCAAAGCTGATTCTCGCGTCCGTGGCATCAGTCTTGGGCTTCGCCGCCTGTGATTCGCCCTCGCAGTATCAAAAGAAGGACGACCAGTGGTTCTACGATTCGCAAAAGCTTGGCGTTGCCGCAACTGTGCCGCTCACGGTATTGGGCGCCAGCTTTGCGCGCGTTGGCGATCAGATTTTTTATCGTTACGATGCGATTGAAGGGGCCGACAACGCATCGTTTGTCGCGCTTGATGCGTATTACGGAAAAGACAAAGCGCGGGCGTATTTTGGCGATACCTACCGCGACGCAAGAGACTATTTTTTGGTCAAGAAAAATCGCGTTTTCACGGTTGTTGGCGCCGACGCAGCAAGCTTTCGTGTGCTTCGGGACAGTTACGCCGCTGACACCGCGAGGCCATATTACAAGGGCAAGCCGTTTAACGTGCGCGATGTTGCCAGCTTTGAAGTGCTCGACCACGGGTTCAGCCGGGACCGGGTTCGCGGCTACAGTGCGCGAACCGAAATCGCTGGCAGCGATGGCGCGACGTTCATCTCACTCGATCCGGAGTACGCCCGCGACGCCAACCGCGTGTATTACGCTTTTGTTGAAAATCAAACGACGGGCGGGCAAATGCTGCCCACAGTGACAGTTATTGCAGGGGCGGACGCAGCGAGCTTTGTCGCAAAGACGGGCGGATACGCAGCCGATACGCGACATTTGTATTTCTGCGGCCGCGCCATCTCAACGTCACCGGACGGCTTTGAGCGTCTGAGCCTGAGCTACGCGAGGACCGCGAGCGAAGTGTTTCATGATGGCGAGAGGGTTGTCGGCGCGGACGCTTCGAGTTTCAAGGTGTCACAACCACCTGAAGAGGGCGTTGACGCTGCCGACGACAAAGCCAGGTATTTGCGAGGCAAACGGATTTAATCGGCTTCAATTTAGTCGAATGCCCTTTAGAACGTCAGGATCACGGTCGCCATGCGTCGACAACTACGAATTTTGCTCGCGTGCTTTGCTGCTGTCGTGCTTCAAGGCATGGCGTACGGACAATCCGCGCGCTACACCACGCTGCCACCAGGTACTGCAAATCCCGACGGCATTGGCAAGCGCTACATGGGGCGCGAAATTGCTGGCGTCATGGGCTGGCAGGGTGCGGCATGGCTTGAGCGCGAGGAGCGCGAGAAAGAAGAACGCACCGATATCCTGATGACGGCGCTCGACTTGA
>JAYWHV010000114.1:0-4312 GCA_043777615.1 Burkholderiales bacterium | reverse complement strand
CGTACCTGCTGCGAACTGAAACACCGAAAGCGGACGACGGTCACGGTCACGGCGCTGCGGCCCACACCGAGTCCAAAACGGGTGAGCACAAAGCCCACGCCGGACGCAGCGATGCGGAAACAAAGGCGGGCGCGGCGACCAAGGGCCCCAAGGGAGGCAAGCTCTTCGTTGAAGCCGGTTATGGGCTCGAAATGACGATCTTTGAAACGGGCGTTGAGCCTGAGTTTCGCATCTACACCTATAAGGACGGCAGGCCGATTGCGCCGAACTTAAGCAAAGTCACGGCCACCATTGAGCGGCTCGGTCGCAAGCCACAAGAGTTCATCTTTGCCCCGGAACGGGATTACCTCAGAGGCAAAGGCACGGTCGAAGAACCGCACTCGTTTGCAGTGCAAATCCTGTCGCAATACGAGGGCAAGCCGTACATCTTTGACTACGAGCAGATCGAAGCGCGAGTAACGCTGACTGAAGCGCAGATGAAGAGCAGTGGCGTGGAAGTGGCCGCTGTTGGTCCAGCGAGCATCAAATCGTTGTTGCAGCTAACGGGCGAGATTGGCCTGAATCAGGATCGCTCGGTGCAGGTCGTGCCACGTTTGACTGGTTTGGTGGAAGCGGTATCGGTCAACGCGGGTGACCGTGTTCGTCGCGGCCAGGTGTTGGCTGTGGTGTCCAGTCAAACGCTCGCCGATCAACGCAGCGAGCTGCAAGCAACGGGCAAACGCCTCACGATGGCGCGGGGGACTTTCGAGCGAGAAAAGAAACTTTGGGAAGAAAAAATTTCTGCGCAGCAGGATTACTTGCAGGCGCAGCAAATGTTGCAGGAAGCAGAAATTGCGGAACAGTTGGCGCGCCAGAAGCTCGCCTCACTCGGCGCGGTGGCCTCAAGCGCTGGACGGCTAACCAGCTATGAAATCCGCTCACCGATTGACGGCGTGATCACCGCAAAAAAAATCTCTGTCGGCGAAGTGGTCAAAGACGATGCCAACATCTTTACCGTGGCCGATTTGTCCACCGTGTGGGTGGACCTCAACATTTACGCCAAAGACCTGAACGCGATCAAGATCGGCCAGAAAGCCACCATCAAGTCCACCGCATTTGAAGCGAGCGCGGCGGGAGTCGTGTCCTACGTCGGTGCACTGATCGGAAACCAGACGCGCACTGCCCCCGCGCGCATCGTACTGCCCAATCCGAAGGGCATCTGGCATCCGGGCCTGCCGGTCACCGTTGAACTGGTGGCCGATGAAGTCACGGTGCCGATGGCTATTTCAGCAGATGCTCTACAAACGTTGCGCGATGCGCCGGTCGTGTTTGGTCGTTACGGCGACAACTTCGAAGCCCGCCCTGTGGTCACGGGACGCAGCGACGGCAAGATGGTGGAGATCACGCAGGGTCTGGAAGTCGGCGAGAAATACGCTGCCCGCAACAGCTATGTGATCAAGGCAGACATTGGCAAAGCCAGTGCCAGCCATGACCACTAAGCGAGGGTAGCTTTATGTTTGAGAAACTGATCCGCTTTTCTATTGAGCAGCGCTGGCTGGTGCTGCTGGCCGTGCTCGGCATGGCCGCACTCGGTGTTTACAACTACCAGCGTTTGCCGATTGATGCCGTACCCGACATCACCAACGTACAGGTGCAAATCAACACGTCTGCACCCGGCTATTCCCCGCTCGAATCCGAACAGCGAATTACCTATCCCATCGAAACCGCCATGGCGGGTCTGCCCAAACTCGCGGAAACACGCTCGCTGTCACGCTACGGCTTATCTCAGGTCACCGTGATTTTTGAAGACGGCACCGACATCTTCTTTGCACGACAGTTGATTAATGAGCGCATTCAGGAGGCGAAAGAAAAACTGCCGCCTGGCGTTGTGCCTGCACTCGGTCCCATTGCCACCGGCCTCGGCGAAATCTACATGTGGACGGTGGAGGCACGAGACGGCGCATTGAAGCCCGACGGCAAACCGTACACACCGACCGATCTGCGCGAGATTCAGGACTGGATCATCAAGCCGCAGCTTCGTAACGTGCCCGGTGTGACTGAGATCAACACCATTGGCGGCTTCGCCAAAGCGTTTCAGGTGGCCCCGTTTCCTGATCGTCTGATGGCGCAGGGATTGGCACTCTCTGATCTGGTTCACGCGCTGGAGCGCAACAACGGCAACATGGGTGCGGGCTACATCGAGCGGCGCGGCGAGCAGTATCTGATCCGCGCGCCCGGTCAAGTCGCAAGCCTTGAAGACATCGGCAACATTGTGGTCAGCGCGCCGCAGGGCGTACCCATCAAGATCAAGGATGTGGCCGATGTGATGATTGGAAAAGAGCTGCGCACGGGTGCCGCCACCGAGAACGGGCGCGAAGTCGTGCTCGGCACGGTGTTCATGCTGCTCGGCGAGAACAGTCGCAGAGTGTCGCAAGCTGTCGACAAAAAAATGCATGAAATCCGCAAGTCGCTGCCCAACGGCGTGGTTGCGCAAACGGTGTACGACCGCACCATTCTGATCGATAAAGCAATCGCCACAGTCAAGAAAAATTTGCTCGAAGGTGCGTTGCTGGTCATCGTGATTCTGTTTCTCTTCCTCGGCAACATTCGCGCGGCGATCATCACGGCGATGGTGATTCCGCTGTCGATGCTGTTCACGTTTACCGGCATGGTGAACAACAAAGTCAGCGCCAATCTCATGAGCCTAGGCGCGCTCGATTTCGGCATCATCATCGACGGCGCGGTGGTGATTGTCGAGAACTGCGTGCGGCGGCTTGCCCATTCGCAAGCGCATTTTGGGCGCAACCTGACGCTGGCCGAGCGCTTCCATGAAGTGTTCGCAGCGGCGAAAGAATCCCGCCGTCCGCTGATCTACGGTCAGTTAATCATCATGGTCGTGTATCTGCCGATCTTCACGCTTACCGGTGTTGAGGGTCGCATGTTTCACCCGATGGCGTTCACCGTTGTGGCGGCGTTGATCGGCGCGATGATTCTGTCGGTCACGTTTATCCCAGCGGCAGTCGCGCTGTTGATTGGCGACAAAGTAGGCGAGAAAGAAAATCGGCTGATGGTTTGGGCCAAAAACGGCTATCGCCCATTGCTGAACTGGGCGCTGTTCAACAAGCCGATTGTGCTGACCGTAGCTGTCGTATCCGTTGTTCTCAGCGGTTTGATGGCCACGCGCATGGGCAGTGAATTCATCCCGAGTCTGAACGAGGGTGACATTGCGCTACATGCACTGCGCATCCCCGGCACCAGCCTGACGCAAGCGGTTGAGATGCAGGCTGAGCTTGAGCGAACGGTGAAAGCATTCCCGGAGGTCGAACGAATTTTTGCGAAGATCGGTACGGCGGAAGTCGCGACCGACCCGATGCCGCCGAACGTCGCTGACAACTTTGTGATGCTTAAGCCAATCTCTGAGTGGCCCGATCCAAAACGAAGCAAGGCCGATTTGGTGGCCGCCATCCAAGCCGCGGTGGAAAAGCTGCCCGGCAACAACTACGAGTTCACGCAGCCCATTCAAATGCGTTTCAATGAACTGATATCGGGCGTTCGTAGCGATGTGGCCGTCAAGGTGTTTGGTGACGAGATGGACGTCATGAATCAGACTGCGGAGCAAATCTCGAAAGTGATCAGCGGTATTGCTGGGGCCAAGGATGTGAAGGTTGAGCAAACGACTGGGCTCCCGATGCTCACGGTGGGTATTGATCGCGCAAAGATTGCGCGACTCGGGCTCAACGTCAACGACGTGCAAGACGCGCTATCGATTGCCGTGGGTGGTCGCGAGGCGGGCTTGTTATTTCAGGGGGATCGCCGTTTCGACGTGATCGTGCGCCTCCCTGAAAACCTGCGCACCAATCTGGAGTCGATCAAACAAATCCCGATCCGTTTGCCGATGACTGACGGTGCGCGAGCGAGCTACGTACTGTTGGGTGATGTGGCGAAGTTCGACATCGCGCCCGGCCCGAACCAGATCAGCCGGGAGAACGGTAAACGCCGCGTCGTCGTCACAGCGAACGTGCGTGATCGAGACATCGGTTCGTTCGTCGCAGAGGCTCAGCTTGCACTTGATCAACGAGTGAAAGTGCCCACCGGATATTGGACGACTTGGGGCGGCACGTTCGAGCAGTTGCAGTCGGCAAAAAAGCGCCTCGAAATCGTGGTGCCTGTGGCGCTGCTCTTGGTGTTCGTCTTGCTGTTCGCTATGTTTGGCAACGTGAAAGATGGCTTGCTGGTGTTCACAGGCATTCCGTTTGCACTCACGGGTGGCATCCTTGCGTTGTGGCTGCGCGACATTCCGCTTTCGATTTCTGCAGCGATTGGTTTCATCGCG
>JAYWHV010000113.1:0-4333 GCA_043777615.1 Burkholderiales bacterium | reverse complement strand
CACGTCAAGCAACACGACATCAGGCGCCTCGGCGATCATGACCGCGCGCAGCTCGGCCTCTGAGCTGGCTTCGAACACCTCAACCCCCTGTTTGCCGAGGTAAGTCGACAGCAGGTCGCGAATGTCCTCCTCGTCATCAACGATCAAAACACGAAGGGCACTGGAACCGCGGAGCGGTTGAGAGTCGGTCAATCGAATACTTCCACAACAGCATTAGCTATTGCTTCATATTATCGTGATGCGGACGCTCGCTGAGTCTGACAAGTGCGCTCCAGCTCAAGCGTGAGCATGGCGAACCCGTTTTTTGCGCTGAATCAACAGACTCTTTTTTCAAACAGCTTTTCCTCGCAACAACGACTGCGTTAGGGGTGGGCATCGGTTATTCACGATATCGACTATTTATCAAATGCTCGTCTATCCCATATTCAGCCGTCTTTTTACGAAAAAGCTGTTAGTTCAAAATGAGTTACATACAGATCGCGGCACGGCAGACGGTTTGACGCCCGCGCAGGTTGAACGCGGCCTCAATGGGACATCAGCACCGGCACTGTCATCTGTTCCAGCAACGTTTTTGACACGCCACCCAGCACCCATTCGCGCAAACGCGTGTGTCCGTAACCGCCCATCACGATGAGGTCGGCGTCAAAATCGTTGGCCCTGGACAATACCGACGAACCCACGTCGCCGCCGCTCGTGTCACGGTTGACCGTCACCTTCGCGCCATGCCGCGCAAGGTAAGTCGCCACGTCGCTGCCGGGCTCATCGCCATGACCGCTCATGTTGGCTTTGGCATCAAACACGCTAACCCGAACCTCGTCGGCACGGGTGAAAAATGGCAGCGCGTCGCTCGCAGCATGCGCGGACTCGCGGCTGGCGTTCCACAAAAACATCACTCGCCGGCCAAACGTCCGGAAGTGGCCCGCGTACGGAATGATGAGCACCGGGCGGCCACAACTGAGCATCACGGTCTCAGGCAAATCCGCGGGCGTCGCTGCCGTCGATTGCCCCGGTTCAGACTGTCCCAGCACGACCAGGTCAGCGTAACGGGCGTCGGTACACAATTGGTTCGTCGGATCACCGCGATGCACGCGACTCTCGTAGGAAGTCAGGCCGGCAGCCTTTGCTTTCACATCAAATAGCGCCGCGGCTTTCGCGGCCAGTGCCTCCATGTCCGCCATCGCCTCGGCCATATACGCGGGTGTACCGTCAAGCCCATACGTGTTCGACAGCGCAATCATGCCAACTGTCGCCAGCCCCACCAGATGAGCATCGTGCGCCTGCGCCAGTTCGATAGCTATGCGAATGCGTTCGAGCGCCCGATCGCTGTTGTCTACGTGAACAAGAATGGTTTTGTAGTTCATGAGTTGCCTCTGTCTGACGCTGAAAAAGAAGTGGGCCGCGGTGATTGCGCACAGAGCGCTGAATCGGCGAGCAATGCGTATCCGCGAAAGCCCAAGCATGCACGCTCCAACCTCGCATCGCGTTGACCTGGCGCAAACGACTTGCACGTGAACGCGACTAAGCTCAAGGAGAGGTAGCGCGCCCTCGCGGCGAACCAACGCTTCCGGCACGACATTTTTTTGAGCAAGGCGCAAAGAGAATAACAATGCAACCAGAACTAGGCCGATCCGCTTTGGCGACAAGCCGTCCGATGCGAACGTGGCTAGCGCTTGCCGCCATTGGCTGCCTGACAGGTTGCGCCTCACTACTGCCAACGTCAAAAGTGGAAATGAAAATGCCCTGGCAAAACTATGCGGAGGCAAAGGCCACGTTTGATCGAATCGTCATCCGGCATACGACCATTGAAGAGTTAAACGCGATGGCCATCCACGCCGACGTGACGCCCAATATTGTGTCGCTCAATCACACAGATCTGCTGCGTCGACTGGCCAACGTGCCTTTGCTCGACCCCGCGATGCTGGACGATGGGCTGCGCGCCTGCCTCGTCAAGCGGCAAAAGTGTACGGGCCTTGAGATTGAGCAGACGCACACCGAGCGAGAGAGGATCGGTAGTTTCTGGCTTGATGTCCTCGGTTTTCGACAGGAGACGAGCGTCACTGGCTGGCGCTTCAACGCTGTCATCGTGCTTGATGAAAACGTCGTCATTTACAAGGTGTGGAGCGGACAACCCAACGTTCGCAAGCTGGAGGAAGAGCGCAATCCTCTCGGACCATTGCAGGGTGTCGGCTCTGCACTTCTGCGCAAGCTCTACTAGGGAACCCCACCCATACATTGGCGGGGCGAGCATCGCAGTCTCAAGCTTGCGACGCCAAGGAGATCATTTGTCGCCATTGATGCAGCGCAATACACTTTCGGAAAAAGCGCATAGACTGGATTGGTGCAAGACGACTAATTTTCTCGAAAGGAGAATTGCCATGGACACAGTAGAAGGCCTCAATGCCGCCAAGGACAAGTTGGCGCAGGACTTTCAGGCCGTCGTTGACGGCGCGGAAGAGCTGCTGCGAGTCACATCCAGCAATACCGAAGCGGGCTACTCCGCTGCCAGGAAAAAACTTGAGCACAGCCTCAAAGTCGCTCGTGACGAGCTCGATCACATTGAGCATGTCGCCAGACTCAAAGCGAAGCAGGCGGCGCGTGCAACAGACGCTTATGTGCATGACAATCCGTGGCAGGCAATTGGCGTCGGCGCAGCACTGGGGCTCGCCATCGGCGTACTGATCGGCCGCCGCTAGTCATGCCTGCGGACGGCGAAGCCCCGGCGGGCATTGCCGGGAACCTGCTACGTGCGTTGCAAAATCTGGGTGGTTCGTTTCTGGCCATCGTACAGACCCGGCTTGAACTGCTTTCAACCGAGATTGAAGAGGAGTGGCTTCGCCTGGCGGGATTCGCGCTGATTGCGCTGGCGGCGCTTTTTTGCGTCGCCGTGGCCGTTCTGCTCGCAGTAGTGTTTATCGTTGCGGCGTTTTGGGATTCGTATCGCCTTACGGCCGTCGTTGCCCTGGCCGCGGCTTTCGCCGTGACCGCGGTGGTGTTGTGGAGAGTGCTCGTGATGCGCTTCGCAGCGAAGCCGCGGCTCTTTGCGGCCAGCTTGAAGGAGCTTCGCAAAGATCGTGAACGCACGTCGACGGAAGGTCCATGAAAACGCGCAACCGCGCAGCGGAGTTATCGGAGCGGCGCGAACGCCTGCTGCTGGTGGTGACCGAACAGCGACAGCAACTCGCGCAACAATTGGTGCCCGTGTTTCGTGGCGCATCAGCGGTAGATGCGCGAGTTACCGCCGTGCGCAATGTTGTGAGTAGTCCGTTGGTGATTGGGGCTGTTGGCGCTACGCTTTTGCTGATCGGCCCGCGACGTGCGCTTGGTTTTATCAGGCGTGGCACGCGGATATGGTTGATAGCTCGGAACTGGTTGCCGTTCGTCTCCGCCATTCTCAACAGGCGACCATAGCCAGCGCGTCAAACCAACACCGACTGCAATTGCTCCACCGTGCTTACCTCCCAACCCAGCTGATCGTGAATACGAAGACGCAGCGTATCTGCGGCATCACGCTCGCCATGAACCACGAAAGTTTGCTTGGGCGGGTTGCGATACTGCGATAACCAGCGCATGAGCTCGTCCGCGTCGGCATGACCTGAAAAACCTTCGATCTGGCTCACCTCTGCATTCACTTTGACGTATTGACCGTGAATTTTTGTTTCGCGATCCCCGGCGAGGAGTTTCGCGCCGCGCGTACCCGGCACCTGAAAACCCGGAAAAACGATGTGGTTACGCGGGTCGGGCGCATACGACTTCAAGTGATGCAGAATTCGACCGCCTGTCGCCATGCCACTGCCTGCGATGATGATTGAGGGGTAGGTCAGCGCTGAAATTTTGTGCGACTCTTCGGGCTTACCGATAAATTTCGCGCTCGTGCAAATCGCCAGCATCTCGGCCTGGCTGATACGCAGTTCCGCCGCGTGTGCACGATGAACAAGCGTTGCTTTCGCGGCCATTGGACTGTCTAGAAACACCGGAAGATCAGGAATGACGCCTGACTTTTTAAGGCGAACCAGACACAGCAGCAAAGCCTGCGCGCGACCGACGGCAAACGATGGCATAAGTACCGTCCCGCCTCGCGCGGCAGTGTCGCGAATGATGGCTGCCAATGCGCTGGATGCCGACTCAGGCGGATGAACCCGATTGCCATACGTCGATTCGACCAGCAACACATCAGCGCTTCGAATCGCCGCAGGAGGCGCAACCAGCAGGTCGTCCCTTCTGCCCAGATCGCCGCTGAACACAAGACGGCGTTTTCGATGTGTGAGCGTGACGATGGCCGCACCCAGCAGATGGCCAGCGCGTGACAGCTCGACATTGACCCCGCCAACGCGAT
>JAYWHV010000112.1:0-15656 GCA_043777615.1 Burkholderiales bacterium | reverse complement strand
CTCGGTGTGCATATGACGCGTGTGGTGGCCGACAACTGGCGCGCGGCGACGATCGCGCGCATTGGCGACGGCGGGTGGAAGGGCGCTTACTCGCTCCTCTCTGCGATTGGGCTGGGTTTGATCATTTGGGGCTTCGGCGTGGCGAGGCAAACGCCGGAGGTGCTGTGGACGCCGCCCTCGTGGGGACGCGGTGCGGCGGCAGCGCTGATGCTGGTGAGCTTCGTGCTCCTGGCCGGCTACCATTCGCGGCAGAGCCACGTGAGCGTGGCGGTGCGGCATCCGATGCTGATGGGCGTGATCGTTTTTTCGGTGGCGCATCTGCTCGCGAACAACACGCTCGCGGACGTCGTGCTCTTTGGGTCGTTTCTGGCGTGGTCGGTGGTGAATTATTTAAGTTGCCTCGCGCGTGACAGCCGCGAGGGGAAAAAGTATCCACAGCCCGTGTGGAAAAAAACGATCATCGCAGTTGTGATCGGCGTGGTGCTGTGGTTTGTGTTCGCGAAGTGGCTGCACCTGTGGTTGATCGGTGTTTCGCCGATGACTCGGGGGTAAGAATGCGCACCATAACCCGAGCCAGAGACGGTCAACCGTCAGGATCGTCGTGTTGAGCTCTTTTCGCCGACGCGACCGGTAGCTGTTCTTGAGCGATCTCGGTAAGGCGTAACGGCTTGCTACTCACAGCTTAGCTTTCTGCTGGCGTAACCTCGGCCGCGGTTGGCCGCCGGCCGGGGAAATTGCCGATGAATTCGCGAGCGGCCTTGCGTCTTTTGGTTAACTGCATGACGCATGGGTGCGCCCCGTTGCTACTGGGCAGGCTTGTCGCTGAGCAGCGTGAGGTTCTCTTTCAATTGCCCGCTCATGGGCATCTTCAAATTCATGCCTTTTGGCGGGATGGGAGATTCGAACCATTTTGAATAAAGCCTTGAAAATTCGCCCGTTTTCATCATGCGCGAAATTGTGCCGTCGACAAGCTTCTTGAACTCCGGATCATCCTTACGCAGCATGCACCCGTAGGGCTCCACCTGCAGCGTATCGCCTACCACTTCAAGCGATGCAGGGTTTTTCGAATTAGCCATCAAGCCAAACAACAGAATGTCGTCCATGGCGAACGCCACGGCCTTGTCGTCTTCAACCAACTTCATTGCGTCGTCATAGTCTTTACCCAAAACAATCTGCATACTCAAGTTATTGTCGTCGCTGTATTTGCGCAGAACCTTTTCGTTAGTGCTTCCGGCTGTCGTTGCAACCACTTTGGTTTTCAAGTCACCGTAGTTCTTTATGCCGGACGCCTTTTTGGTGAGCAGTCGCGTTCCGGTAAAAAAATGACTGATGGCGAACTGAACCTCTTTGCCTCTAGCAGCATTGTTGGTAGTCGATCCGCATTCAAGATCGTATGTGCCGTTCACCAGCATCGGTATACGCGTACTCGCAGAAACTGGCACATAAAGCACTTCGATGTTCGGCTTGTTAGTTTCCCTTTTGACGTCTGCCACGATGATGTCGGTGAGATCGACGGCAAAACCCACGGCTTTATCCGAACCAGCCAGATAGCTAAACGGTATGGACGCTTCCCGGTAGGAGACAGTTATCTTGTTGGCGGCCGAAATTTTCTGAAGCGTTTGAGCGTTCGCATGCGCCCAAAACGCAGCGACTACAGCGCACGTCAACACATTCGATACAAGAGCCAGGATTTTCATGGGATTCCCTTTCTGGTTTGGTAAGTCCATTCTTGAACAATTGCTTGATCACGAGAAAACGCAGGCCTTTCACGGGTCACGAAACCCAGAAAGAACTCTTACGCAGGGCCGCACACCCGACTTCATCTTAGGCCTGCCAGCTGCTGCCTTCTTGATACAGCGCAATAAAACCGTGAGTGGGTGAGCGAACCGCGTCCCCGCATACGATTGGCCTATCCGGGTCGTTTTTTCGGTGGTCCGAGGCAGTTTATGTGGCCTGTTTCGTGCGTGCCGCCCGCGAGTTCGGCCCCTTTGAAAAAGTGACGCTCATCGCCAGCCTTACCGGCGGGTACTGCCGTTCGCGTTTGCGAGACCACCGCACGGGCTGCAGCGGGATGTCTGGCGGTCATCTCCAAAAATGCATACCTTGCCTTACGGTCTGATCCCGCTGCGCGCGGCTTGAAAAACAGATGCGGAGGCGCAGCTTTAAACCCTCCGCTATGCTGCGCCGATGACAACTCAAACTGCATGCACTACGCTGCCACCGGCCTTATCCGGTGAACGGATCGACTTCGACAGCGGTGCCGGTCGTTTGAGCTATTACAGGTCAGGACCCGCTACGGCTGCGACCGCGGCGCCGCCGATGCTCCTCATCCACAGCATGAACGCATCGGGAAGCGCCGCTGAAATGCGCCCGGTGTACGAGCACTACGAAGCATTGCGCAGTGTTTACGCTATCGACCTGCCCGGATTCGGATTTTCTGATCGCAGCGACCGCGCCTATCTGCCGCGCCTGATGACCGACGCCGTTCACGCGTTGATCTCCCGCATACGAGCCGAGCACAACGCAGATCAGGTTGATGCGCTTGCCCTGTCGCTCGGCTGCGAATTTCTGGCGCGTGCCGCGCAGGAGGCGCCCGCCGACTACCGAAGCGTCACGCTCGTTAGTCCCACCGGCTTTAACGGAGCGAAGCCACGTCTCGGGCCTGCAGAAAGTCTGGTCGGCTCGTACCGGGCGCAGCGCGTCCTTGCGTGGTCGGGCTGGAGCGACGGTTTGTTTCGTCAACTCACGCGGCCGGGCGTAGTCCGTTTTTTTCTGGAAAAGACGTGGGGCTCAAAGCGGATTGACGAGGCGCTTTTTCAGTACGACATCACCACCACCAAACAGCCGGGTGCAAAACATGCGCCACTGTACTTTTTGTCCGCGCTTTTGTTCAGCGCCGACATCATGCATGTTTACGACGGGCTCAAAGTGCCGACTTGGCTGGTGCATGGCGTTCGCGGGGACTTTGTTGATTACCGTTTGAAGGCGCGATTTGCTGACGCTTCAAATTGGACGATGACTGTCATGTCGACTGGTGCGATACCGTACTTTGAAGTGCCAGACGAATTTTTTGCCGCCTACGACGTGTTCCTCGCGCAGCACTAGGTGGGGTTGCGCCTGTCACGTCGCTATGCTTTGCGAACCATGCAAAACAATCCCGCTAACCCAGGCGACAGAGCCAATCCCGCTAACCCCTTGTCCGCCTCGCCACCTGCCTTCGGCGTCATCATCGTGGGCGACGAAATCCTGTCCGGCAAACGGACAGACAAGCATCTCGCGAAAGTCATTGAAATGCTGGCGGCGCGCGGTTTGCCGCTCGCTTGGGCCGAGTACGTCGGCGACGATCCGGGCCGTATTTCGGCAGCGTTGCGGCGTGCATTTGCGTCGGGCGATGTCGTGTTTTCGACGGGAGGCATAGGTGCAACGCCCGACGACCATACCCGGCAGTGCGCTGCAGCTGCGCTCGGTGTGCCGCTCGTGCTGCATCCTGAAGCCAGGGCGTTCATTCTTGAGCGCATGCAGGACGTTGCGCGGGAGCAGGGCGTTGAGTTTGATCCGGAACGCGCAGACAACATGCATCGGCTGAATATGGGCGTCTTCCCAACGGGCGCGACGATCATTCCCAATCCGTACAACAAGATCGCGGGTTTCAGCGTTGGGCATGTTCACTTCGTCCCGGGCTTCCCGGTCATGGCCTGGCCCATGCTTGAGTGGGTGCTGGACACGAAGTACGCGCACCTGTTCCGGCGTGATGCCTACATCGAACGGTCGGTGATCGTGATGGGCGCGATGGAGGCCAATCTGACGCCGCTGATGGAGGCCATTGAGCGCGATCACGCGGGCGTTAAAGTCTTCAGTCTGCCGAGCGTCGACCATCCCAGCTACGGTCGCCACATTGATCTTGGCGTGAAGGGCGCTCCGGAGCTCGTGGACCCCGCCTACCGGCAGCTACGTTCCGGGCTGGACGCGCTCGGGTGCACCCTTGGGCCGGAGCTCACGCGCTCCTAGGCCAATCTGACGCGTCTCCAAAGCTAGCTGGAGCGAACAATGCGAGTCACGGGCGGTTTGTCTTCAAATGGCGACATAAATTGACGGATTATTGATTGATCGGCCTTTGCATCTTGAAAAACTGCAATCGCCCTTAAAATCGTATAAAGGTGTGGTTGCGACGCTCCGTCTGTTACGGAAATACGCGATTGCAGGAGTCGTTTGCTTGAATAACATGCTTAAAAATATCGGGATCTGGGTCGTCATTGGCTTGGTAGTGCTAACTGTCGTGCAGCAGTTCGACAAGTCGAGCCGCAAAAGCGATGCCGTGGCGTATTCCGCGTTTATCGACGAAGTCCGCGGCGGCAAGGTCAGCGAGGTCACGATTGAGGGCCGAAACGTCGAATACCGCACCGCCGATGGCAAACGGGCTACCTACATTCCCGGCGGCTATGACAAGGATTTGATCAACGATTTGCTTAAGAATAACGTCAAATTCTCCGGCAAGCCGGAAGAGCAGCAATCGTTTTTGAGCTCCGTGCTGTTTTCGTTTGGCCCGATCCTGTTGTTGATTGGCGCGTGGGTGTTCATGATGCGCCAGATGCAGGGCGGAGGCAAAGGCGGTGCCTTCAGCTTCGGCAAGAGCCGTGCAAAGATGGTCGATGAGACCAACAACACGATTACGTTTGCCGACGTTGCTGGTTGTGACGAGGCGAAAGAAGAGGTCACGGAGATCGTTGACTTCCTGAAGGATCCAAGCAAATTCCAGAAACTCGGCGGCAAGATCCCGCGAGGCGTGTTACTCGTGGGTTCTCCAGGAACCGGCAAGACGCTGCTCGCTAAAGCGATTGCGGGCGAGGCCAAAGTGCCATTCTTTGCTATTTCTGGTTCCGATTTCGTTGAGATGTTTGTTGGTGTCGGCGCGGCCCGTGTCCGCGACATGTTCGATCAGGCAAAGAAAAGCGCGCCTTGCATCATCTTCATTGACGAGATTGATGCTGTTGGTCGGCAACGCGGAGCTGGCCTCGGCGGTGGCAACGACGAGCGTGAACAAACGTTGAACCAGATGTTGGTCGAAATGGACGGCTTCGAAGGCTCGCAAGGCGTAATTGTGGTCGCTGCGACCAACCGCCCTGATGTCCTTGACCCTGCGCTTCTGCGTCCCGGTCGCTTTGACCGCCAAGTGGTAGTTCCGCTGCCGGACATTCGTGGTCGGGAACAGATTCTGCAAGTCCATATGCGTAAAGTGCCGATAGCCGCCGACGTGAACGCTCACGTGATTGCACGCGGTTGCCCCGGTTTGTCCGGTGCTGACATCGCGAATCTCGTGAACGAGGCCGCTTTGTTCGCTGCTCGCAGCAACAAGCGACTGGTTGACATGGACGACTTTGAGCGCGCCAAGGACAAGATTTACATGGGCGCTGAGCGCAAGTCGATGGTGCTTTCCGATGAGGAAAAGCGTGCCACGGCGTATCACGAGTCGGGTCACGCGATCATCGCGACGATCATGCCCAAAGCAGACCCCGTTCACAAGGTCACGATTATCCCGCGGGGCCGCGCGCTCGGTGTGACGTGGCAGCTTCCTGCACGAGATCGCATCTCGATGTACAAAGATCAGATGCTGACTGAAATTTCGGTCTTGTTTGGTGGACGGATTGCCGAAGATTTGTTTGTGAAGAACATTTCCACGGGGGCCTCAAACGACTTTGAGCGCGCCACCAAAATTGCACGAGACATGGTCACGCGATACGGCATGAGTGATCTGCTAGGCCCAATGGTTTACGCTGAAAACGAAGGCGAAGTATTCCTTGGCCGCAGCGTGACGCAGACACAAAACGTGTCGAACGAAACGTTGCAAAAGGTAGATCTGGAAATTCGCCGCATTATTGACGAGCAGTACGCCGTATCGACAAAAATTTTGCAAGACTATGCGCCGCAGGTCGAAGCGATGACGGCAGCGCTGATGGAATACGAAACGATCGATGCTGATCAAATCGCTGACATCATGGCTGGTCGGACAGTTCGCGCAATCAAGTCGTACAACACGCCAACCGGTAAGGGCGACGACTCATCGGCAGGAACGGCGGCAACCGTGCCGACCGACGACGCCGAGGCCAAAGTTGATGGAACGACACCTGCGGCAGTATCTCCAAAAGCTGCGCCCGAGTCGCTGTAAACGGGGCCACCTTCGGTCAAACGCCGAAGGTGGTTTGAACCCCTCGCCGCGCACGATAGCGGCGACAGTAGAGGACGTGCCGTCAGTGGCACAGAACCAAAACCGACGCCTCTCTGCGTCGGTTTTTGGTTTTATGCTCTGCGCTTTGTTCGTGCGCCCTGCGGCTGCGGCTGACAGCATCGCAGACGCGGGCGACCTGACTAACTTCATTGTCAACATTGCTCGCTACACCTCGTGGCCCAGTGACATCGCAACAAAAGGGATTACCGTCTGCTTCGCTCACGGCGGCTCGTTGTTGGCTCCTGCTGCTGCGGTAACGGCGGCGGTGCCGGGCGAAACTCAACGTGAAGTTCGGCGACTTCCTGTCTTGTGGCGACAAATTGCCGCTCCCGCGCAGGTGTCTGATTGCAATATTGTGTGGTTGCACGCTGATGTTCGACCCGCACCACGTGAGTGGCTTTCGGCTTTGAATGATAAGCCTGTACTCACGTTGAGCAATTACGCAGACTTCACGGCCGACGGCGGAATCATCGGCGCTTACAGGGTGGCTGGTGAGTGGCGTTTTGAAGTGAGTCTGGAGGCTTTGCAACGCTCCCGGCTGAACATAGCTGCGGTAGCGCTGCGCTTGAGCAGCAAGCCCCGTGCTGCCTCATTGGTGGGAGAGCATCGATGATCGGTCGTCTGCGCGCATTCCTGTCAAATTACTCGCTCGCGCGACGGGCTACGTTGACGACTGTCCTCACGCTGGTGGCCATGTTGACGCTCGCCGGTGTCGCGCTCGCTTCGGTCTTTTTGAAGGGGCGGATTGAGGAAAGTCGTGTCTCATCACTGACACAGGCCAACGTTGCATCCAGCACCATTTCTGCCGCAATGCGTTTTGGCGGTTACGACGTAATCGCCGAAGCGCTTCGGGTGTTTGACACGGGGGGCGGGCATGACTCGGCGGCGGTTTATGACCGCTCCGGACGGCTTCGCGCAGAGCTGGTGTCTCCGGGCGAGAACAATTTTCCGGTGGATATCGCTGCACTCGCGACTTGGGGAAGCGGCCTCAGTGAAGCGAAGCCAGTGCAATATGCGTTGCGTGACGAACAGAGCAGCGACCGCACGACAGCACTTGGAACGCTCGTCATAAATCCAAACCAGCGCTCCTTGCGTGATGGCGTGTTGCGAGCGTTGACGATTTTGGGCGCTATTCTCGTAATTACAGCTCTCTCCGGTTGGTTGGTGGCTAAAGCATTGAGTAAGGCGCTGTTAAAGCCTGTCGAGGACTTGTCTGAATGGGCCGAAGAAGTAAGCGCATCACGAAACTTGCTCGCCCCTGCTCCCCGTGGTGGCGGGCGCGAGGTCAACCGCCTGACGTCTAGTTTCGAAGCCCTGATTGCTCAGGTCGCAGAACAAAATCGGGAACTCAAGCGCAAACAGTATGAGCTGAAGGCGTCCAATGAACATCTCGAAACCATTGCTTTTTCCGATGCACTCACCGGATTGCCCAATCGCGCAATGCTGGACGCCACGCTGACCTCATTGCTCGCAAAGGCGAACGGCTCTGGGACACCGCTTGCATTGCTGTTTATTGATCTTGACGATCTGAAGGCGATTAACGATGCGCGCGGGCGGCCGCAGGGTGATGCAGCTCTGCTCGCAACGGCAGCGCGCATTCGCAGGGCGCTGCGAAGTTCAGATTGTCTGGCGCGAGTTGCGGGCGACGAATTTGCCGTGGTGACCGCCAATATCAACGGCGTTAACGATGCCGTGAAGCTGGGCGAGCGACTGACGGTCTGGCTTGGCATCGCCTTACCCGACGACGAATGGACGTTGCCCCTGAGGGTAAGTATCGGCGTGGCAGTGTTTCCGGACCACGGGGACGACGTCACGAGCCTCATGCAAGCAGCTGATTGGGCGATGTACGCCGCGAAATCGCTTCCGCAGGACGAGTCTATTCGGGTTGCAGCAGCAGTAACCGTTGGCATGCGAGCGCCGGTACTTCAACCTGGAACCTCAAACGTTATCGCAATGCCCGTTCACGGGCGCCGAACACCAAACGTAAAATGATGAAAATGAAACACTGCCCCTCGTATGTTCAGCAAACTTGTCTCACCATTTTGACCGCGTGCGCTTTGTCGCTCTTGGCCGGGTGTGTCAGTTCGCCGCCACCCGCACCGCCGCAACCTGTTACACAAAGTTCGCTAGGTAGCAAACTCGTCGATCTTGGTTTTGAGAAGACCGAGGAAGGGTATGTGCTGAATTTGCCCGGACCGTTATTGTTCGAAACTGGCAGCGATGTACTTAGCGAGAATGCAAAAGTAGTGATTGCCAAGCTTGCCAATGACCTTCATGCCCTTGAAATCAAGAAGCTGCGCCTCTTTGGGCATACCGACAATGTGGGCACCCCTGAATTCAATCGTTCGCTTTCGAGCAGGCGTGCTGAATCTGTAGCGAATGCAGTCAGCCAGCACGGCTTCGCCCCAGAAAACTTGGAGCGGCGTGGCTTCGGCTTTGAACGCCCGCTCGCGAGTAACGAAACACCCGAGGGGCGTGCGAAAAACCGTCGTGTCGCGGTGGTAGTACCCTTCGAGTAAGCTTGGGTTAACGAGGCGCTACTTCAAAGGCGTATTGGTTGCCGCGTACGTGGAAAGGAACGATTCGATGCCGTCCCGCTCGAAGTTCTCAGGGTTCCACTCTGAAGGTTCAAGGGCCTCCGGCGTCAGCGTCATGTAGGCATCAGCAGCCAGCGCCTTGCCTGCCACTGTTACGGCAAGCGTCACTCTTGCATAGTCAGAGGTTTCGAAGTGATCCAGTCTGGCCACATCATTCGCTGAGACGTCGAAATACACCCGCCCGGTAATCGCATCACCGCTTTGTTTGACGATCAGGGCAGGGTAGAGTTCGCTGCGTATCCGCAGGCGCTGGAAACCGTGAATTGTCGCTTGGCTGTCGCGGTATCGGCCGACAACGACACGCTCCCAAACGACAGGAAACATGAGCGATCCGTACGTGAAAATATGCCTCGTGTCAGTCATCGTTCACCTCCGAAATAATTTTCTGCGCCGCGCGTTCTCCGGAAATTACCGCGGCTTCTAGCGTTGCCGGAAGTTCGGGTGCGCACCAATCACCCGCAAAAAAAAGGCGTCCGATATGCTTCGGAATGTCGCTCAGAATGCGGCACTGAGCGGGTGTGCATGCGTAGGTGGCTCGCTTTTCGGTGATGACAAATTGCCAGGTCGGCGCGGGTAGGGAGTAACTTCGTTTGAGTTGAGAAAGTGTCGCGCCCACTAGCGACGCTTCGTCTCCACTCCGCTGGTCAGCGCTGATCACCACGCTTGCCCGCCAGTGGCCGTTCGGCAGTGGATGCCAGAAGACCCATTGCCCGGGGGCGCCGTCGAGCATGCACATCGGCGACTGCTTGTTCTGCCCTGGCCCACGATGCGAAAAATCAAAATGTAGCGTCGTAATCGGCTCATATGTGAGCTCACGTAATGAATCTGACACTGCAGAAGCGGCGGGGATTTCGGAGAGTAGACGTGGCAGGTGTTGCGGTCCAGTCGACACGACGACGAAGTCAAACTCTTGTGTCGGTTGACCACGCAACGATACCGTCGCCCCCGTTGTCGTGATTACGATAGAAGTCACGTACGTGCCAAGCCGAACGGCACCACCCAGCGCACGTACTGCCGCAAGAGCCGGCTCAGGTAGCAAGGCGGTCAAATTGGACTGTGGGATGATGAGGTCACTGCCCCTCGCATCACCGGTAAACGAGCGTTTGAGCACATCAACAAAGGCCTTTGCACTCGCGGCCTGCGGCGGTGTGTTCAGGGCAGCGATGCACAGCGGCTCCCACAGCAGTCCCCTAACCCGCGCTGGCTGGGTTTCGATCAAATGGGCAACCGTCGCACTCGTCTCAGGTGCCACCCCACGCAGGAATCGCATAGCCCATCTTGCCGCTGCGAATTTTTCAGCAAGGCTCAGACCGCTTGCTGTGATGATCGCAGCCAACAGGTGCAACGGAGCTGGTAACCGCGGGGCGTCAAGTGAGATTGATGGAGCTACTTGCGGCGCAGATCGCAAACTCAATGGCAGCCGCAAATAAGGCGCCGCCTTTGTTGTGCCCACAGCGTGCAGGCTGTCGATCATCGCAAGCGATCGCGAATAGGCACCGAGTAACAAGTGCTGCCCGTTGTCAAACGTGCGACCTGCTTTTTCGACCACGCGCGCTCGTCCGCCAGCGATGCTGTTCGCCTCAAAGACGGCGACGTGAACGCCCGAGCGCGCGAGAACTAAAGCTGCCGTCGCTCCTGCCCATCCTGCACCGATGACAGCAACGCGCGTCATGCGAAAGTCGAGGTCTTCCAGGCCAGCCAAAGTTTGCGGATCGGTGTTAGCGATACACGATGCTCCATGACGCGGAAATCGTCACGCCGGATTTCTTCTAGCAAAGCGCGATAGATCGCTCCCATAGCCAGACCCGGCCGCTGCGCCAATCGATCCTCGCGCGGCAGCGATTCCATCGCGCGATCAAAGCTCGCGACGGCGCGCTCGTACTGAAAAAGCATCATACCAGCGAAGTCGCCTTCCGCTCGTCCTTGTAGCAACACGCTAACCGGCACCCCAAACCTTGCCAAATCGTCCTGCGGCAAGTAGATTCGACCACGACGTGCGTCTTCGCCGACGTCACGAATGATGTTGGTCAATTGCAGTGCTTCACCGAGCGCGCGCGCGTATGCAAGTGTCGCTGGGTTGTCCTTCGTCTTTATCCCGAAAATTCGCGCGCTGACTTCGCCCACGACGCCTGCTGCCTGATAGCAGTAGCGGCCCAGTTCTTCAAAATTCAGATACCGATTCTTTTCCAGATCTTGCTGCATGCCGTCGATCACCGTGTGAAATGCTGGCTCGGGCAACTGCATTGGTGCAAGGTGTGGAATCAAGGCTTGAGCCACCGGATGTTGCGCAGAACCGCGAAACATTGCCGCCGTTTCGTGGCGCCAGTACGAAAGCTTGGCGCGGGCGACGTCCGGGTCGGTCGTGGCGTCCACGACGTCATCAACCTCGCGGCAAAATGCATAAAACGCAGTGATTGCACGCCGTTGCTCATTCGGCAGAAATCGGAAGGCGTAGTAAAAACTTGAGCCCGATTTGGCGGCTTTTTCCTGGCAGTATTGGTCGGGTGTCATGAGGCGCGATGTTTCGAAGCCCGAAACCACACGCGGGTGGCATGGCAAAGTATGGGCAGACTATCGTACCAGCGCAGCGTCGGGCGTTGCGAAACGTCCCAGTCGTTGGTCGCGATTTTATCCAGGATGCGCAGTCCCCCAGCAATCGTAAACGCGATCTCCAGCCTAAACCGACCTGACAAATAGCTCAGTAATGGCAGGCCCGACGTGAGCAAATCGCGCGCACGATCGCATTGCGTGCGCATTAACTCACGGTGTGTTGGGTGCATTGGGAATCGTTCCGGCGACACCGCGTGCTGAACAAACTCTAGTTCGGGCACGTAAATTCGACCGCGTGACGCGTCAACCCCTGCGTCCTGCCAGAAATTAATGAGCTGCAACGACGTGCAAATTTGGTCACTCGCTGCGAACGCCCGTGCGTCGTTGACCCCAACGAAAGCCAGCATTATTCTTCCAACGGGATTGGCGGATCGACGACAGTACTCGAGCAACTGTTCGTATGACTTGTAACGCCGAACCGTCAAGTCTTGCCGAAACGCATCCAGCAGGTCACGAAACGGTTGCGCGGAGATGGTGATGTGCCTAGCGTCACGGATGACTGAGAGCCCGCGGACAGTGGGCGCCTGGGCCTCTCCGCCCCCAAATAAACCGATGAGGTCCTCGTCCAGCGCGGAGAGCGTGGCGAGTCTTTCCTCGGCGCTCGCGTCTCCCTCGTCGGCAACATCGTCGGCGTGGCGGGCAAATCGATAAAGTGCGATCACGAAGGGCCGCGTGGCGCTGGGTACCAGCACGGACGCGACCGGAAAATTCTCGTAGTGCTCGTCAACGGTCACGTACAGGCCATAGAAGTGGGGGAAACGACAGCTATAATAATGGGCTAAGCGAATGTGGCGGAATTGGTAGACGCACTGGATTTAGGTTCCAGCGCCGAAAGGTGTGTGGGTTCGAGTCCCTCCATTCGCACCAAATTTAATGATTGCGGACTGTCCACCGGCGCGTACCTTGCGCCGTCATTTTTTGCGCTCTGCGCAACAGGACAAGCCGCCTGGCGACAACCTTGAGCGAATGCGGGTAGATGCCCGCTTTCGGATGGAAATAAGAATATGTCCACACAGATTGAGCAACTGAGCACGTTAGAGCGCCGCTTCACGATGGCGATCCCGATTGCACAGATCGAATCGGAAACCGAAACGCGCATTAAGCGCCTCGCCCGCACCGTCAAAATGTCGGGTTTCCGGCCAGGCAAAGTGCCAGTCAAAATGGTGGCTTCAACTTACGGCCCCCAAGTGCGCTCGGAGGTTTTCTCGGACGCAGTGAACAAAAGCTTTGGCGCAGTCGTTGACGAAAATCAACTGCGCGTTGCAGGTTACCCCCGGATCGAACCCAAAGCTGACGCTGAGAACGTAAATGACTATCAGTTCGTGGCCACGTTCGAAGTATTCCCGGACGTAACTTTTGCTGATTTGTCAGCGCTTGAAATTGAGCGCCCGGTCGTAGAAGTCACCGATGAAGACGTTGCTCGCACGTTGGAAACGTTGCGCAAACAGCGCGTCCGCTATGAGCCGAAAGACGGAGTGAGCGAAGAAGGCGATCGCCTCATCGTGGACTTCAACGGCGAGATTGACGGCGTGGCGTTTGACGGAGGCTCCGCCAAGGATTTCACCATGATTCTCGGCGAGCGGCGCATGTTGCCGGAATTCGAGGCGGCTGCCTTGGGCGTGAAGAAGGGCGAGAGCAAAACCTTCACGCTGGCCTTCCCCGCGGATTATTTTGGCAAAGACGTCGCTGGGAAAACCGCCACCTTCTCGCTCAGTGCCAAGGAAGTTGCGCGCCCGATTCTGCCGGTGATCGACTCCGAGTTTGCCAAGGCCTTTGGCATCGCTGATGGCAATATTGATGGTCTGAAAAAAGAGGTCCGCGGTAATCTTGAGCTTGAGCGCAAGCGCCGTGTATTCCAGAAAATTCGTGATCAGGTGTTCGCCGGGTTGCGCTCGCACTCCACTCTTGAAGTCCCAAAGGCACTGATCGCGGCTGAGGCCGAGCGCATGGCAGCCGCCGCGACGGAGGATTACAAATCTCGAGGCGGCAAGGCTGATGAGGCAATGTCTCCGTCGACCTTTGAGCCGGCAGCCGCAGAACGCGTCGCGATGGGGTTAATCGTGGGTGAATTGGTTCGAAGCAACAACCTGCAAGCGTCTCCGCAACAGGTTCGTGCGTTGCTAGACGAGCAGGCGCAAAGTTACGAAAAGCCAGAGCAAGTGGTTGCGTGGTATTACCAGGATCAGCGCCGTTTGTCTGAGTTCGAAGCGATTGCGCTGGAACAAAACGTCGTTGACCATGTGCTCAAAGCAGCAAAGACAAGCGATAAAGCACAACCGTTCGCTGATCTGATCGGTCAGCAGCCCGCCTAGCCCTCGGCTTCGCCCGTTCGGGACCTTCGCCGGCATATCCTTCGTGCCGCTTGAAGCGGCCTGGAACATCACCATCTTAAAGGCGGCAGGGATTTAGACATGCGGGGCTCGTCCCGCCACGGATTACTGCAGCGTACAAGACGTATCATGCGAGCGGAGCTCGGGCTACACGCCGTCCCGCGAGCAAGCACAAGCAAAAGGACTGATCATGACGAACTGGAATCCCCCTAGCGCAACTGTTGGCGGGTTTGGCGAAACCTTCGGCAACATCCCACCGCATGGGTTGGGGCTTGTGCCCATGGTGATTGAGCAGAGCGGTCGTGGCGAGCGAGCATTCGATATTTACTCGCGCCTCCTAAAAGAACGAGTCATTTTTCTAGTCGGTCCCGTTACAGACGAAACTGCGAACCTGATCGTGGCGCAGTTGCTATTCCTTGAGTCGGAAAACCCGGACAAGGACATTAGCTTCTACATCAACTCCCCGGGTGGATCGGTGTCTGCTGGCATGGCAATTTTCGACACGATGCGCTTTATTAAACCCGACGTCAGCACGCTGTGTGTCGGCATGGCGGCGTCGATGGGCGCATTCCTGCTCGCAGCCGGCGCGAAAGGAAAACGCTTCGCGCTACCAAATTCCACCGTCATGATCCACCAGCCCTCTGGCGGCTTCTCCGGACAGGTGTCTGATATTGAGCGTCACGCCAATTACATTGTGCGATTGAAGAAACGTTACAACCAGCATATGGCCGACTTCACGGGACGTTCGATGGACGAAGTGGACAAGGCATCTGATCGCGATAATTTCCTCAGCGCCGAGGAAGCCGTCGAATTTGGCATGGTTGATCGAGTTCTAGCTTCGTCTCGAGCCGAAACTGCCTGACCTTTTCCGGATCCGTTTGAGACGCGTCGCGCGTTACGGCCAGAACCGTCGCGGCACGGTTTCTCCAACTCCTTTGCCGCTCACAAAGCGCTACACTGGTGTGAACGCGTGCCCGTCACGCTGATTAAATTAATCTTATGGTCGAGAAGTCTACGAGCGACAAGCTCCTTTATTGTTCGTTTTGCGGCAAAAGCCAACACGAAGTTCGCAAGCTGATTGCCGGGCCTTCCGTGTTCATTTGCGATGAATGCATAGATCTTTGCAACGACATAATCAAGGAAGAAGTTCAGGCCGAAACTGTTGAGCGCGTTGGCTCCAAGCGTTTGCCGACGCCGCACGAAATTCGTGAGAAGCTAGATCAGTATGTAATCGGACAAGAGCACGCAAAAAAGATCCTTTCAGTGGCGGTATACAACCACTTTAAGCGGATTGACGCGAACCTCAAAGATAACGATGTTGAGCTCGCGAAGAGCAACATTCTGTTGGTCGGCCCGACCGGTTCCGGTAAGACGCTGCTCGCTCAGACTCTGGCTCGTTTGCTCGACGTGCCGTTTGTGATCGCGGACGCAACGACGCTAACTGAGGCTGGCTACGTTGGCGAAGACGTCGAAAACATCATTCAGAAGCTTCTGCAAACTTGCGAATATGACGTTGAGCGTGCCCAGCGGGGCATCGTTTATATCGATGAGATCGACAAGATTTCACGCAAAGGTGAGAACCCCTCGATTACGAGGGATGTCTCCGGCGAGGGCGTGCAGCAGGCATTGTTGAAACTGATCGAAGGGACCAATGCTTCAGTGCCTCCGCAAGGTGGACGCAAGCACCCGAATCAGGAATTTGTCACCGTCAACACGGCGAATATATTGTTCATAGTGGGCGGCGCATTTGAGGGGCTGGATCGCGTGATCCGGCAACGTTCTGCGAAAACCGGAATCGGTTTTGGTGCCGAGGTTGTGTCTCCTGACGACCGTAGTTCCATCAGCGCTTTGCTCCGTGAAACTGAGCCTGACGACTTGATTAGGTTCGGCCTGATC
>JAYWHV010000111.1:0-4353 GCA_043777615.1 Burkholderiales bacterium | reverse complement strand
TACTGGGCATATTCCCCATCATCGCGAAAAAAGTGCTCGACTGGCTCAAGGGACGCAAGGTTTACTCGAGATTCGCGGACGCAAAACCAAAGTCGTTTGATCGCAATGTCATTGTGATCGGTGCAGGATCGGCGGGGCTTGTGACAAGCTACATCGCGGCGGCAGTGAAGGCTAAAGTCACTCTGATCGAGAAGCACAAAATGGGTGGGGATTGCCTGAACACCGGCTGCGTCCCATCAAAGGCCCTCATCAAGACTGCAAAGCTTTTGTCGCACATGAAGCGCGCTGAAGAGTTCGGCCTGAAGATCGCGTCAGCCGAGTGGAATTTCGCCGACGTGATGGAGCGCGTACAACGCATTATTCGCGAAGTCGAACCACACGATTCAATCGAGCGCTATACCGGGCTGGGAGTCGATTGCGTCACCGGCAGCGCGAGAATCTTGTCGCCCTGGGCCGTTGAGATTACGGCTGCGGACGGCAGCAAATCGACGATGACGACCAAGAATATCGTGATTGCCACCGGCGCGCGCCCCTTCGTGCCGCCGATTCCTGGTTTGTCCGAAGTCGCGTATTTGACGAGCGACAACGTGTGGAATCTGCGCGAGCTTCCGAAGCGGCTCGTGGTGCTAGGCGGTGGGCCGATCGGCTCGGAATTGACGCAATGCTTCGCGCGATTTGGTTCTCATGTCTCGCAGGTTGAGATGGCACCGCGCATCCTGTTGCGTGAAGATCCTGAAATTTCGGAGTTGGTCACCAAGTCATTCAAGCAGGATGGTGTCGCAGTGCTGACGGGGCATAAGGCGAAACAGGTCGTCGTGGAAAACGGGGAGAAAATCCTCATTTGCGAGCACAACGGCGCGGACGTTCGAATTCCGTTTGATCAGATTCTGGTCGCGGTGGGTCGTACTGCCAACGTCACGGGCTTCGGACTCGAAGAGTTGGGTATCCCGACCCGTCCGAACAAGACGATTGAAACCAACGAGTACTTGCAGACGCTGTACCCGAATATCTTCGCTTGCGGCGATGTGACCGGGCCGTTCCAGTTCACGCATACCGCCGCGCATCAGGCCTGGTACACCGCTGTAAACGCTCTTTTCGGACGTTTCAAGAAATTCAAGGCCGACTACCGCGTGATTCCGTGGGCGACCTTTACTGACCCCGAAGTGGCTCGCGTTGGCCTGTCCGAGTCGGAAGCGAAAGAAAAGAACATTCCGCATGAGGTCACGGTTTATGGGCTGGACGATCTGGACCGCGCAATTGCCGATAGCGAGGCGCACGGCTTTGTGAAGGTACTGACCGTGCCGGGCAAGGATACGATTCTCGGTGCGACGATCGTGGGTGACCATGGAGGCGATATTCTGGTGGAATACGTGACCGCAATGAAATACGGTATCGGCATGAACAAGATTCTGGGCACCATTCACACGTATCCGACGCTCGGTGAAGCCAACAAATACGCCGCTGGTGTGTGGAAACGGAACCATCAACCGACCAGGCTACTCGAATGGGTGGCAAAGTTTCACGCCTGGGAGCGGAGGTAGTTTGTTCGCCGCTAAGTAAGGGTTGCCGTCAAACGCGCGACAACGCCTCACATTGATGCAACACGTGCACAACTCATGCGAACGCTTCAGAAGAAAGAACCAAAAAAATGAAAATGCTAAAGACAATCCTGGTGACGGTAGCCGCGCTCATGGCATCAACCGCCTTCGCCCAGTTTGATCAGTCCCACAAGGCGTTTGACGACTTGTTGAAGCGGCATGTGACGCTGATCAGCAACGGCAACGCCTCGCAGGTGTCCTACGCTGGCATGTTGCGCGATCGCGCTGCGCTGACTTCCTACCTTGATTCGGTCTCTGCCGTACCCGAAGCTACCTATAAATCGTGGAACAAAAATCAGCAGCTGGCGTTCCTGATGAACGCATACAACGCGTACACGATTGAGTTGATCCTCACCAAGTATCCAAACCTTAAGTCGATCCGCGATCTGGGCGGTACATTCTCCAAGCCATGGGGCATCAAGTTTTTCAAGTTGTTTGGCCGGGAAATGACGCTCGACGGCATCGAGCACGACATGATCCGTGCTGATGGCGTGTTCAACGATCCAAGGATTCATGTCGGAGTCGTGTGCGCCTCAATCGGTTGTCCCATGCTTCGCAACGAGGCGTTTGTAGCCGACAAAGTTGACGCGCAGCTAGAGGACGGGATGCACCGCTTCTTGTCCGACAAGTCGCGCAATCGCTACAACGCCGAGAAAAAAGCGCTCGAAGTGAGCAAGATTTTTGACTGGTACAAAAAGGACTTCACCAAGGGTTACAAAGGTTTCGGATCGCTTGAAGCAACGCTTGGCAAGTACGCCGACAAACTTTCGGCCGACGCAGCCGCTCAAGCCGAGATCAAAACCGGAAAAGTTGCCATTACGTATCTCGACTATGACTGGAATCTGAACGACAAGAAGTAGCCTGTGTTCCCTAATGAATCGGCTCTCGCGGCCCACAGCGTGCTACTTTGATGACCAAGCCCATCGTCCTCATCCTGTTTCCGCAGGAGTACGACGATCTGGCGCTTGCGTCGCTTGAGGCTGCAAACAGCGAGTACGAATTCGTCCGCGAGGGGTTTGATCTTTTCACGTTCCCTTCCAATGCTCGCCTGCTCTGGTTCAATGTAGACCTGTTTGTAAAAAAGCTCTTGCGCAAGTACCGTATTCGCCAGATCGTGGCTGTTAGCTCAACTCATGAACAGTTCGGCGCACTGGCAGCGAGTATGCTCGCCGAAAAGCTGGGGCTTCCCGGGACGCCGCTAACGGGCCTTTTAACCGCGCAGCACAAATATCTGGCACGGCAAATCCATCGTAAAGCCCTACCGGATCATGTTCCGGAATTCTGTGGATTTCGATACGATGCTGATGTGGCGAAGGCCATCACGATTGATTACCCGGTCTTCGTGAAGCCGGTGAAAGCCGCGTTTTCGGTGCTAGCCAAACGATGCAGGGACGAGGCCGAGTTGCGCGCCCACCTAGAGTTTCGAGTGTGGGAAAAATTCATTATCAAGCGGCTGACCTGGCCGTTTCGCCGCGTATCCGTCAAACACATCGACTGCGAGATTGACGCCGATTGCTTTATCGCTGAGTCCTGCGTCGATAATGCGCTACAGGTTTGCGTTGACGGCTATGCACGCAACGGCGAGGTGCATATCCTTGGCACGGTGGACTCGGTCATGTATCCGGGCACCAATGCATTCATGCGCTTTGAATACCCATCTCAACTTGCTGCACAGCATGTTGAAAAGCTGGAAGCCGTCGCTAAGCGTGCCGTTGAGTCCGTCGGCTTTACCCACGGCTTGTTTAATGTGGAGCTGTTCTTGCATCCACAGACCAATCGCATCACGATCATCGAAATCAACCCTCGTATGGCGGGGCAATTTTCCGACCTGTATGAACGCGTTGATGGCAAAAGTTTGTGGTCACTGGAGCTTGATTTGGCCCTTGGAAAAACCCCGATCTGGCCGCGTCGCCAGGGCACCTTCGGTTCAAGCGCCAGCTTTGTTTTCCGAGAGTTTGGTGACGCCATCAAGCAACCCCCGCCCGCGCATCAGCAAGCCTGGCTCACAAATACCTATCCCGACGCGCGCCTCTTTCTGGACATCAAGCACAGCACCTCGAGAGCGCGCGAAACCAAATGGCTTGGCACCTACCGCTACGCGCTCGTTCACATGGGTGGCAGCGATCATCACGACTTGATGGCCCGATTTGCAAACGTGTGCGAGCATTTGGACTTCAACGATCACACAACCCCCGAAGCTGCATCCCGATGGCAAATTTTGCGACGATCCTTTTAGCCGGGGTGGCGATATCTGCCGCGGCAGTGGCCCCAAGGCTGCTCGCGCAGAATCGCTCCTCGTTCTACACCCCTGGCGCAGCAAGTATTCCCCGTTTTTCGAGCAAAGTTGCGGACTCGCCGCCCGTTGAGTGGCACGTTCAGGCGATAAGGGGAGCAAAGCGCGCCACGGTTTATCGATACGTTCGAGACGATGAAGTAAACGCGACTGTTCTGGAAGGATCGGCGGACGCTGCCGCCAGCGCCATCACGTATCGGTTTGACGACGACGCGCACGTCCATTCAATCCTGCGCTTCAAATGGAGGCCTGGCAATCTGATCGCGACCAGCGATCCGCTCTCCAAGGCGGGGGACGATTACACTGCGCGCATATATGTGACCTTCGTCAGCGACCCGAGCCGTGCGAGCATTCGTGAAAAGACCGAGAACGCAATCGCCCATGCGCTGTATGGCGAAACGCCGCCGCATGCGGCACTATCGTACGTGTACACGCACAAAGCGGCTGCTGGCACGATCATCA
>JAYWHV010000110.1:0-4362 GCA_043777615.1 Burkholderiales bacterium | reverse complement strand
GGGATTCGAAGTGTCTTGCGTTTTCGGGGCGACTGCCTGCTTTTGTCCATGCGATTCGGATGACGTTGGCTGTGCGGCAGCTACGGGGGGAGTCGGTGGCACCCAAGTTGACGGCGGCACAGTTTTGCCTGCGGCTTTCATCTCCTTGAAGTAGCGATCAGCGGCCTTGTCCTGATAGCGCAACTCGTCGGCTGCGGCCTTCTTGGCCGTTTCGGCGGCTTTTGCCTTGGTTTCTTCAGCTTTGGCTTTTTGCTCGTCGTTCATAGGCGCCGGCGGCGGCAGCTTGGCGATGGCCAAAGCGGTCACTGTGCTGCCGAGCACCAGAACTACCCAGTGATTTATTTTCATCAATCGTTTCCTCCAACAGCTACCGGTTGTTGAACGCCGCCGCTGCTGCCACTGGCAGAGCGGCTCGCGGGTACTTTTCCCGACTTCACATCGTCATACCAAATCTCGTGATGCTCTTTGGCCCAGGCCTCGTCAACCACACCGGTTTTCATCGCGTCAAGCGCGCCCGCCATGCCGAGCGTACCCATGTAGATGTGTCCGAGCGCACCGAGCATAAAGAGCACGGAACCCGTCAAGTGAACAAGATTCGCAAGTTGCATCGTCGCGCGCGTCTGTTCGAAGTTGGGGAAATTGAGTACCAGACCCGATGCACCGACGACGAGTCCAAGCAGCATTAATCCGCCCCAGAACCAGAGTTTTTCGCCGGCATTGAATTTTTCGCTCGGCACGTGCTTGCCGTTGATCAATCCACCGAAGCTCGCGAGCCACTTGAAGTCGACTGCTTTCGGCAAGTTGTCTCTGACGAAAATGCTGAAGGTGATGACACAGCTGATGATGAACAGCGGACCGAGGAAGTTGTGCAAATTTTTCGAAATCATGGCGAGCCACGAGAACAGCGTAAAGCCAATCACCGGGATCAAAAGCGTCTTTCCGAAGCCGAGAATCAGCCCGGAAACTGCCAGCACCGAGAATGAAATAGCTGTCGCCCAATGCGCCATGCGCTCAAGCAATGTAAAGCGCTCGATCAAACGACCCGTTGGCGCTTCATGCAATTGAATGGTGCCCTTCCACGCGTAGAAACCACCTATCACCAACATCATCACTACCAGCGACCAGCCACCGATGATCGAGAATGTGCCGTTGCGAAGTGCGCGCCAGTTTTGACCACCATCCTGAATCAACACGCCAGCTTCGGGAGCAGGAATGCTCGTGTATCCCGCAACACCACCGCGAGCGTTTTGCCAGACCGGTGCGTTGTTGTACGGCTGCTGAACGGCTCGCTGCTGCTCCTGCTTCGCAAGTTCAGCAGGCGGCAGCACGGGGCCACTGCTTTGCTGAGCCCATGCCGTCAGGGCAAACAACAGCGCTGCTGTGCACGCGAATAGGGATCTCATGGCTAGCTCCTGATTGGGTTCGTGCCGCGCTTAATTAACACGCTTGTATTCGTTCTGATTATCAGCGCGAGCACGGAGCTGACGCTCCCACGAGGCACGATCAGCGTACTGGGTGCCGGCCCCAAAGGGTTTGTCATCAGCCTTTGCCGCCGATTGACCCGGCTTGGCGGTGATGGTTTGCGGCTGCTCGCCGCAAGCAGCGAGCAAAGCCGTTGCTACGCCGACGAGTATGAAGGCGTTGTACTTCATGATTTTTGCGCCGCTGGTTGCGCCGCAGCAGGGGCTGTCGGCAGAGCTGGACCAACAGCCTTTGAATCGGCGCGGCCGTACGCCGTGGCGTGACCCCATAGATCGCCACCGCGACCCCGCCGCATGACGCGCTCACGATAGATGTCCGACAGCACATCGCCATCACCGGCGAGCAGCGCCTTGGTCGAACACATTTCGGCGCAGGCAGGCAATTTGCCTTCTGACAAACGATTGCGTCCGTATTTTTCGAGCTCTGCCTTTGAGCCGTCTTTCTCTGGACCGCCAGCGCAGAACGTGCACTTATCCATCTTGCCGCGAAGACCGAAAGCTCCCGCCTGAGGAAACTGTGGCGCACCAAAGGGGCACGCATAGAAACAGTAGCCACAGCCAATGCACAAATCCTTGTCGTGCAATACCACGCCATCTTCCGTTTTGTAGAAGCAGTTGACGGGGCATACGGCCTGACACGGCGCGTCGGAGCAATGCATGCAGGCAACGGAGATAGAGCGCTCGGCGCCCACGATCCCGTCATTCAAGGTGACGACACGGCGGCGGTTTACACCCCACGGAACGTCATGCTCGTTTTTGCACGCGGTAACGCAACCATTGCACTCGATGCAGCGCTCGGCATCGCAAATAAATTTCATTCTTGCCATGTTGTTCTCCTAGTCCTTACGCCGCGTCGAATCGCGTGACCTGACAGACCGTAGTCTTCGTTTCTTGCATCATCGTCACCGAGTCGTAGCCATATGTGGTTGCGACGTTCACCGACTCGCCGCGCACGATTGGCGCCGCGCCGTCTGGATACTTTTCCAGCATGTCTTTACCTTGCCACCAGCCTGAAAAATGGAAAGGGACAAACGTTACGCCTGGACCCACCCGCTCGGTGACCATAGCCTTGACTTTGATTTGCGCGCCAGTCACCGCCTTAACCCACACATACTCATTGTTACGAATGAGACGATCATTGGCGTCTTTGGGGTTGATCTCGATGAAGTTTTCCTGCTGAAGTTCAGCAAGCCACGGATTGGAACGAGTTTCCTCGCCTCCTCCTTCATATTCCACCAGACGGCCTGACGTCAACACCAGCGGAAACTTCTCGTAAACCTTGTCGGCAATCGCTTTGTCCTGCACCGATTTGTAGAGCGTTTTAACACGCCAGAAAGCGCCTCCTTTGTCGGCGTGCGTGGGGTATTTTTTTGCCAGCTCAGCGCTCGTGCCATACAGCGGCTCGCGGTGCTGCGGAATTGCATCCGGGAAGTTCCACACGACCGCGCGGGCCTTGGCATTGCCGAACGGATGACAGCCGTGGTTCTTCATGAACACGCGAATCTGGCCACCCGAAAGATCGGTCTTCCAGTTCTTGCCTTCGGCTTTTTTCTTCTCGTCGTCGGTGAGTTCGTCCCACCAACCGAGTTTCTTGAGGAGCACATGGTCCAGCTCTGGATAGCCCGTCGTGAGGTCGGCGCCCTTCGAATGCGAGCCGTCTTCCGCAAGCAGTGAAACACCTTCTCTTTCCACGCCAAAGTTGGCGCGGAAGTTGCCGCCACCGTCCATGACGTGCTTCGATGTGTCATACAGGTTTGGCGAGCCCGGATGCTTCATCTCTGGCGTGCCATAGCAGGGCCACGGCAGGCCAAAGTAATCACCGCTACACGGACCGCCATTGGCTCTAAGTGTCTTCGGATCAAACGTCTGCATATGCTTCATGTGAAGCTTCAGACGCTCGGGAGATTGCCCGGTGTAACCAATCGTCCAGGTGCCCTTGTTAATCTCGCGCAGCATGTCCTCGGGTTCTGGCTCTTCCCACTTTTTTTCGCCGTCGGGTCGAACGATCTTGCAGTTCTTGACGAACTCTTTGTCGAACCCAAACTTCTTGGCAAACGCGTACATGATCGCGTGATCCGTCTGCGACTCAAACAGCGGGCTGATGACTCGCTCACGCCACTGAATCGAACGGTTCGAAGCCGTCGCTGAACCACTGGTTTCAAACTGTGTGCAAGCGGGCAGCAGATACACGCCATCTTTGCGATCCGGCATCGCAGCCGACGCGGTCGGATAGGGGTCGATGATGACCATCGTGTCGACCTTTTCCATCGCCTTTTTCATCTCGGGACCACGCGTTTGCGAGTTCGGCGCATGGCCCCAGAAGACGATAGCACGCAGGTTCGAATCCTGATCGATCGTCTCGTTGGGATCGAGCACGCCATCGATCCAGCGGGACACCGTCATGCCTGGTTTTTCCATCATGACTTGCGAAGCGAACTGCTTCTTAAGCCACTCGTAATCCACACCCCAGACAGTCGACCAATGCTTCCACGCGCCAGTCGCCAAACCATAATATCCCGGAAGCGAATCAGGGTTCGGGCCAACGTCAGTCGCACCCTGAACATTGTCATGACCACGGAAAATGTTGGCACCGCCGCCGGACACGCCGATGTTGCCAAGTGCCAATTGCAAAATGCAGCTCGCGCGAACCATCGCGTTGCCAATCGTGTGCTGCGTTTGCCCCATGCACCAGACGATGGTCGATGGTTTGTTCAGCGCGAACATTTTGGTGATTTCCAGCATCCGCGCTTCGGGCACCCCGCAGGCTTCCTCGACCTTGTCCGGAGTCCACTTCGTCATGACCTCTTCTTTGATCTTGTCCATCCCGTAGACGCGATCATTGATGTACTTTTTGTCTTCCCAGCCGTTCTTGAAAATGTGG
>JAYWHV010000109.1:0-15913 GCA_043777615.1 Burkholderiales bacterium | reverse complement strand
GACCGCGTCCATACCAATGTTGCCGCCAGCTCCTGGACGGTTGTCGACGATGACTTGTTGCCCCAGTTGCTCGGAAAGTTTTTGCGCCAGTGCGCGCGACGTTGCGTCGACCGACCCGCCCGCAGGAAACGGCACGATCAACCGGATGGGCTTGTTGGGATAGCCCGTTTGAGCGCTGGCGAGCGGTACAAATGTGCAATTCACGAGCGCACCCAACGCAACGAAGAAGGTCAAAAATAGGCGGCGGTGCACTGTTGGGACTGAAAACATGTTCGGCACGATTTATCTGTGGACAACAACCGTACATGATATGGAATGTTGCGTCGCAAGATGTCATCCTACGAGTGCATAATCGTTAAAAACCGGATGTAGTTGGGTCTCATGAAGAAAACGATTTATGGCATTGTGGTTGCCGTGCTGGGTGCGGTATTGGGCGCGGGCGCGATGTTTATGTTTGGCTTCGGCAAACCGGCGACGCCCGCGGGTGGCGCTTCTCCGCCGATGGCTGCATCGCCGGCGGCAACTCCCGCAGCATCTCCCGGGAACGCAGCCGCCGCTACCGCAAAACCAGGCGACAGTGCCGCCCCTGCACCCTCTCCGGGGCCGGGCGCAGCGGGCAAAGGCCCGGGTGGTGCCGGTGGTCCGGGCGGCGGCACGCCGGTTGAATTAGGCAAGCCAGAAAAGCTGAACTGGCCGAAAACGGTGACCGCGGTGGGGAGCCTGCGCTCCGACGAGTCCGTCATTGTTCGCGCC
This sequence comes from Burkholderiales bacterium, assembly GCA_043777615.1. GTDB lineage: Bacteria > Pseudomonadota > Gammaproteobacteria > Burkholderiales > Casimicrobiaceae > Casimicrobium. Next base: position 15,160 of record JAYWHV010000109.1, on the reverse strand, counting down.
GAACAGTCCGGTCGCATCGTTGCCCTCAATTTCAAAGAAGGGCAGCCGGTGCGCAAGGGCCAAATGCTCGTTCAACTGGATGATTCGGTCGCTCGCGCCGAGCTGGAGCAGTCGAAGGCGAATCAGAAATTAGCGAAGGCGAAATTTGATCGCGCTGTTGAATTGAAAGAGCGCAACTTCATCTCCGGCCAGGCCAAAGACGAGGCCGAAAATGCAATGCGCGTGGCGGACGCCACAGTCAAACTCTCGGAGGCGCGGCTCACCAAGCTGGTCATCAACGCGCCTTTCTCCGGAACCGCTGGATTGCGTACGGCGAGCCTCGGTGACTACGTGAAGGACGGTCAGGACATCGTGAATCTGGAGAAGACCGATCCCATCAAGGTGGATTTCAAAATACCCGAGGTGTTTCAGTCGAAGGTGCGCGTTGGTCAATCGCTGGCGGTGACGCTCGATGCGCTGCCGGGACAACCCTTTAACGGTAACGTTTACGCGGTGAACCCGCAGCTGGATACGGCCGGTCGCGCCGTGGTCCTGCGGGCGCAGATGACGAACAAGGGTGGCTTGCTCAAGCCCGGTATGTTTGCCCGCGTGCGGCTCACGCTGGCCGATACCGGCGAAGCGGTGGTGGTGCCCGAGCAGGCCGTGGCGATGCAGGGCGAGGATCAGATCATGTATCGGGTCGTCGATGGTCGTGCGCTCAGGACGAAAGTGGAAGTCGGCCAGCGCCGGGACGGCAAGGCGGAAATTCTTGAGGGTGTTGGCGCCAGCGACACAATCGTGATCGCCGGTTGGCAGCGCTTGCGTGATGGCGCAGCGGTGCGTCCGACTGGCGGTGGTGGGGCACCGGCGGCCGCCAAAAAGGAGGCCGTAGGCGTAGCGCCGACCGCTCCTCCAATTAAGGCAAAGAGCTAACAGCTTTGTAGTACAAGCTCGACTCCATTGGGGTTGAGCTGCGATATGACTTAAAGTCAACTTTAGTAGTAATTGCCCTTCAGCCCCAGTGCGGAATGGGTTTGTTGTAAAAGTTGTTGGCAGTCCAAGGTTGCCGACACAGGGAGCAGACGCATGAATTTCTTTGACCTCTGCATCAAACGCCCCGTGCTCGCCACGGTACTCTCGTTGGTGGTGGTGTTGCTTGGGCTGATTGGCTATCAACGCCTGTCTATTCGCGAATATCCGAAGATCGACGAGCCGATTGTCAGCGTAAGCACCGGCTACAAGGGCGCGTCGCCCGAAGTCATCGAATCGCAGATCACAAAGACGCTGGAAGATTCGCTCTCCGGCATCGAAGGCGTGAGTCTCATCACGTCGAACTCGCGCTCCGAGCGCAGTGACATCACAGTGACCTTCAAGATCACCAAGGACCCGGACGTCGGCGCCGCGGAAGTTCGCGACAAAGTAGCCCGCGTGCGTGCTCGTTTGCCGGAAGCGGCGGACGAGCCCGTGATCGCGAAGGTGGAGGCAGACTCATTCCCCGTGATGTGGTTCGCGCTGACCTCCGACACACATTCGCAGCTGCAACTCTCCGACACGGTTAACCGTCTCATTAAGCCGCGCCTCCTGGTGCTGCCCGGCGCTGCCGATCTGCGGATATTCGGCGAACGCAAGACGTCGATGCGCATCTTTGTCGAACCGACAAAGCTCGCTGCGTTTCGGCTAACGCCAGCCGATGTCGAGAGTGCGCTGCGCTCGCAAAACGTGGAAATTCCGGCGGGGCGCATCGAGAGTCGTTTGCGCGAATTCAATGTGCTCGCGCAAACCGATCTGCAGACGACGGAAGAATTTGGAGCCATCGTTGTGGCTCAGTCGGGGGGCTACCCGATCCGGATCCGCGACGTCGCCAAGGTGGAAGTCGCCGCCGCCGAGGAACGAGGTTTTCAGCGCTTCATGGGCAAAACCGCGGTCGGCTTCGGCATCATCCGTCAATCCACGGGCAATCCGCTCGAGCTGTCGAAAGCGGCAATCGCGGAGATTCCCAACATTCAGGAATCGTTGCCGAAGGGCATGAAAATCGAGCTTAACTACGACAGCTCGGTCTTCATCGCGCAGTCGATCAAGGCGGTGTTTTCGACGATTGGCGAGGCGGTGATTCTCGTCGCGCTGGTGATCTTTTTCTTCCTGCGCAGCTTCCGCGCCACCATCATTCCGCTGCTGACGATTCCCGTCTCGTTGACGGGCGCGTTTTTCATCATGTATGCGTTCGGATTCACGATCAATACGCTTACGTTGCTGGCAATGGTGCTGGCCGTCGGTCTAGTTGTGGATGACGCGATTGTGGTGCTGGAAAACATCCATCGCCACATCGAAAACGGCATGGGGCGATTGCAGGCCGCGCTGGTTGGCACGCGTGAAATCGGCTTCGCAGTGGTTGCGATGACGCTGTCGCTCGCGGCTGTGTTTGCGCCGCTCTCGTTCGCGACGGGGCGCACAGGGCGTCTGTTTATCGAATTTGCGCTGGCACTCGCCGGAGCGGTTGTGGTGTCGGGCTTTGTCGCGCTCACGCTGTCGCCCATGATGTGCTCGATTCTCCTGAAGCACGAGACCAAGCACTCCGCGGCTTACAACTGGATTGAGCGCGGCTTCAATGCATTCACGAACGGCTACAAGCGTCTGCTGAATCTGGCGCTGGATAACCGGCTCATCATTGTGTTGATCGCGCTGATCGTAGCCGGTGCGGCCGCGTTGTTGTTCAAAAGTATGAAGACCGAACTGACGCCGCTCGAAGACCGAGGCGTGATTTTCGGCTTCGTATCAGCTCCCGAAGGGTCGACCTCCGATTACCTTGTCAAGTATGTGCAGCAGATCGAAGGCATTTACAAAGCGCTGCCGGAAACGCTTGTTTATGGCGGCAACGGTGGTTTCCCGAACGTCGCGGACGGCACCGCGCTGCTGCGGCTGAAGGACTGGAGTGAACGTGCTCGTTCGCAGGCGGATATCGCGAAGGAGTTGATGCCCAAATTTCAGGGGCTGGCCGGCGTTCAGGCATTCCCGTCGCAACCGGGCTCGCTCGGCCAAAGTCCACGCGCGAAGCCGATTGAGTTTGTGATCCTCGCTGCCGTTCCGTACGAGCAGATGCAGGGCTTCGTGCAGCGCATGCAGGCCGAAATGGCAAAGAACCCTGGCTTTGTCAACGTCGACACCGATTTGCGCATGAATACGCCAGAGCTCCGCGTACGCGTGAACCGCGACAAAGTGCAGGACGTGGGCGCGAACGTCGACGTGGTCGGGCGCACTCTCGAAACCATGCTCGGCGGTCGGCTGGTGACGAGATTCAAGCAGGACGGTGAACAATACGACGTCATCGTTCAGGTGGCGCGTGATGGTCGAGACACGCCGGAACGGATCAGCGAAATCAATGTGCGAAATCGCGCGGGAGACATGGTGCCGCTGTCGAATCTGGTGACCGTTCGCGAAGGCGTCAGCCCGCGAGGAATCGCACACTTTCAGCGCGTTCGCGCCGCGACTGTCAACGCCAACCTCTCGCCCGGATTCACCCAGGGCGAGGCGCTTGCCTACATGAACGAGGCAGCCAAACGTGTCCTTCCTGCGACCGTACAGACCGATTTGACCGGACAGTCGCGCGAATTCCGGGACTCTTCGAACGACATCTATTTCGTGTTCCTGCTGGCACTTGGCTTCATTTATCTGGTGCTGGCAGCCCAGTTCGAGAGCTTCGTCGATCCGTTTGTCATCATGCTGACGGTGCCGTTGTCGATGGCGGGCGCGCTCCTGGCGTTGCAGCTGACGGGCAACACGCTCAATATTTACAGTCAGATAGGATTGATCACGCTCGTCGGTTTGATTACCAAACATGGCATTCTGATCGTGGAATTCACCAATCAGTTGCGCGACCAGGGCCGAAGCGTCCGTGATGCGGTGATCGAAGCCTGCGTGTTGCGCCTGCGTCCGATATTGATGACCACGGGCGCGATGGTGCTGGGCGCGATCCCGTTGGCGCGTGCCATTGGTGCGGGCGCGGAGAGCCGGCAGGTCATCGGATGGGTGATCGTCGGCGGACTGATGCTCGGAACAGTGCTGACATTGTTTGTCATTCCGACGGCCTATACGCTCCTGGCACGCGAGAGTCGCGGCGCGCGCGAGCGGGAAATTGAGAAAGCGGAGCAGATGGCGGGACAGGCCGCCCATCCTTCGCCGATGCCGGGCGAATAGTCTGATTGCTGAAGGCGGTGTTTGTATTATGCTAAAGGCATGGAAGCAGGCACGTCCGTCAGAAAACTTGTTCAAACCGACAGCGGCAGTTACCGCGCGTTGATGCTGCGCGGCTATAGCGAGCACGACACAGCGTTTACGTCGACGTTCGAAGAGCGCGCCACCAAACAGGTCGAATGGTGGACGCGCCGCCTGCAAGATCCTACGACCGTTACGCTCGGAGCATTTGATGCGGGTGATTCGCTGATCGGCACCGTTCGGCTCGAGGCCTATCAGCGCAGCAGAGAGCGGCATAAAGTGACGCTGACCGCCATGTACGTCATGAAGGACCATGCCAGCGGGGGCGTGGGACGCAAGCTGCTCGACGAGGCCCTGGTTGAATCGCGTCGCCTCAACGGAATTGAGATCATTAATCTCACCGTCACGGCGGACAATCTGCCAGCAATCCGCCTGTACTCGAAGGTTGGGTTTCAAACTTTTGGCCGCGAGATTCGCGCAGTCAAGACACCGGGCGCGTATCTGGACAAGCTGCACATGTGGCGGCCGGTGAGCGCGGACTACGTCACGCAGGGCTAATTGCTCTGCAGCCTACCGCATCGGCTAAATCGCTATGGTACGGCCGCCATCGACGTTAATCGTTTGCCCGGTTACAAAATCGGCGTCACACACCAGGTATTTCACGGCTTCGGCAATTTGCTTTACGCCGCCTTCGCGCTTGAGCGGAACATGTTCGAGGATTCGCGCTTTTTCGGCCTCGGAAATCTGTCCGTCGTCGGGCCACTCGATCGGGCCTGGCGCGACCGCATTGACTCGGATCTCCGGCGCGAGGTCTCCGGCCAATGCCGCCGTAAGCCCACGCAGCCCAGCCTTCGCAATGTTGTAGACAACGTAACCCGCCATCGGACGCTCAGCATGAATGTCAGTGATGTTCACAATGCAGCCGCTTGTTCGCTTCAAATGTGGCGCGGCGGCCTGTGACAGAAACAGCGGCGCCTGCAGGTTGCTGCCCATCAAGTGCGTCCAGTCATCACGCGTCACAGCACCGACCGCAGTCGGATAAAAAGTTGACGCGTTATTCACGAGCGCGTTGAGTTGCCCGAACGCCGATACCACTTGCTCGACGAGTGCTGGTAGCGCGCTCAGGTCAATCAAGTCAGCCGCGAACACCTTCGCGCTGTCCGGGCGAATCAAATTGAGCGACTCCGCCAGTGCAGTGGCTGCTTCTGCCGATGCGCGATAATGAATTGCCACGCGCCAGCCCTCTCGGTGAAGGCGCTGCACAATGGCGGCCCCCACGCGTTTGCTGGCACCGGTCACCAAAACCACTGGACTATTCAGATTATTTGCTGCGGTTGTCATGACCGGATGCTCCACAGATATGCCCGCTCCAATTGAAGTCGGTCTACCCGCACCAACCCCCGATGCCCAAGCCCATAGCGCTCGTGTTCAAGCACATCTCCACGCCCTGATCGCATCCGCGCCGCAGTCAAAAACTTCATCACAGCAGCCCTCAATTTCGTTCGCTGATTTTATGCGGGCAGCGCTCTATGCGCCGGGGCTTGGCTACTATGCCGCCGGCGCGACGAAGCTCGGAGCAAGCGGTGATTTTGTGACCGCGCCAGAGCTGTCGTCATTCTTCGGAGCGGCGTTGGGTGACGTGTTCGCACCCTTGAGCACGCACAGCGTGATTGAGCTCGGAGCAGGTTCAGGCAAGTTAGCGCGCGATTTTCTCGACGCGTCGCCGGACACGAAGCAATACAACATCCTCGATATCAGCGCAGATTTGCGCGAGCGGCAGCAAGCAATCCTTGCGGGCCACGCTGTCAATTGGCTCGACGCGTTGCCCGAAAAAATTGAAGGCCTAGTACTCGCAAACGAAGTGCTCGACGCGGTCCCCTGCGAGATCGTGCGCTTCAACAACGCGCATTACGAACAGGCACGTGTTTGCACGGCGAACGCTGCATTTGACTGGGCGTGGCAGCCCCTACTCACGGGCCCACTACTCGACGCCGCGAAGCATCGCATTCCACCGATCGAGGGCTACACCAGCGAGATCAATCTCGAAGCCGAGGCGCTGGTTGCAACGCTTTCCGAGCGGCTCACCGATGGCGCGCTTTGCTTCATCGACTACGGATTTCCACGCCGCGAATACTACGTGACGGATCGCAGCAGCGGGACACTGGCCTGTCACTACCAGCATCGCGTTCACTTTGACCCGCTGGCACTCGCAGGCCTGCAAGACATCACGGCGCACGTAGATTTCACGGCGATGGCGGAGGCCGCTGTGGACGGGGGTTCGAGCGTGATTTGCTATGCCACGCAGGCGCAATTTCTGTTGCGCGCGGGATTGCTCCAGCGCTTTGAAAGGACTGCGTTTGCGAACGAAATCGATCGCGCGAAGGCGCTCGGCGCAATCCAGAAATTACTGTCCCCCACCGAGATGGGCGAGCTGTTCAAAGTGCTTATCGTCGGCAAGGGTAGCGCGATTGATGCGCTCACACATCTCGCCGATATCGACCAAAGTTATCGCCTCTGAAACGCGAGCCTACTCTCGCGAGGCGACGTATTTCTGCATCCGTGGCTTGAGTGGCGTCGCCAGCAATGACGCGTGCAAATCACGCATGTCCGCTTCGCCGGTATCGGTTTGCAGCAGGCGCTTCAACTGCGCATAGGCCTTCGCGGGCAGTTTTGCGTTGGTTGCCGCGATCTCTTCTATACGTCGCGACCAGGTGACAGGATCGGCGATCTCGGTGATGAATTGCTGCGCCAGCGCAAGCTCCGTGTTGATGACCAAAGCGTCGCGCAAGAACACAAACGCTCGTTCCGCGCCTACCCGTTGCGCCGTTCGACGCGTCCCCAGCGCGAGACCCATGCGCCAGCCCGGCATGCGAAACCGGGTGCCGGGCGCAGCGAGGCGATAGTCGCAAGCGGTCGCGAGGTCGAAGCCTGCGCCGTATGCGCCGCCGTGAATGAGCGCGATGGTGGCGAACGGTGCGTAGTAAATCGATTGCAGCATGCGCTCAAGATCGAGAAGGCGCGGAATGAGCGTCTCGTCGGTCTCATGCTCCAGCGCGGACAGATCGAAGCCGCCGCAAAAATTACTGCCGTTGCCCGTGATCGTGAACAACGTCGTGCCGTCAGATTTCGCCGTGTCAATCGCGGCCTGTAATGCAGCGACCAGAGGCGCTGCCAGCGCGTTGGCTTTGTCGGGCCGGTTGAGCGTAAGCGTCGTGTGCGTGCCGCTTCGCGTAATTTCTAAAACGTTTGTCATCGTGCGCCGATCCACGGCGTGTCGTTGGAGTAGCCGGACACCATCGGTTGCGGCATATGTTTCTCAGCGTCCCAATAATGGCGCGTAACGCGCCCGATATCTGCGCCGTAAACATGAATGCTGACGCTGGTTTCGCCCGCGACGGCGTTGCTGACCTTGTGCCAATCGCCAATGGTTGGTGAAACCCGATCAACTTCGCCGCGTGCTAGCGTGTGCTGGCGGGTCGACTGCATCAGACCGATGCCGGGCACGGGAAATTCGTCGCAAAGCTCTGCGCCGCGCAACACGCCAACCAGTCCCCACACGGTATGGTTATGAACGGGTGTGCCCTGACCCGGCGCCCACACGAAGCTGATGACGCTGTAGCGCGCCGTTGGGTCAACGTAGAGCGCATAGCTTTGGTAGCGCTCGGGGACGGGCTTGGCATATTCCGGGGGGAGCCAGTCATCGTGCGCGATCAAAGCTTTGAGCGCTGACTCGCCTGCGTCAAGCAAACCTGGCTCACCCGCTTCGCGAGCGATCAACGAATCCATCTCGTCGAGAAAATGTAAAAATCGTGACGTGTTCATAGAAGCGATTATGACTGTGGCGGCACAGTACCCTTCGGCCACAACACCCACATTTGCGCGTTCTGCTTCATGCGCCCCGCCTGCTCACCGGCTTTCAATCCCGTACCCCAGTAAAAATCAGCGCGAACCACGCCGCGAATCGCGCCGCCGGTATCCTGCGCAAACATGAGCCGGTTGAGCGGCACCAATGCATTCGGATAGTTCGTCGCGAGGTAAACGATCGAGCCGAGCGGGATAAAGCGTGTGTCCACTGCGATGGATCGCTCTGCCGTGAGCGGAACGCCGAGCGAGCCAACCGGCCCCGCCGCCGTCGCATCAATCTCGCGAAAGAAAACGTAGCTGGGGTTTTCATTCAGGAGCGCTGTCGCCTTGGTCGGATTCCGGGAAATCCAGCCTTTTATGCCCTGCATGCTGACTTCTTCGAGCTTCATTTCTCCGCGATCTGCGAGGATGCGACCGATGCCACGAAACGGATGGCCGTTCTGGTCTGCGTAGCCCGCCCGCATCCGCTTACCGTCAGCCAGCTCGATCAGGCCCGAGCCCTGAATTTGCAGAAAGAAGGCTTCGACCACATCGTCCACCCAGACCAGCGGTTTAAACAGCGAAGGATCGGCATCGATCTGCGCCCGGTCGTAATACGGCACGACGCGCTTGCCTTGCGGGGAATCGACCAACCGCCCGCGAACGCGCTTCCCCTTCAATTCCGGGTACAGATCGCCCAAATCGACCACCAGCAAATCATCAGGTCGCGCAAAAAGCGGCACGTTGAAGCGCGCAGTCCTGGTTCGTGAACCCTTGAGCAACGGCTCGTAGTACCCCGTAATCAGTCCGCGATCCTGGGCATCGGCACGGGTGAGCTGATAAGGCAGAAATTCACTTTCCAAAAACGCACGTTGTTCGGACACCGTGCCGCCGAACGGAAACCGCGAGCAGGCGCTGATCCACTCCGCTTTGCTGCGCAGACCCTTGCAGTTCTCCGCAAACGCGATACGCACATCGCCCAGGTCATCCGCAAGCCACCCCGGCAGATCGGCAAACAGCGCCGGCGTCCAGCGCGCCTTGGGCTCGGTCGGTGGCACGGCGGTGACTGGCACTATTGGCGGCGCCGCCGCAGGCGCTGCGGGCGCGGTGACCGAGGCGACGGGCGCAGGCTGATGCAGGGGTTGCACCGTGCCGCACCCGACCACCGTAAGCGCCACTAAAATCGAAACACTCAGTGATGCAGTGATGCGGGAAACGGTTGCCATGATCGAAAGCGGGATGTGGATATTTTTGGTCGAAGCGGCAGCGGCGGGCAGTCTGTTTGTTGGCCTCATCTGGTGGGTCGTCAAGGGCACCGGAGAGCGTGATCGCAAATTGAAGGAATTCGACGAAAAGGCGCGAAAAAATGCACAAACCGCCGCGAACCCATCGAATAAATCGGATAACGCCTAGTGCAGGACGCGCTTCGCTGAAAGCGTGAACCGCGGAATCGGCGCTTCAAATTTAACGCCGTCCTCCGCCACAAACTGATAGCTGCCGTGCATCGTGCCGACCGGCGTTTTGAACTGTGATCCGCTGGTGTATTCGAACGATTCGCCGGGCGCGAGCGTGGGCTGCTTGCCGATCACGCCCGCGCCGCGCACTTCCTCCACCTTGTCGTTGCCATCGGTGATGATCCAGTGCCGCGAGATCAACTGCACCGAGGCTTCGCCATCGTTGACTATGCTGATGTGATACGCGAAGGTATAGACGTCGTTGGCGGGATCGCTCTGATCGGCCAAGTAAAATGGAGTTGGATCAACCTTGATGCTGTAGCGGTTCACTGGCATGGTGCTTGGAGCCTCTTGTGCTCATTTCGTCGTTCTTTCGGAGTCCGCATTGTCGCCCATCTCTAGTTCGTCCCGCGAGTACAAAATCGCCCCCTCCATTTTGTCGGCCGACTTCGCCCGGCTGGGCGAGGAAGTTCGCGCCGTCATCGCGGCCGGCGCTGATCTCATTCATTTCGACGTCATGGACAACCATTACGTCCCCAATCTCACCATCGGGCCGATGGTCTGCGCCGCGATCAAACCGCACGTCGGCACCACACCGATTGACGTGCATTTGATGGTCAAGCCGGTCGACGCCATCATCCCCGAATTCGCCAAAGCCGGCGCGAATATCATCAGCTTTCACCCCGAAGCCAGCGAACACGTGGACCGCACCATCGCGCTCATCCGCGAATGTGGCTGCAAGCCCGGGCTGGTTTTCAATCCGGCAACGCCGCTCTCCTATCTGGATTACACGCTGGACAAGCTTGATCTGGTGCTCATCATGAGCGTGAATCCGGGCTTCGGTGGGCAGAAGTTTATTGACGGTGTGTTGCCGAAGATCTCCGAGGCCCGTAGGCGCATCGAAGAATCCGGACGCGACGTCATGCTTGAAGTCGACGGTGGCGTGAAGATCGACAACATCGCCAAAGTTGCAGCAGCCGGAGCCGATACGTTTGTTGCAGGCAGCGCGATTTATGGTGCGAAAGACTATGCGGACGCTATCAGTGCAATGCGAGCGGCCCTCGGTTGAATTTCGTTTCGCATGGACTGGTTGTGGAAGCCCAGAAAGATGTCATCACAATCGTGGCGATGGCTGACAAGTCCAAAAAGTCCTCGCTTCCTCTGTAAGTTAGTCCATCGCTGGCTGTGAAAACAGCTATCAAGCGTCCTCACGCACAATCTTCAGTCGCCTCAGCTTTTTTTGATCGCTCTGCTTCCGCGTTAGAGTCCCAATGTGAGCTATTGTTTGCCGATTCACGCTGCCCTCTAGCGCACAACCATGACGGGCACCTCGCTTGCCGAAAGTATGGTCTGCGCGACTGAACCTAATAACAATGAGCCGATAGCGCCGCGACCGCGTGAACCCATTACGATCAAGTCGACTTTGTACTTTTTGGCTGCTCCCAGAATCTCCTCCGCCGCGTGGCCGATGCGGTAACTTGACGTGTAGCTCATATTGTGACGATCCAGAAACTTCGTCACCGGCGCAAGCACTGCCTCGGCCTCTGTTCGATGGTATTCAGTGACAATCTCTTTGCCCACAAAGCTTGCAGCTCTGGCGGTCATTGCGGGCTGCACATTGAGAACTACAAATTTGGTTGTCGCGCCCAGCAAATCCTCATGCGCGGTGAGGTAAGCCAGCATTTTTTTTGTATCTTTGCTGCCATCAACTGCTAGCAATACCTTCATACATTTTCTCCTTGGGTGACTTATGAGTCCGCGCAGTATAGTGGTCGGACAAATGCCCACCGTCGCGCCACAGGCAAAATTTAGCCTCGCGAAAAAGCTGCAACTTGACGCAAATCAACCGGAGGCAACATTTGCGGGTGACCGTTAATGGCGAGGCTGATCGGTTCCGACAGATACCAGTTATTCGGGCGCACTTTAGAAGTCAGGCTAGTGACGACTAATCCAAGAAGAGCGAGCGGCCGCGACCTATCTGGTCGATCCATCCGTTAATCAAAATGGCGGTAGCGTTGTCACTGTGTGCTTGGCAGAGGTTTTGCGCTGCACGCATGTGAATCGTTGCCGCTTGAATGTCTGCCCCGAATTTCGCACGCACAAGCGTCCAGTCGGTGTATTCACCTTCTGTATCGCGAAGACGAAGGGTGCCGTCCAAAGATCTTACGGTGCCGCCAATCTGACGAATACGGCGAGCTACTCCGTCGCAAATGCCGAAAAGAAAATCTACCAGGACGTCCATCTTTGCGCGCTCTTGCCGCGCGCTCGACTCGGCCGTGCGTCAATGAAAAGTTTTGGCCTTAATGTAGATGACGAACACATCAGCCAGGATGCCATTCAGCGCCGTCGACACATCGCGAACGGGAGGGTTGGGCAGGGAGCTTCGCTTCTTCTTTTTCGACAGCTGTTTCAATTTTTACGGTTTGCGATTACGAACTGCCAGCACGGACTTTGCACGCACGTCTAGTTCTCTTTGTGCTCTCGCCTGTTCACGTTGAGCTGCCTTACGGTAAGCTGATTTCCGACTTTGCTTCGCATACGAGCCGCATGCAGCGGTGATTTGCCGCAGTGAAAGGATAATGTTGGCTATGTTGAGCGTCAATGCGTATTCCTACGCACGCCGAGCACCGCTTTGCAACCCACTTTTCACTTCGAGGCCCACCATCTTGAACGCTGTAACTCAAGCCCCATCCGCCGATCACCTCGACACCACGCGCGCCAGCCGCGTCGGCGCCTTCGGCAGCGGCAAGGACGTTCGCCGCGTTGAGGACGATCTGCTGCTCAAGGGCTCGGGGCAATTTACGGATGACGTGACGGCGGACGGGCTGACGCATCTTTTCTTTCTGCGCTCTCCGTATGCGCATGCGGACATTGGCTCAATCGACGTGCGGGCTGCGCTGGCGATGCCGGGGGTGCTGCTGATTGTCACCGGGGCTGATCTGGTTGCGGCGGGCGCGAAGCCTGTGCCGGGCGTTGCCGGCTTTATGCGCGCGGATGGCTCCCCTGCGCGATCCGCGCCGCGTCATGCGCTGGCCGTGGGTCGGGTTCGATTTGTTGGCGAACCGGTGGCCGCCGTGGTCGCGCAAACGCTGGAACAGGCGCGGCTTGCGGCTGAGGCAATTGACGTCAGCTATGACGCGCTGCCGGTGGCGGCTCATCTGGACGACGCGACAGCAATAGGCGCGCCGCTGATGTGTGAGGAGCTGGGCGACAACATCGCGGCTGAAATGCGTCATGGCGATGCGAAGGCAACGGCGGACGCGTTCGCTGCGGCGAAACACGTCGTCAAATTGAATCTGATGAATCAGCGCGTTTCCGCTTTCTCGCTGGAGCCGCGCAGCGTGTTGCATACGTTCGACGTTGCAAGCGGGCGGCTGACGATACGCATGAGCAGCCAGATGCCATCGGGCTTGCGAGATACCGTCTGTGGTGCGCTCAACATCGCCAAGGAGCAGGTACGCGTGGTGGTGGGTGACGTGGGCGGTGGTTTTGGCATGAAAACCGGCGCTTATCCGGAAGACGTGGCGGTTGCGTTTTGCTGCCGCGCGTTGAAGCAGCCAGTGAAATGGATTGGTGAACGTGGCGAAGAATTTTTGTCGGCGGGTCATGGCCGCGATGTGGAATCTGTGGCTGAACTGGCGCTTGATGAGCAGGGAAAAATTCTGGCGCTGCGCGTGGTGAGTCACGCCAATATCGGCGCGTATGCAACCGGTGTGGCGGTGGCGATTGCGCTGATGATTGGGCCGTGGGTGCAGACCAGCGTGTATGACATCAAGACCATCGACTTTCACTTCAAGGGCGTACTCACGAACACCGCGCCGATTGGCGCGTATCGCGGCGCGGGGCGGCCCGAGGCGATCTTCATCATGGAACGGCTGATGGATGAGGCCGCGCGCCAGATTGGTATGGATCGCATTGAGTTGCGGCGACGCAATTTCATCCAGCCGAGCCAGATGCCCTACGCCAACCCGATGAAGCAGGTGTACGACAGCGGCAAATTTGAGCACGTGATGAATCAGGGGCTTGCGCTGGCAGATTGGGCGGGCTTTAATGCACGAGAGGCAGCGTCGAAACAACGCGGCAAGTTACGCGGACTTGGCATCGCGACATTCCTGGAATGGACAGGCGGCAACGTGTTTGAAGAACGCGTGACAGTGACGGTGAAGCCGGAGGGCATCATCGAGGTGTTCTCCGCCGTGCAGGCGATGGGGCAGGGGATCGCCACTTCACTGGCACAACTGGTCGTCGATAGTTTTGGCGTGCCGATAGACAAAGTGCGCATCGTGCTCGGCGACACCGACCGCGGCGATGGCTTCGGCAGCGCGGGCTCGCGCTCAATCTTCACCGGCGGGTCAGCCGTGCGTATCGGGTCGGAGCGCACGATTGATGCCGCGAAGCTTCTGGCTGCGGATGAACTGGAAGTTGCGGCGGGCGACCTGAGCTACGCAGATGCCACGTTCACCGTATCCGGCACGGACATTTCGATTGATCTGTTTGAACTGGCTGCGAAGCAAGCTGGTCGACGTATTTTTGTCGATTCCACGAGCACCGTGGCCGGTCCGTCGTGGCCGAACGGCTGCCATATTTGTGAAGTGGAAATTGACCCCGACACAGGGCAAGTCGAGGTAGTCGCGTATTCATCGGTCAACGACGTAGGTCGTGTAATCAATCCGATGATCGTACGCGGCCAGCTTGATGGTGGTGTCGTTCAAGGCCTGGGGCAGGCCCTGTGCGAGCACCTGCAATACGACCGTGAGAGCGGGCAACTGGTCTCTGGCAGCATGATGGACTATGCAGTGCCGCATAGCGACATCATGGGCCCGATGACGCATGAGCTGGATCAATCCACGCCGTGCCTGAACAATCCTTTGGGCGTGAAAGGCGTGGGCGAGCTGGGCACGATTGGCGCGACGCCCGCGGCGGTTAACGCGGTTGCGGACGCGTTTGCCCGCAATGGAATGACAGCGAAGACACCGCTGTTGCAAATGCCGCTCACAGCGATGCGGATGTGGGAGTTGATGCGGGCCGGGTGATGCGGCCTCTGACCGAGTTCACATACGCGGTCGAGGCTATTTCCACCCCTGAAGCCACTGCGTTTGATCCAGCAAGTCGCGCCACGGCAAAATGAAGCTTCGTTTCGTATAGGTCGCTTCAATTTCGATCGATTCAATCTGCCCATCAGGCAGGACGGGCTCGATGAGCTTGATGACGATGAAGTGCTTTTCCTTGTTCTGCGGCGTCGTTGCGGTCCACTTGCTGCGCAGTAGTTTTTTGACATTCAGGCGCAGCGCTGCGCGATTGGTTTTAGTCGGTTCCGGCACGATTGTTGGATGAAATTTCAAACTTACGATAGTTAAACGTTACGCCACCATTGACAATATGACAAACGCAATTCCCGGCATCCGCGCCATCGCCATCGATCTCGACGGCACGCTTCTCGACACGATTCCTGATCTTTGCAGCGCCGTCAACCGCGCGCTGACGGAGCTGGGGTTTGCTGAATTGCCGTTGCAATTGGTCAAGTCTTTCGTCGGCAAAGGGCTCGGCGAGCATATGCGCAAATCGCTTCTGACGGTGCTCAAGCGCGAGCCCACCGATGACGAAAGGGCGCACGCGATGTCGCTCTATAAAAAACACTACGCCGCGCACATTGCCGACCACACGAAGATTTATCC
>JAYWHV010000108.1:0-4397 GCA_043777615.1 Burkholderiales bacterium | reverse complement strand
GCGGGGGAAGGATTTGAACCTTCGACCTTCGGGTTATGAGCCCGACGAGCTGCCAGACTGCTCCACCCCGCGCCTGCGGCTTCTACCTCTCAAACCCTTTTGCCCACTCAGCGTTACCGCTTCAAGACAATGTGTTTAATCAGCGAAGACATAAATTATGGCATACCTAATCCTACCGCGCAACTCCAAACCCCACACAATCGCCTCAATCACTCAAATTCTTGATCGGTTTTTAAGCAATCGCTGACCAAAGTTTAAGCACTATTGGCTGCAACGCTCCATTCATCGCGGGTTGCTAGATTCTTGAAAAAATTTGCAAAAAATTTAAACGATTACGCAACTTCTTTCCGACGCATCTCCTCATCGCGCAATTCACGACGCAAAATCTTGCCAACGTTGCTCTTCGGCAGTTCATTCCTGAATTCAACGTACTTAGGCAGCTTGTAAGCGGTCAAATTCTCGCGACAATGCGCCAGCACCTGCGGCGCGGTGAGAGACGCATCTTTGCGCACCACAAATATCTTCACCACTTCGCCTGATTTGTTGTCGGGCACGCCAATCGCTGCCACTTCCAGCACGCCGGGGTGCATCACCACCACACCTTCAACTTCGTTGGGATACACGTTAAAACCGCTCACCAAAATCATGTCCTTTTTACGATCAACGATGTAGAAAAAACCGCGCGAGTCCATCTTGCCAATATCGCCCGTCGACAGCCAGCGTTCGGCATCAAGCACCTTGGCGGTTTCGTCCGCGCGGTTGTAGTAGCCCTGCATGACCTGCGGCCCGCGCACGCAAATTTCGCCTGCTGTATCGTGGTCGTCCAGCGCGACCCAACTGCCGTCATCCAGCCGCAAACGAACCTCCGTCGACGGAATCGGCAACCCAATGGACGCGTTGTATCCGCCGTCAGAAATTGGGTTGATCGTTGCCCCCGGCGAGGTCTCTGTAAGCCCATACGCCTCGATGAGCGGCGTTCGGGTTACGCGCTGCCACTCCTCGGCTGTCGCCCGCTGCACGGCCATGCCGCCGCCCAGTCCGTAGCGCAAAGAACTGAAATCCAGCTTCGCGAAATCCTCATGATTCATCAGCGCAGTGAACAACGTGTTCACTCCGGGCAGCACCGTGAACTTGTGCTCCGCCAGCGTCCGCACAAACGCGGGCACGTCGCGGGGATTGGTGATGAGCACTACTTTTGCCCCAGTCGTCACATAAACAAAGGTACACGCCGTCAGCGCAAAGATGTGATACAGCGGCAGCGCAGCAACAATGCACTCGGCACGCTCATCCTGTTGAAAACCAAACAGCCACGCGCGTGACTGCAGCACATTCGCCACAATGTTTCCGTGCGAAAGAATCGCGCCTTTCGACACACCCGTGGTGCCGCCCGTGTATTGCAAAAACGCAATGTCATCGCGGCTCAGCGGCTCGCGCTTCAGTTCGCCGTCCGCGCCCGCTTTTGCCCCTTCCGCCAGCGCCGCATTGAAACGAATCGCCGCCGCAAATTTGAACTCTGGCACCAGCTTCGCCACATGCCGCACCAAGAAGTTGAGGCCCGGCCCCTTCCACCAACTCAGGCGGTCGCCCAGCCCAGTCACCACCACATGCTTGACATCCGTCCGGTCGATCACATCCACCAGCACGCTCGCGAAATTCTCGATAACCAGAATGCCCTTCGCGCCCGAATCCTTCAGCTGATGCTCCAGCTCACGCGGCGTATACAGCGGGTTGCAGTTCACCACCGTGAGGCCAAGGCGCAGGCAGCCCATCAACGCAATGGGGTACTGCAACACGTTCGGCATCATCAGCGCAAAACGGTCGCCCTTCTTGAAACCATGCTTCGCCAGATGCACCGCAAACGCTGTGCTCAAGCGATCCAGCTCGCGATACGTCACGTCCGTGCCGCTACAGTGAAACGCCACGCGATCCGCGTATTTCGTCAACGCGGCCTCCAGCATCTCAGCCAGATTCGCGTAGGCCGAGACATCAATCTCAGCGGGAATAGAAGATGGATATTGCGTAAGCCAAGGCTTCGCGAGCGTTGCGTCAGTCATGTGTTCCTCCTGCGAGTATTGTAGGCACGCTTGCGGCGGATTCGTGCACGAAAATGTTCGCCCTGCTTTAGCCCGCTAAACCGCAAGATGCCTTGATTGTGAATCACGACAAAGCAGAGCTAGCGTAAGCATGGTATTCGTAAACCCCCGCGTCACCTTAACGGAACCCGACTGCTAGTTAGGCGAAAACATGCACGCAACATTCGAAGCGATCAAGACAGAACTTACGCAAGCTTCGGAATTGCTTAAAGCAATACCAAGCAACGAACCGCTCAGCATCGCGCACGGCAACTGGTCGTTTGCTGGCGTGACGCGAGACGAGTTAATGCTCGTGCCTCTAAATCTGATTGCACGTATTGATTCACGCGGCAGCGAGAGCGAGGCGCCTAACGATGCACTCCTCCGCGACTATTTGAGGCGTTTGGCTTTCCTAAGGACAAACACTATCCCTCAAATTTGGGGGGGGTAACAGCGCGCTTGCGGTTGCAGCGTTTCGAATCACACTCGAGGGTCTCAACGATGCGCTGACTGACGCTACGGCAGGCGACGATGTTTCGACAAGCGAACACGCAGTGGCCGCCGCCAAGAGACTGAAGGAGCTTCTTGGCACTTTACGCGCGATTGAGACTAGATTGACCAGTCTTGGTACGCGATCACAAACCGTGGACGCGAAAATAGAGGCAATAGAGCGGGCTCATGACGCCGCCGAGCAGTTGCCGACCGACCTTGAAACGCTTACGGAGTCGCGCGCTACGATCGGCCGACTATTGATGGGCTAATAGGGTCAGACACGATATTTGCACGAAACGACCAAAGCGTAGCGTCACGAGAAGCTTTCAGAACCGCATTCATACGTGTCTGCCAGCCCGTGCCAAGGCTCCGATACCACGCAAGCATCAGCATCAAGCCGCAGTGCGATTTGTTCTTTGCGATCTGTTTCCGCTTTGGGTGGTCGTCCACGTTTCGCGCGAAGCTCTTCGACGCCGCGATGTTTCGTGGCTGTATCGCAAAAGGCAGCGACGTCACCCGCATTGGCCACGTCGTAGGGCACATCAGCTTCGGGGGTAGGCTTGGAAATACGCTTTTCTTTCATAGTTCTCTGCCTCTCTGCATGAAACCAATCGGGCACAAATACCTAACAACTCCAAGCCACAGCCCATATTTCATCTGGGCTAACGGTTGATTTATGCCTAAAGTCGGTTTTATCGATAAAAACGCTCTTAGCCCATATTGGATAAGGCGTAGCGAATAAAGTTGTAACGCCATCAAGAGGATCGGGACTCGGACAGTTTGTCAGCGCATCGTCACTTTCACCCACGCGCAACGGCGCCTTGCTGCACGAAACCATCGCCCACATCTCCAATGCTCTGGTGGTGAACAATATGACTTGGACAGAATATGTCTTTTAGTTTATATTTAAGCCATGACTTGGGACGTTGAATACACCGACGAACTTGACCGCTGGTGGTCGTTGCTTGATGAATCCGAACAGGAAAGTGTGAGCGCGTCGGTGGGGCTTTTGGAAGTGCTGGGGCCGAATCTTGGCTTTCCGCATAGCAGTGGAATCAACGGCTCGCGGCACGAACATATGCGCGAGTTGCGCATTCAGCATCGCGGTCGGCCTTATCGGGTGCTCTATGCATTTGATCCCCGGCGCGCTGCGATTTTGCTGCTCGGTGGTGACAAAACGGGCGATGACCGCTGGTATGTGGTGAACATTCCGACAGCTGACCGGCTCTACGATGAACGCTTGGTTGAACTTCGAAAGGAAGGGCTGTTTGATGGCTAAAAAATTCAGTACATTGCGCGCACGGATGAGCCCCGACGCGCAGGCGCGCTCATCGGCGCACACGGAGGCGATGCTGCTTGAAATGGGCTTGCAAGAGCTGCGTAAGAGCCGACACATGACGCAAGTGGAACTCGCCAGCCTGCTCAAGATTGATCAGGCTGCGGTGTCAAAAACCGAGAGCCGCCCGGACATGTATGTGAGCACGTTGCGCGAGTACATCCGCGCTATGGGCGGCGACCTTCAACTGGTAGCGATTTTCCCGGATGCTGAGGTGAAACTCAATGGTATCGAGCTCGCGGCTTGAGATTTTTTTCGAGCACCGAAACAACGACTGGATTCGCGGCAGTATCGTCGCGACTCGGCTAGCTACGCGGCAAGCAACGCTTGCTGGCTTTCCTCTAGCACGGCTATAGCTGTGCTCCGACTAACGCTGGGGAATTGCTCTAGAAAAATTTCCAGACTGTCGCCCGCTTCCAGGTAGTCGAAGAGCGTCTTCACGGGCACGCGACTGCCCACAAAGCAGGGCGTGCCGCTCATGCGTCGTGGATCTTGCG
>JAYWHV010000107.1:0-16027 GCA_043777615.1 Burkholderiales bacterium | reverse complement strand
ACTTCAACTACTATTCGTATTCTTTGCCAGCCTTTCAGAGCAATCAGGAGCAGAACCCTCATGAGCGACAACATTACACACGTTACCGACGCCACATTTGATCTGGACGTTTTGAAGTCCAGCACGCCAGTTCTGGTGGACTTTTGGGCCGAATGGTGCGGACCGTGCAAGATGATTGGCCCGATTCTGGAAGAGGTCGCCGTGAGCCACGCCGGTCGCGTCAAGATCGCCAAAGTGGACGTTGATGACAACCGCGAAATTGCTGCCAAGTACGGAATTCGCGGGATTCCAACGCTCATGCTGTTCAAAAATGGCGAGCTGGCGGCGCAAAAAGTGGGCGCGCTGTCCAAAGCGCAATTGACCGCCTTTGTTGACAGTAACGTCTAACACCGTCACAATTCGTATCTGTTGCAGCCCCGCCGTCCTGGTGGGGCCAAAATTTCCCTACAAAACTTTAGAAATCATCGCGCAGTAAAGCGCAACTGATCGTTCACACTTTTCGCGTGCCTGCTCCGATGTTGTTCGTTGAGCGGCCCGCTCCCCGTCGCCGCTTCGGGAATCTTCAAGCGACACCCCACCACTAACAGCATGAACATAGCTGAACTCAAAACAAAATCTGCCGCAGAACTCCTCGAAATCGCACTCGCCAATGAGCTTGAGAACGCGAATCGACTCCGAAAACATGACCTGATCTTCGCGCTGCTCAAGCAGCAGGCGAAAAAGGGCGAGGCCATTGTGGGCGCTGGCGTGCTCGAGGTTTTGCCCGACGGCTTCGGCTTCCTGCGCTCACCCGAGGCGAGCTATCTTGCAGGCACGGATGACATCTACATTTCGCCCTCGCAAATTCGCCGCTTTAACCTGCACACAGGTGACTCGATTGAAGGCGAAGTGCGCACCCCGAAAGAAGGCGAGCGCTACTTTGCGTTGACCAAGCTCGATCAGGTGAACGGCTTCCCACCCGAGGCCGGCAAGAACAAGGTTCTTTTCGAGAATTTGACACCGCTCTTTCCCGATAAAGTGCTCAAGCTTGAGCGCGATATCAAGGCCGAAGAAAACATCACCGGCCGCGTGATCGACATCGTCGCACCGATCGGCAAAGGGCAGCGCGGACTCCTCGTCGCGCCGCCAAAATCCGGTAAAACGGTCATGCTGCAACACATCGCCCACGCGATTGCCAGCAACCACCCGGACGTCGTTTTGATCGTATTGTTGATCGACGAGCGGCCAGAAGAAGTGACCGACATGCAGCGCACCGTGCGCGGCGAGGTCGTTGCTTCAACGTTCGACGAGCCCGCCACTCGCCACGTGCAGGTTGCCGAGATGGTGATCGAAAAAGCCAAGCGTCTGGTGGAGCATAAGAAAGATGTAGTCATCCTGCTCGACTCGATTACCCGGTTAGCTCGCGCTTACAACACGGTGATGCCATCAAGCGGCAAAGTGCTCACCGGCGGCGTCGAAGCCAACGCGCTGCAACGGCCAAAGCGCTTCTTCGGCGCGGCTCGCAACATCGAAGAAGGTGGCAGCCTCACCATCATCGCCACCGCGCTGATCGACACCGGCAGCCGTATGGACGACGTCATCTACGAAGAATTCAAGGGTACCGGCAACATGGAGATCCACATGGATCGCCGCATGGCCGAAAAGCGCGTATACCCGGCCATCAATATCGGTCGCTCCGGCACCCGCCGCGAAGAGCTCCTGCTTGAGCCAAGCGTGTTGCAAAAAACCTGGATCCTGCGCAAGCTCTTCTCCGAAATGGACGAGATCGAAGCGATGGAAAAACTGCAAAAGCACATGCGCGATACCAAGAACAACAAAGAGTTCTTTGAGGCGATGACAAGAGCCCGATAACGCGAAACGCGGAAAAACGACGCGAATCGAGGTTATTCGATGCTCGCGTCGTACTTGGGGCCGCGTCATTTGCTCCGCCGCGAGGCGTCGAGCGTACGCGGACTTCCAACGTCATTCGCCGGATTGCAATCCGGCGAATGACGTTGACCTGAAGTTCATTTCAACTTTCGCGTGAAACGACCGTTGCATCTGGGCTATGTGTCATTTTATGGTTTAGTCGACATAGCCCCAATCGTGACGCTATCCCCATCGCAATGGGCATTTCGCCAAAAAGCTGCTTGTAGATGCGAGCTGCTATGAGCCGGTTTTTACACTTTTACGCTTTCAGAGCATGAGGCACAGATACCCGCTGTCCGCTGATCATTCTCTGGAGTTCGCATGGCTGCATCGACTTGCTCATCTTTGTCCGTCGCCTGGCTTCGCCGCAACGCCGCTCTAGCGGCGCTGGCCTGCCTGGCTGCAACGGTTCCGAGGGCCGTAAGTGCCGCGCAATGCCCGTTCGACAACGGAGCGTCGGACGCGGTCAATGACGGATTGGTGCTGACCCGCTACGCGCTGGGCATCACGGGAAGCCCGCTGCTCGCGAGCACCAAGTACGCGAGCCTCGATCCGTTGCAGGTCAAAAACAATATCGAATGTGTCGGCTGCGCGCTCGACATGAATGGCGACGGCGCCATCGACACTGTCGACACGACGATCATCGCGCGGCATTTGTCGGGGTTCACCGGTGCGTCGCTGACGGCGGGCCTCGCGCTCGGCACCGCACCGGCTGCGTCGCGCCCTACAACCGCCGCGATCACGAGCTTCCTCGCGAGCGGCTGCGCGCTTGGCGGTGCGATCAACGCATGGACGCTGGGCGGCAATGCGTTTGGCGCGGGGGGCGTCATCGGGACAACCGACGCCTTTCCGGTCACGCTGCAAAGTGGCGGCGCTTCAGTCAATGTGTTGGTCCCCGGCGGCGACGGCCTGCGCATTGTTCAAAGCAGCGTCGTCAGCGCGCCCAACGTCATTAACGGTTCAGCCGCGAACGAGGTCTCCGCAGGCGTGCGCGGCGCGACGATTGCGGGTGGAGGCATCACCGATGGCACGGATCCCGGCTACGGAGCCGCCAAGCGCAACCGCGTCACTGATATTTACGGTACGGTCGGCGGTGGCTGGGGCAATCGCGCGGGTGACGATACCTCAGCGCCCAATAGCGCAGTCGGCGCGACGGTCGCAGGCGGTCTGGGCAACACCGCAGGCGGTGGCGGCAGCGCGGTGGCCGGCGGCAGCGCGAATGCCAGCAACGGACTCTACAGCGCTATTGGCGGCGGACTCAACAACTCATCAAGCGCGTCGTTCAGCAAGGTCGGCGGCGGCGAATTGAACTTCGCGACGGGCCAGCACAGCTCCGTGGGCGGCGGCAGATCAAATCAGGCCGCCGGTACGTTCTCGGTCGTTGTGGGCGGGGGCGGTAACACCGCGTCGGCGCATGGCTCGTTCATTGGCGGCGGTGGCTATTGCTGTTCTGGCCTCGAAACAACGAACTTTCCAAACACTGTTACGGGTCGCGGCGGCGCGATTGTGGGCGGCTACGAAAACAGCGTTGCCGGAGCGGCATCGTTCATCGGCGGTGGTTATCTCAACAGCATCACGGGGACGGAGCTCACCACTTACGGCGCGGCCGTGGTGGGCGGCGTCGGAAACATAGTCAGTGGAAACTACGCAAGCATCGGCGGTGGCGACACCAACGTTGTTTCCGCCCCCAACGCAGTGGTCGCAGGCGGCGCCAACAATACCGCTTCTGCAATGTACGGCTCCGTATCTGGAGGGCTGTCGGGAAGGGCGCGCCTCTTTGGGCAAACGGCGCATGCGGCGGGTACTTTTTCAACCACAGCCGGCACCGCCCAGGCGACGCAATATGTGCTGCGCAATCGCACAACGGACGCGAATCAAAACTGGTTGTACCTGGACGGTTTCTCGGCGACGTTGGTCTTTGAGCCGGGCCGCGCCGGCCTGCTCGATGTTCAGGTCGTTGCGGCGGCCGAGGGCACAGGGTTTTCTGCAAGCTACTCGTTCAAATGCCACTACTCCGTTGTGGTCGGTGGTGCTGCAATACAGCCCACAGGCTGCAACAAGACGGTGATCTATGAAGCTGAAGCGGCGTGGGATGCCAACGTGAGCTTTGCGCCGGGCACCACCAGCGCGTTTGGCATCAGCGTGAATGGTCTTGTGGGTCGCAATATTCGGTGGGTGGCAACGGTACGAGCCACGGAAGTGAGCACCCTGTAGCGCCTCGCTACAAAGCGAGTGGTTCAGAAGGGAAAAAGGCTGTTTCGCTGGCTTCTGCGATGTCACATCACCGCGATGGAATTTTCGACAGTCGGTCAATTTCGTTCTCTGCACGCGCAATCGCCTTTCGCGTGTCGTCCATCGCCTTCGCTTCATCATTCTGAAACAACGACTTGATCGACATCTGCGTTTCAAGCCCGGCGGTCAAATTTTTAAGTGCGTCCTCCCACAAGGCCAGTCGCGCTGCATCGGTTTGTTTCTCGTTCTCCGCCAGAGCGGCCTGGGCCCGACCGAGCGTGATGAGTACGCTGCCGCGGATGTTTTTTCCCTGTATCTGTTCACGAACCTGCTCCGGCAGTTGATCCAGTCGGGCGAGAACGTCAGCGGCCAAAGTCATCACCTGCCCGATTTGGGTTTCGTCGTACAACGCTTCCAGCATCGCAGTGTTGGCGCTCAGTCGAACCAGTTGTGCGTGCATGTCCGCCGGGTCGGCGTCGACTAACTCCGCGCCGTAGCGCTCGGCCAGTCGCAAACTGTCCAGACGCTCAATCCCACGGCCCATTCGTTGCAGCACGGTCGCCAGTCGAACGTGCGCAAGCGCAAGGCTCTTTTTTTCGCGAACAGCTGCGCTGCCTGCCTTGCCGCTCCGAAGGCGCTCCGAATGTCCTGCCACGGCCCGCTGGATTGCATCGTAAGCGGCAGCGAGTCCCGCGTTGTTGGGCTTTCCCATTTCAGCGCCGGCGAGCGAGGTTGAGGCAATCAGCGACAGGCGCTGTGCCTCCCCGGCGAGTGGTGTCGCCGAATCCTTTGCGATCTCGTCAAAAATCGTTCGCGCGTTGCTCAACGCCTCAATGCGGCGATCCAGAAGGTTAGTCAGCGCAGTCGTTGTGTTGAGGTTGAACCATGCCCTTCCGCGCGCCAGTCGTTGCTCAACGGTTTGTAGCGGGGGCGCGAGCGCGGCCGAGAATGCGATGGCCTTCTCAAGCATCGCCACAGCCTCGGGGTCTTTTCGTAAGCCATCCAGAATTTGGCCGTGCCGGGCATAAGCCTGGGTGAGCGACAGCGCAATGGCGGGGCTGTCAGGCTTTGACGCAAACGCCTTTGCCAGCAGGTCGAGCGACCGGCGGGCGTACTGGTCAGCCGATTCATCCTGCAGCAAGATGTTTGCGTAAAGCTGCGCAAGTTTGCCAAAACCCACGCCCGCTTCGGCCAGAAGATCAGCATCATCCACCGCATCGCCCGCGAGACGATCCAGATACTCGGTGGCCTTTTTGAGCAGACTTTGTTGCGCCTTGAGCGTACCCGGCACTTCGTGAATTTCGTCAAAAAGTTCAAACAGCATCGTGTTTGAAATTTGCCTAATATCGGTGAAGTGGCGCTCGGCCTTTGCCTGCGCTGCGCGGGCAACCCGCGCCTGATACGTGGTGGCGACGATGCCCGCCAGCAGACCGGCAGCGGCGATCGAAGCGAACATTACGGCCCAGCGGTTGCGCTCCACAAACTTCGTGCCCCGGTACGCAAACGTATCGGCGCGTGCTGATACGGGAAGACTCTCCGTGTGCCGACGAACGTCTTCGGCCAATTGCTGCACCGAGGCATAGCGACGCGCCGGCTCCTTCCTTAACGCCATCAGCACAATGTTGTCGAGGTCACCACGAAGACCTTTTTGCAGGCGCTTGATGGCAGTTTCGTCCACTGGCGGCAGCTCGGCCTTCTGGTTCGTCGAAGGGGTGCTTTGCGTCACCACTGTGCTCGGCCGCGCCGGGTCCTGCTCGCAGATTTCCTTTGCGAGTTCCAGCGGCTGCGTGGCCTTTGCTTTGTAAGGACTATGCCCCGTCAGCAATTCGTAGAGGATTACGCCCAGTGCGTAGACGTCACTCGCGGTGGTGATCGTTTCGCCCTTCACCTGCTCCGGGCTCGCGTAAGCGGGAGTCATGGCGATGACTGTCGGTGCCGCGCCAGCTTGCTCGAACACCGTAGGCTCCAGCAACTTCGCGATGCCGAAATCGAGCAGCTTTACCTCGCCCGATTCGGTCACGAGGATGTTGCTGGGCTTTAAATCGCGGTGGACGACAAGGTGCTGGTGCGCGAACTGAACTGCGCTACACACCGACTGGAATAGCGTGAGCTTTTGCGCAAGACTCAGGTTGTGCGTTCGGGCGTAGACGTTGATCGGCTGTCCGTCGACGTATTCCATCACCAGATACGGATGGCCATCATCGCTGCTTCCGCCGTCAATCAACCGGGCGATATTCGGATGGTCGAGGCTCGCCAGAATCTGTCGCTCAGCGCGAAAACGGGCCGCGATGTCAGCGTTCTGCTGACCGCCCACGCCGTCGCGGATCAACTTGATCGCAACCTCTTTGTTGAACGCAGCGTCAGCGCGTATCGCCTTGAAAACGGCGCCCATACCGCCTTGGGCAATTTCGCTTACGATTTCGTAAGCGCCGAGGCGACGGCCGATCCAGTTCTGCGTTGACGAGTCGCTCGCGCCGAGCGCGACGCCCACAGCACTCGCGACTCGCGTACGGGAGAGCGCGCCGAGTTTTTTTGCGCTGGCATCCGCCCTGAGCACTGAGCGCACGCGTGCAAGCAGTGCGTTGTCATCGCCGCAAGCACGCAGCAAATGCGCCTCGCGTTCTGCCTCGCCGGAAATCTCAAGGCAGTCGGCGGCGATCTCGCTGATCTGATGCCAGCGTGCGGGGCTCAGCGTCGTGTCGCTAAAGCCACTTTGGCCACCCGCAGGGTTCGTCACCGCTCGTCGCCTGCCGACTCGCGGGCGGCTTGCATTGCCTGCTGCAAAAACAAACGCCCGACGCTCCAGTCTCGTTTGACCGTTGCCAATGACACGCCAAGCGCGACCGCAGTCTCCTCGAGCGACAGATCGCTAAAAAAGCGCAAGTCGACTACCTCCGCCTGCCGCGGGCTCAGCACGCGAAGCTGTTCCAGCGCCGCGTCGAGGTGAATGAAATCAAGTTCATGCGCGTAGCTGCTGTCCGCGTTGTCAGTCGCCGTAACAAAACCACTCGTTCGCTCGAACAACTGGCCCGCGCAGCGCGTGTGAAACGCGTGGGCGGTTTGATCCATGCTTGTGAACGCGAGCTCACCACCGCGCTTCTGTGCATGCGCCGCACGGGCATGATCCACCAGCACGTTGCGCATCACTCGCGCCGCCAGGCGGACGAAGTGGGTGTGTTCCATCACCGGTGCCTGCCCATCCCGCTGCAACCTTAGAAACGCCTCATTGACTACTGCGGTGGCCGACAAGGTGTGGTCGGAGGCCTCTTGCCGCATCTGACCGCGCGCGATGCGTTGCAGTTCGGCGTACAAAGTCGCCCCAAATGCGGGGGCATCACGCGGCTCCCTCGAATCGGACGCAGTGGAACTAGCGGTAGCGTTCATAGCGCAATCGTAACCCGATTATGGCGGTGTCATTTCAGTTTCACGCCAACCGCTCGTTTTTTCGTGAGCTGCTTTCTCGCCCTTTACGCTTAAGTGCCAACTACCTTGTTTTAATGCCCGGAGGCCATCATGAATCCGCTTCGCCATGTACTGAGAATTTTCTTCCTGCTGCTTGCGTTCGCATACAGTGCGCTCGCCAGCGCCGTGACCGTCGTCGAGTACTACAACACGTCGCTCGATGCCTACTTCATCACCGGGCGCGCCAATGAGCAGGCGCTGCTTGACGGAGCCTCCGGCTTCCGGCGCACGGGGATGAGTTTTCAGGCAACCGACGCGACGGTCGGAAGCGCAGCGCTGTCCCGGATTTGCCGCTTCTACATTTCGGTTGCCAATCCGTTCACGAGCTCGCATTTTTACGGCAAGGAAGGCAGCGACTGTGAAGGCATTCGTGCGCAGAACGTGCCGGGTTTTTCGTGGGAAGGCTACGATTTTGCGACCGTGAAACCCGATGCCACCAATGTGTGTCCCCTGGGCAACGAGCCGGTGTTCAGGGGGTTCCGGGCCGGGGTCAATGGCAAAACGTCCAACCACCGTTATTACATGAGCCTGGCGCAGTGCGAGGCGGGCGCGGCTGACGGTTATGTGTGCGAAGGTCAGACGTTTTGCGGCGGATTGGGGGTGTCACAGCCACCCGCGAGCGGGAACGCCGTGCGCACCTATCGCGGTACGTTTCGCGGCGGCCAACAGGCGATTGAGTTTTCCGGCAGCGTGACGTGGAGCCTTGTCGGCAACGAACGTGGGCCTGCGGGCGAATTGCTATACCGCGTGAGTGCTGCGAGTGCCGTCATCCCCAGCACTTTCCCCACCTGCAGCGCCCCCGGAGCGGTAGCGATAGACATACCGAACAGTTCGCTCGCGGTCTCGGAGGCCACTACCGCGGGTGGGAGCGTGCGATATGGCGGCCTGTTCCAATCCATTCCAACAATAATCACCTGCGCCGGAACTCCCCCAGGACAGGCCCCGTTTGGCTATCTCTGGTTCACCTGTCAGACGGAAGCCAATGTGGTCTCCAACCAGTCAAGCCCAAGCGCCGCGCGGCTGCAAGGCAGTTGTAACGCCAATGATGGCGCGAGCTTCCAGTGGGATTTTCAGGCGGTTGACTAACCGCAGAGTGTGCGGATGCCGTAATCAGGCTTGCTGCCCGCAGTGCTCGCCACGCTCTTTGCCTTACGGCTTTTCGCTACAACGTCTATTTAGTATGGGCTACATGGAATTTTAGAATAAAGTTGACTTTGTTGATTTTGCGCCACTAGCCCATATGCAACGGACTTTTTACGGAAAAGCTGTAATAAAGAATCACGTCCGCTTCGCCGCTACCAATCCACCAAATTTAGGCATCCATTCGGCCCAGAAATCGACACAGGCACGGATCTTTGGCAGGCGATGCCGCTCGGGCAGCATCATCGCGTAGACCGGTACGATTTGCTGGTCTGTGAATTTTTCGAGCACTTCGACCAGCTCGCGTCGTTGCACTAGCGGCGCGGCGATCAGGTCGTGCACTCGACAAATACCGAGTCCGGCCAGCGCTATTTCCTGGGTGATGCTGGTGCTGCTGGCGCGGAGCTGGCCGTGCATCGGGCGGGTGACCGCTTTGCCGTCGATGATGAACGGCCAATCGTTCAGACGCGGCACGGTGCTGGTGGTGATGATGCGGTGCTTCGTGAGATCGTCTGGATGCTTTGGCTTGCCGTGCTTTTTGACATACGCCGGGCTCGCGTAGAGGCGGCGACCGTGGCTGCCAATCTGTTTGGCGATGACCTCCTCCGTCTGCGTGCTGCCGGTCCGGATCGCGATATCGATGCCGTCGCGACTCATGTCGACCAGCGCATCGCTAACCGCCAGATCGACGATCAGTCCAGGATGCTTCGACGTGAGTTCACCGAGACTCGGAATGATCACATGCTGCGCCATATTCGCGCTCATGGCGATACGCACGACGCCGCGCACGTCCCGCGCCCGCGAGGAGAATTCGCCGTCAAGTTCGTCAAGCGTTCGCGTGATGTTGCGACAGTAGCCGAGAAACACTTCGCCCTCTGCAGTGAGCGACAGGCCGTGCGTGGTTCGATGCAAAAGCTGCACGCCGTGACGCGCTTCCAGCTGCGTCATGGCGCGCGAAATCTGGCTCACAGCAACGCTACGTTCACGCGCCACTGAAGACAGCGTGCCAAGCTCAGCGACGCGCGCAAATAGTTTCAGATCATCCAGTTCCAAAACGGTCATCCCCATTGCTTTTGCATTTTTTGCAAAAGCGCATTGCATCACAGATCGTTTCCGGACGCGTGGCGAACTTCTAACGTACGCGCATCGCGCCTAACTGTCGACCGACAGGCGCTCTAATGGAGACATCTCATGCGTTATCCCTACGTTCCTCCGTACGCCCAGCGTCGCGAATTTCATCGTCCGTTTTGGGAGATGCTTTCTGCCGCTCTCGCAGACGTGCGACAGCGTGGGCTTGATCTCGTTCGTACCGCCGATGGCGCAGAAGACGCGAAATCATGCCACTAGTCACACTCACGGTTCAAAAGCCCAAATCCCGCGAATTCAAAACGTCAGTGCTGGACGCAACTCACGCCGCTCTGATCGCTGTCGGCATTCCCGAAGCTGATCGCTTCCAGCGTGTCATCGAACTTGATGCCGGAGATTTCTGCTTTGACAGAAGCTATCCTGATGCCGCCTCTGCGCGCGCCGACGACTTCGTGTTGATCGAAATACTCTGGTCGGTTGGGCGCACGATCAAGGTGAAGCGAAACCTGCTCGCATCGCTAATGCTCCGTCTTGAGAGCGCAGGCTTGAACCCGGAGCATGTGATGATTTGTTTCAAGGAAACGGCCTGGGAGAACTGGTCGTTCGCTGGTGGTCGTCTACTACACGCGTAGTCACGAAATTGCCAAAATTCATGCCCCACGAAAGATAAAGTACACCGCACCCAGCAAACAAAAGCCCGCCCATAAAGAGTCCAGCTTCATGGGCTGATTCATGTAGAGCACAGCGAACGGGACAAATACGGCGAGCGTGATGACCTCCTGCATGATCTTGAGTTGCGCAAGGGAGAATTGCGTTGCGCCGATGCGATTGGCGGGAACTTGCAACAAATACTCAAACAGCGCGATACCCCAGCTGATCAGCGCCGCCATCCACCACGGTTTACTCGCCAGATTTTTCAGATGACCGTACCATGCAACGGTCATGAAAACATTGGAAAGAACGAGCAATCCCGCAGTTTGCATCCATATCGGCAAGCTTGTCATGGCGATTTTCCCGGCAAGGGGTCAAGGGTTTTTACCCAAGCAAGTTTAGTTGTCCGCTGAAATACTTACAGGCTATAAAAATTTCAACGCATTGCGCCTGCTGCGCGTTGCGTCGTGCAATCTTCACAAGGAGAAATCATGAATCTACGCATCGTTGCGTCGACTGTTGCCGTTTCCGTACTTGCAGCGGTATCGTCGTCCGCGCTCGCTCAACAATCGATGAAGATCAGCATCTCGATTGCACAAAACTCGCATCAGGGCGTCGGCATCGACACCTTTGCGAAAGAGGTCGAAAAGCGCACTAACGGCCGCATCAAAATCCAGCCGTTCTACTCCGGCTCACTCGGCGGCGAACGCGAGTCGATTGAAGCGGTGCAACTCGGCACACAAGAGTTGACACTCACCTCCACCGGCCCCGTTCCGAACTTTGTACCCGAGACGCGCATCCTTGATATTCCGTTTTTGTTCCGCGACAAAGCCCATGCACACGCAGTACTCGACGGGCCGATTGGGCAGGAGCTGCTGACCAAATTCGACTCTAAAGGCATGAAAGCGCTGGCGTGGGCCGAGAACGGTGTACGTCACATGACCAATAATCGCCGCGCCGTGAACGCACCTGAGGACTTGAAGGGTTTGAAGATGCGCACGATGGAGAATCCTGTACACATAGCGGCCTACAAGGGCTTCGGCATCATTACGACCCCAATGGCGTTCCCAGAGGTGTTCACGGCGCTGCAACAGGGCACCGTCGATGGTCAGGAAAATCCGTTGTCGGTGATCATGTCGGCGAAGTTTGATCAGGTGCAAAAGTACATGTCGCTAACCGGGCATGTGTACTCGCCCGCCGTGATCCTCATGAACAAGGCGGCATTCGACAAACTCTCCGCTGCGGACAAGCAGGTGTTCATGGACGCAGCGAAGGAGGCAGTGAAGGCCAACCGCGCCCGCGTCGCTGAGGACGACGCTAAAGGCGTAACCGAGTTGCGCGCGAAGGGCATGCAAGTCGTTGAAGTCGACAAGGCGAAATTTGTGACAGCGCTGACGGCGGTGAACGCTGATTTTGAGAAGCAGTTTGGCAAGGCGAACATCGACAAGATTCGTGCAGTGAAATAGCGCGGCGATTGCGTCGAGACGAAAGAGCCCGCAACGTGCGGGCTTTTTTTCTGCCTACAATGACTCGATAAGACGGGGAGCCCATGAAACGAACATTCCTGCGCATTGAGCGCATCACCACACACGCGTCCATGCTATTCGCCTGCGCGATGCTGGCAGCCGCAGCGGGTCTTGGCGTATTTCAGATCCTCACGCGCTTCGTGCTCGAAAAGCCAGCGGAGTGGACCGAAGTGTTGATCCGCTTCACGCTCATCTGGATGGTATTCATGGGCATTCCGATGGCATTTCGTCAGGGCGCAATGGTCAGCGTGGACGTACTCTATCGCTGGGCCAAGCCGCGCATGCAACGCGTACTTGATGTCGTTGTGATGGTCGCAAGTCTCGCGCTGATCGCGATCATCATCATCGTCGGCTGGGATTACGCGCAGCGCGGTCGGGTGCAAACAATCATCGGTCTTGAAGAATATTCAATGTTCTGGGCGTACATCTCAATGCCCATCGGGGGGCTCTTCGCGGTAATGGGGATCATCGGCAATTTCTTCGATCCGAAGCGGCTCGAACTGGAGACGGCGCAATGATGAACTCAGTGATGCTTTCCGGGAGCGACAAGTAATGTCTACGGTCATGCTTTTTACGATGGTGCTGTGCTTCGCACTCACCATCTCCGTCGCGGTGTCCATTGGGCTTGCGGCGGTCTTCGGCATCTACATCGGCAATGTGAACATGCTGGTGTCGGTGAAGGAGATGTTCTCTTCCATCAACAAATTTCCATTAGCGGCGATTCCGTTCTTCATCCTTGCCGGCAATTTGATGGAAACGGGTGGCATCTCGCGGCGCCTCGTTGACTTCGCAAAAAGCCTGGTCGGCGGTGTACAGGGCGGCTTACCGATGACCTGCGTGTTGACGTGCATGATCTTCGCGGCGGTGTCGGGATCATCCGTGGCGACCACATTTGCCATCGGCGCAATTCTGATTCCTGCACTGATCAAGCACGGCTATCCCACGCCCTGGGCCGCGGCGCTTCAGGCGACGAGCGCTGAATTGGGCGTGATCATTCCACCGTCGATTCCGATGATTTTGTATGGCGTTTCGGCTGAAGTTTCCATTGGTGAATTGTTCATCGCAGGCTTCGGGCCGGGCTTTTTGATCGGATTCGCGCTGATGCTGTTCGTTTATCTGATCTGCAAAAAGCGCGGCTGGGGCAAAAACGACGGTGACGGGCGACTGCCGCTGTGGACGGCATTTGCTGATCTTGGAATCATCTTTGGCGCAGTCGGTCTGCTGCTCGTCGGCAGTCGATTCATCGCCCCTGCCGTGCTCGACAAAGACCTCAGCGAGCAGACGTTGGAGCGCTATTCGCACCTCATTGGCGTCACGCTGTTCGCCGCTTATTTCATAGTGCTCTCATGCATCCCCCGGCTGCGCGCATCGCTCAACGGTCGCGCCGCGTATGCGCTGATGATGCCGGTCATCATTCTTGGCGGCATTTATGGCGGCGTGTTCACGCCAACTGAAGCGTCGGCCGTCGCGGTGATCTACGCGCTCTTCGTTGGCGTTGTGGTGTATGGCGAAATCGGACTCAAACACCTGCTGCCGATCTTCAAGAAAAGCACGTTGTCCTCTGCCGTCATCATGTTCATCATCGCCAACGCCGGGCTGTTCGCGTATCTCATTACGCGCGCCGGCGTACCGGACGCGATTGGCCTGTTTCTGAAGGAATGGCTACAAAGCCCGATGTTGTTTTTGCTTGGCGTGAATGCCGCGCTCTTCATCATCGGCATGTTTATCGAGACCAGTGCCTCAATCATCGTGCTCGCGCCAATCCTTGCACCGGTCGCCGTTTACTTCGGTATCGACCCGGTACATTTCGGCATCATCATGGTGGTGAATCTGGCGCTCGGCATGATTACGCCACCGTTCGGGGTGAATCTTTTCGCGGCATGTACCGTGGCCAAAATCTCGCTGGATCGCATCGTGACGCAGCTCATTCCATTCGTACTCGTGGTGCTCGCCTGCCTCATGATCATCACCTACATCCCCGCAATTTCGCTGTTTCTGCGTGACCTGGTTTACGCGAAATAGTTGGCACAAACGGTGTGGCGGTCAATCATCTGGCCCGATGACCACGCCGTTTGCAACGCTCCGTCGCGCCATTGCATGATGTTGTAGATCGCCGCGAAGCTGTATCCCGGTATGTTGCCGCCCGATGTGCCTACCACTTCGCCGCCGCGGCGAACGTTGTCGATCAACCAGCACGGCAGGGTGAGATGAAAGGGATTGCGGGAGACCTCGCCGACGTGGCAGGCGAGCGCGCTCACCATGCTGCCGACCTGCGCGGCGGTCAGCTCGACGAGCAGGTTGGCGCGCGGCATGGTTGACCAGTATTCGGTGAACGCAAGTCTTGTTGTGAATTCCGGCGAGCTTGCGGAAATGACCGCCAGTGCGTCGAGCGTCAAATGATGCGTTCCGATGTGCGTGTTTTGCGCGTCTGATGCGTGAGGACAGAGCACCAGCGCAGGTTTCAAAGCGATCAGCGTTTCGGCGAGCGTATTGACGCAGTTCGCCCAGTGCCGGGGGTCAGTTTCGCGCGCCTCGAGCGTAATGCGACTTAGTCCGCGCAGAGCGAGCAGGCTTGATTCAAATCCGAGGCACGCGCATGCAGCGGAAAGCTCCTCAGCGCGCGTCAGTTGTCGAAGAGGATTGCTGCCGTGGGTCACGGCAATGTTGACCACGCGCCAGTTTGACTCCTGCAGCAAGCGCAGAGGCAGTCCGCCAACAATGCTTTCGTCGTCGGGATGCGGAGACACCAGCACGCAGACTGGTGCAGACGGATCGGGAGCCTGTCGTGGGTTCGCCGCCGCCCACTGTTGCGCATCTTCCGCCGTGTCCGGCGGTGCCAGCGCCTTCGCGCCCTGCACTAGCGCCTCAAGCGCGGCGACAAAATCGCGCAGCGATTGGACTGGGTATTGTTTGTTCACACTTCAGCATAGCGCAGAGTTTCGGCAGGTGGCACGCCTGACCGTCAGAACCCGATGTCACGTGTCCTGACTCGAACGACAAGATACAGCTCTTTCACGTAACGTCCTGTGCAAATGGGCTGGCCGCGATTAATCGATATAGTCGACTTTCTCACTGATCGCCGTGTATCCCCTACGTACAGGTCATTTCATTTAAAAGGTGTGACCTCATGACTCAGAGCTGGCTCTCGGTCTGTTTGTGATCAGAATCTCTCGTGTGCGATATGCGAACGAGGCCTTCGGTTTTGATGTTGGCGATTTGATGATCGAGGCGTCTGCGTGAGCCTTGTCCGCGATTTGCGCACCCGAGTCAGAGCTTTTTCATTTGGGAGGCGGGGAGTTTGCGGTGCTTCATTCTGATTGCCAGGATTCAATTCAGGACGTTGCCAATGAAATGCTTCGCGCTGATGATGTGCCGTTCGTTTACCGCGGCGCAACTTTGACATTGCAACCGAAAATTGGGCATGCAGTCTTCCCGACGCACGCGGCTGAGGTCGATGATTTGACGCGATTTGCCATGCTTGCACTCAATGCGGCGACGGCACCCGATGCGCGGCAATCGTCCGTTGCGTGTGACAAGCAGCTTCTAGAGAGCGCTCTTGCCCTGGAGCACATTGAGTCGGCCATAAAAAACGCTTTTGATGCGGGGCAGTTTGAGCCCTATTTTCAGTCTCGCGTCGACACCGAAACCGGTCGGGTTCACGGGCTGGAAGCATTTATTCGCTGGACGTCCCCAGAACTGATGGGATTTAGCAATTATCAGTTGATCCCAATCGCGGAGCGATCACTGCTGGCTACTGTGATTGACTTACAAATGCTGCGCAAAGTTGTGGAGTGGCTTGCGCTTCTCGCTGCTGACGGGATCATCATTCCTGTGGCCATGAACCTTTCGTTGCGAAGTCTTCAGCGCGTGGCCTTACCCGATGAAATTTATGCGCTTGTTGACTTGCACGGTGTCGACTTCTCTCAGATCGAATTCGAATTGGACGAAGCAGTGTTAAAGGACAAGAGCGACGTTGTAAGTTGCAATATTGCCTTGCTGCACGATTTGGGGTGCCGCCTGCT
>JAYWHV010000106.1:0-4427 GCA_043777615.1 Burkholderiales bacterium | reverse complement strand
TTGCCGGTGCGACCTGCGATCGAAGACGGGAGATATTCCTTGATCGCGACCACGCGATCCAGCGCCGCCTCATAGGCCAGGTAAACAATGCCGAAGCCACCCTCGCCGACGATCCCGGAAATGGTGAAGTCGCCCAGCGTTGAGCCGATAGGCAGTTGATTGAGGTTTTGCTGGGACGGTGTATCCATCAGGGCCGAGTCACGGAAAACCTGCTCATTATGGCGTTTAAGCCGACAAACATAAAGACGAAATGCGTTACGAAAACGTGACGGAGCCTCAATGCGGCGTGTTTTGTCGACTCTTTGTCACACTGCGGGGTGGTTTCAAGTCCTGTCAGTGGTTGCCACGTTTGGTGCGGCTTGCTTTTTTAGTTAACCTTATTGGTCATGAGCCAGTCCGCACCCACCACCATTGACGCGCTGCCTGCGGGCACGCTGCTTTCTCATTACGCCGTGACGGGGCTGATCGGTCAGGGCGGCTTTGGCGTCGTGTACCTGGCTCGGGATACGCGCACCAATCGCACGGTTGCGATCAAGGAATTCTTGCCGACCGCCATCGCTGGGCGGATCGCCGACGGCAGGGTGGTTCCGCTTTCAACCGAGATGGCCAACGCATATTCGCATGGGTTGAAAGGCTTTCTGCGTGAGGCCAATCTGTTGGCCGAGTTCGCCCATCCAGGGCTGGTCGCGGTGCATCAGGCGTGGGAACAAAATGACACCGCTTACATGGCCATGCAGTACTACCCGGGCAAGACCCTGCGCGAGGTTCGTATGCGAATGACGACGCGACCGGCAGAAGCGCAGATTCAGGCATGGATGTCGCCCGTGTTTGACGCGGTCGCCGAGCTGCACGCACACCGCGTCATTCATCGCGATATTTCGCCAGACAACATTCTTGTGATGGCCGCAGGGGAGACCGTGCTGCTGGATCTGGGCGCGGCGCGACAGGTGCTGGGCGGGATGACTCAGGCGCTGACCACCATCCTCAAGCCCGGCTTCGCCCCGATCGAGCAGTACGTTGAAGACGGCAGTATGGAGCAGGGACGCTGGACCGATGTTTACGGGCTCGGCGCCGTCATTTATTTTTTGGTGACCGGACAGCCGCCAACCCCCGCGACCACCCGCATCGTGCGTGATTCGATGCCGCCGCTGGCGGCGGTTGCACCACAAAACATGTATTCACCCGCGTTTGCAGCGGCCGTCGCGAAGGCGCTGTCCTTGCGAGCGATTGATCGCTTCAAAAGCATGGCGGAATTTCGCACGGCGCTCGGCTGGGTGGCGCAGCGCAAAACACAGCCTGCTCCAACGGAGCGAACGTCGCAGGCCGTCGCACTCAGTGCCGAGGTGGTGGACGCGCTGCTCGCTCAACCAATTGCGCCTGCGGTCGCTCCCGCAAGTTCGGCCGCGACGCCGGCATCTATTGCCGATTTACGCGGGAAGGCGCTCGATTATCAGAAGGCCACACCCGCAGGCAACGGCGTCAAAATCGTCGCGGCAATAGGCGTGGCACTGATCGTCATTGCTGTGCTGGTATTTGTCTTGAAGTGATTTTTTACTGCGACTTGTCTTAACAGCTTTTTGATGAAACTACCTTTTAATAGGGGCTACAGTCGAATATCGTGTATTGTCGATTTAACGCGAAAAGCGCATATAGCCCCAATGCATTGGGTATTTCAGCAAAAAGCTGTTAAAAATAAAATAGTCTGAATTCGGGCGACATCGCGAACAGTGAATGCGGTGTCAGCACAGTCGGGTTACGCATTCGATTGCGACACCGCGCTACTTTGTTCGGGCTCGGATTTGGCTGATAATGCTGTTGAACTTGAAAAGCGGGGGAGTACATGTCGGTCATCTCGGAAAAACGCTGTTCCATCAGCCTTGTCGTCAACGGTCAACGCTGGCAACAGGACGCTGCGGCGCTCGCAGAATTCGCACCGATTGAGCGACCGTGGTCACTGTGCGGATTGCAGGATTACGCGCGGCTTATCGTCGGTTCGCAACTCGGCTTCACGCTTGAACAAACCGATCTGGTCGATCAGCGCTGGTGTCGCGCCAAAGCCAATCCCGGTGACGGCGAAGCAGTGGCGGCAGGGTTCACCGTTTGCGCGACGCCGCACATCAACGCAGAGGACATGGGTGCCGGTCTGGCGCTCGATGCCGCTGAGTCCGCGGCGATTTGCGGGCCGGATGTCGTCGTGACCGTCGGATCGCAAATGCAGTGGCAGCCGCTGCGCCAGAAACTCGAAGCGCGCTCGCTGCAACTGTTCGAGCTGTTGCTGCCCGCGGCTGGCAAGGTGGTCGTCTCCGGCGACCGTGTCATCGACCTGCGCGATCGGGCTCGACAGGATTATCAGGTCTCACCAGTTTCGGCGCTGTTCAAGCCGATGCCGGTTGCGGCGGGTGACGAACCCAAAACCGCGCCGCAAGGTGCGTCCGCTCAGGATGATTCTTTCGCTGCAAACGCGATATCAGGAACCGTGAAATCGCTTGCCAACGGCTACGGCATGATCACTCGGAAAGATGGGCGTGGTGATGTGCAATTCCTCGCCGGGCACGTCGTCGCGCCCGGCTTTGACTTTGTGGAAATTGGCGACACCATGCGTTTTGATGTGGTGCGATTGCCGTCCGGAAAATGGCTGGCGCAGCGGGTGGTTCGGGCCTGATTTCTGGTGTCCGGACATGCGGCGAATATGTCCGCAAATGCCGGCGTAAATGTCGTGTTTGCAGCCCGCACTCCGTCCTTAGCTGTGCATGGCTAAATTTTCCATCGGCCCCCCGCGTTAACCGCATATTGCGCACTTCGTCATATGGTCACACTTCGCATTTGGCACCCTTCGCGATCCAACGGGCACGGCCCGGGGTTTGCTTCGCTCAACATCTTGAGCCCATCAGGTGGTGCATATATGAGTGTCCGGGCGTTGAAGCCGGGCGAGAAGCGCGCCATTGGGTCGAAGACCGCGACACTGGCTGACGATATCAAGGCCGAAGGCGGCGATACGCCACACATCTGGAGCTTCGCAAACCTTGACGAAGGCCGCATGATGCGCGTCTGGGATCAACTCAAAGGTCTGGCCGCTGCGCAGTGGAGGGCCGACACCACCGAAAACAGCTTTCACTTTTGCGACATGGTGCTCGCCGCCGGTCAGGGTTATGTGGTCGAGGCGATTTCGCCCGATTCGCTGTCTGACCGGGCAAAAGGCGCGCTGCACCTGGCAACACTCGCCTCCACTTACTCTGCACTCAGCGCCAACGCCGAAAACTATCTCAAGGTCAAGCACTGGTGAAAGCGAATTCACTAATGCGCACCCTGACACCCATCACGATGAGGACAATTTAAATGGGAAACGAACGCCTGGTCGATATCACCACACCGCTAGGAGACGCAGTGTGGTTTCGCCAAATGACGGGTACCGAAGCGTTGTCGATCCCGTTTGAGCTAGACGTGGTGTTGCACAGCAAACAATCCGGCCTGCAGGCCAAAGCCGTTCTTGGCAAGGACTTCACGCTCAAAGTTGAGACCGAGAAAGGCGCTGGCGTGCGCCCATTCAACGGGATCTGCACCCGGTTCGCAAGCGCTGGGCGCGAAGGCGAGCATCTGGTGTACACCGCCAAACTTCGCCCCTGGCTGTGGATCGCCAGTCGCCGCAGTGATTGCAAAATTTTTCAG
This sequence comes from Burkholderiales bacterium, assembly GCA_043777615.1. GTDB lineage: Bacteria > Pseudomonadota > Gammaproteobacteria > Burkholderiales > Casimicrobiaceae > Casimicrobium. The sequence goes on along the minus strand of JAYWHV010000106.1, from coordinate 761 downwards.
TTCAAGACAGTGCCTGACATCGTCACCGAAGTACTGAGCATCTACGGATATCCGCTCACGAAAAAGCTGACGCGGACTTATCGCGCCTGGGACTACTGCGTTCAATACCAGGAAACCGACATGAACTTCGTCATGAGGCTCATGGAAGAAGAGGGCATCTACTTCTACTTCCAGCATGCCGAAGGTTCGCATACGCTGGTCATGATTGACGACATGTCGCAGCACCAGCCCCTGGCAGGAAAGCCTTCGATCAAGTACTACGGTGCGGATGCCGCCACCGTGGCCGACGAAGAGCACTTCAACAGCTGGTTGTTGCGCGAAGAAATTGACTCCGGAGAATACTTCTCGGACGACTACGACTTCGAGCACCCAAAGGCAGACTTGGCCGTAAAGCGCACCAATCCACTGGGCCATTCGCATGACCGATACCAGCACTACGAATGGCCGGGTGGCTATGTCAAAGTGGCTGACGGTGAAAACTACGCCACAACGGGCTTGCAAGGCTTACAGGCCGAATTCGAACGCTGCCAGGGACACACTACAGTGCGCACGATGGCTCCGGGCTTCCGCTTCTCGCTCGAGCGCTGCCCGAGAAAGGATCAAAACCGCGAATACCTTGCCGTAGCCGCCACCTATTTCTTCCGCAACAACGCGCGCATGTCGTCGGGCAGCGGTGAGGGCGATGCCGACTGGGGCATAACGGTCACGTCGCAGCCGACCACGTTGCCGTACCGGCCCCAACTGCTGACCCAAAAGCCGCG
>JAYWHV010000105.1:0-16338 GCA_043777615.1 Burkholderiales bacterium | reverse complement strand
CTCGAAGTGGTGAAGTCGGCGAAAAAGTATGTTGCGCTGCTTTCGCCGATCGGGTCCGCTGTGCTTGGCAAGGCGCTCAAGGAACAATTGTTCGACGACGCCGGCGTTATTGTTATTAATGCGATCCCGGGTTCTGATGCCCTTCGCTCGCCGGGCCACCCGTACTTGTTTCACGTGCGGGCGGGCGACGCAAAACAACTCGAACGCGTGGTGATGCACGCCAAAGTGCTCAACCTGCAGAAACTGATGGTGCTGCATCACGATTTACCGATTGGCGTCGTCGGACTTGCCAACGTCAAGGCCATCGCCGAAAAAGTGGGCGGAATGCGCGTGACTTCGGTCATGTCAAGCCAGGAGCTACCCGCTATCACTGCGGCTACCAAAGAGGTGGCAAAGCAGAGCGACCTCGATGCGGTCGTTGTCATCGGCACCCCGAAATTCAGCGCTGACAGCATCGCCCAATTGCGCACCGCTGGCGTTCGCCAGCAAATTTACACGCTCTCCTATGCGACGCCTGAGCTGATTACGAAGATTGCGGGCAAGGAACATGCGCTTGGCGTTGGTATCGTGCAGACCTACCCGAATCCGCGCTCACGCATCACGCAGATCCAGCGTGACTTTCAGGCGGTCATGGTGGCGCACGCGCCCGAAGTTAAAAACTACACGCCGTTTCACTTCGAAGGCTACCTGTGTGCGCGCATCCTTGCGCAGGCCATCAAGACGGCCAACGGGCGCACCACACCGCAGGCGCTGCGCAGCGCGATGCGCGACATGGGCCCAATGGTGTTTGGAGACTTTATAGTCGACTTCAGCAAATCAAATGTGGGCGGATCCTGGACCGACATTGCGGTGATCACGCGCGACGGTACGTTGCGGTATTGATTTGTCGCGCGGGGTGCGGTCGCTGGGGCACCTTTCAAGGCGCTGCGGCCGCTCAATGGCCGTAACTTGGGCTACCTCGGCAACCCGCCTGGCGACGGGATCGCCTTAATAAGTCTCGAGGTGCAAACGTCCCTCGCGCTTCAGGCCGCCATGCAGTTGCGGCCAGTCAAGGCCATGCATCACGGCTGTGTCGCGCAGCGCGTCGAGCACGCCCGCTTCCATGCCTTTGAGCCCACAAACATAAATGTGGGTATTGCCGTCCTTTAACAGCGCTGCGACGGCGTCTGAACGTTGACGCATCACATCCTGCACGTAGCGCTTCGGCTCGCCTTGGGCTCTGGAGAACGCGAAGTTGATGTCGATGAAATCCTTCGGCAGATTCATCAGCGGGCCGAAATACGGCAACTCCTGCTGCGAGCGCGCGCCGAAGAACAGCATGAGTTTTCCGCCGTTGTCGGTGCCCGCGAGGCGCAGGCGGCGACGTCGCTCAGTCATTGCACGCATCGGCGCACTGCCGGTGCCGGTGCAAATCATCAGAATGTTGCTCGGCGCGTGATTGGGCATCAGGAAGGTCGCGCCAAAAGGGCCGATCACCTGCACCACATCGCCTTTTCTCAGATCGCAAACATAGTTCGACGCGACGCCACGAACCGGTTTGCCGTCATGATCAGTCGTCACCCGTTTCACCGTCAGGGAGACATTGTTGTAGCCGGGTCGCTCGCCATCGCGCGGGTTGGCGATGGAGTACTGACGCGCGTGATGCGCGCGGCCCTGCGCATCAACACCGGGCGGAATGATGCCGAGCGATTGCCCTTCAAGCACCGGAAAGTGCGCACTGCCAAAGTCGAGCACGATGTGATGCGTGTCGCTTTCGGTACCGAGTTGGGTGACACGAAAATTGCCGCTGACCGTCGCGGTGATGGCATTTTTGATACCGTGGAGATTGACGGCGGGAGGGGAGGCGGAAGCCGGAGCGACGACCGAACCGAGGCTCGCGTCTGCCGCGTTCGTTTGCCGATCGCCAGCCGTGACGTTGTCGAGTTCTGCCGCCGCGGCCAGCGCATCTGCGGGCAACTCCGCGAGCGGAATTTCCTTCGGTAATTCATCCCACGTCAATTGATCAGCGGTCGGATAAGCCGCCGCCCGCAACACCGTTCGCCAGTTGTCAATCGAGCCGGTCGGACACGGCGAAATGCAGGCCATGCAGTGATTGCAAATATCCGCGTCCACCACGTAATTGCGCGAATCATGCGTGATCGCATCGACCGGGCACGTGTCTTCGCAGGTGTTGCAGCGAATGCAGATTTCGGGGTCGATGAGGTGTTGTTTCAGGACTTCGGTTCCAACAGTCATAGTGATTCCCAAAACGGACATCTGGTTTCGATACTGTTCGTTCAGCCAGGGAGCGCGGTTAAGCCCGTGCCTGCAAAAAACACTTAAATGAACAGGTTTGCATCAGGTACGCTGAACAGCAGACAAGCACCGCGAAGTCTGTCTGTTTGTTTGTTCGAGCGCGCCGAGTTATGCAGGCGGCAACGCCGTCCGAAATAACCTTAGTTAAACCGCACGTAATCGAAATCCACCGGCTGGCGATTAATTCCCATCACCGGCGGTGCAATCCAGTTCGCGAATTTACCGGGTTCGACGACGCGGTGCATGAGTGAAGCGACGAAAGCACGATCCTCAGCCGACGGCAGCCAGTGCTTCTCGTTCGCGGCAAATTCAACCTCAGACAGCACTCGTCCGTCAGGGCTTATTTTCAATCCGGCGAGCATGCCAATCTTGCGATTAAACGCCTTGTGCGGCACTTTCAGGCGGAAAGCAATGCCTGCCTTCTCCAGCACCTTGTTCCAGCGTCCGACGCCACCCACTGAGTCCTTGATGTAATCATCACGCAGCACTTCGTTCAGGCCGTTCAACATCGGCACCTGGCGCTCAACCAGTGTGTCGTTTTGAACCGCGAGCACGCCATAAGTCTGGCCCTGCAACTGGTGATCATCGGCGCGCTTGGTTTCTTCAAAGCGCCCCTTCAAGCCGGAGTTGTAGAAGATCGCTGCGTTACTCGATTCGTCCGCGCCGAACAGATCAATCGTCACGCTGTAGTGGAAATTCAAATAGCGCTGAACCGTCTCCAGATCAATCACACCAGCCGCACGAATTTTTGCGGGATCGTCAGTCTTGAGCTCATTCATCACCGCGGCCGTGCGGGCAACAACGCGCGAGATGCCGCTCTCACCGACGAACATGTGATGCGCCTCTTCAGTGAGCATAAATTTCGTCGTGCGCGCGAGCGGATCAAACGCGCTTTCAGCCAAGGCGCAGAGCTGAAATTTGCCGTCGCGATCAGTGAAATACGTGAACATGAAAAATGCCAGCCAGTCGGGCGTCTTCTCGTTAAACGCGCCAAGGATTCGGGGATTGTCTGCGTCGCCAGAATTGCGTTGCAGCAGCGCATCGGCTTCTTCCCGACCATCGCGACCGAAGTGTTTGTGCAGCAGATAAACCATCGCCCACAAGTGACGGCCTTCTTCGACGTTGATCTGAAAGAGGTTTCTCAAGTCATACATTGACGGCGCGGTGAGGCCGAGGTGGCGTTGCTGCTCAACGGATGCCGGCTCGGTGTCGCCCTGCGTCACAATGATGCGACGCAGGTTTGCGCGGTGTTCGCCCGGCACGTCCTGCCACGCGGCTTCGCCTTTGTGCTCGCCAAAGCCGATGGTGCGGCCCTCTTCCTTTGGGTTCATGAAAATGCCCCAACGGTAATCTGGCATTTTCACGTGGCCGAACTGCGCCCATCCGCCCGGATCCACGCTCACCGCAGTGCGCAAATACACGTCATGCTGCATCGCGCCTTCGGGTCCCATATCGTTCCACCACGAGAGGTAATTCGGCTGCCAGTGCTCAAGCGCACGTTGCAGCGTCTTGTCCTCCGACAGGTTGACGTTGTTGGGGATTTTTTCGCTGTAATTGATGCCGGTTTGCATGGGTACTTCCTAAAAATCTCGATGCAGAGAAAAACTTGTAACGTCTTAACGCAGGGCGGGCGGTGCCCTCCCTGCGGCTTGTGGGGTTGGACCTTAAACGCGATTGAAATCAAACTGTGTCTTTTCGCCTTTGCCATAGAGCTTCAGCGCACCTTTTTCTCCGACCGCATTAGGCCGCTGAAAAATCCAGTTCTGCCACGCAGTGAGACGCCCGAATACGCGGGTCACCATGTTCTCGGTGCCATTGAAACGCAGGTTCGCTTCCATGCCGGTCAATGCGTCTGGCGACATGGCGGCGCGTTCTTCGAGCGCGATCCGAACCTCGTCCGCCCAGTCAATGTCATCAGGCGCGGAGGTGACGAGACCAAGTGCGAATGCGGTATCCGCATCCAGCGGCTTTCCCGCCATTGCGCGCACCGCTTCAACGACGGGCACTTCTTCGTAAAACCGACGCGCGAGGCGCGATTGTCCCGTCGCCATCGGGAACATTCCGAAGTTGACTTCCGACACCGTGATCGTCGGCGCATGGTCTGTGTCATCTGGAAGCGCGAGCATGTAAGTACGGTCGCAGGCGAGCGCGAGCTCGAGGAAACTACCGACAAAGCAAGAACCCGATTCGATCAGCGCAAACAGGCTGCGCGACGACACATCGATGCGCGAGAAAGTACGACGGATGAGACCAATCGTTTCACGAACGAGCCAGTGATCCTTGTGCTTCATGAGCGTCACGTCACTGGCGAGGACAGCCGCCGCATCGCCCTCGGTTTTCAGAATCCAGATGCCGATGTCCAGCTCGTTGGTGCGCATCGACAGGATCGCGTCATCAAGCTCACGCGCCATCGCGAGCGGCCACCAGTTAACACCTGCAGCGACGATATCCTCGATGCTTTCGGGCAGTCCGGCTGTTGGCGCCTTTAGTGTGAAAGTTGCATTTCGTTTTGCGCGATCAATCTCAACGGTAACGTTGGCATAGCGAAGCGCATTCGGTTCGTCCATTCGCTCCACGCGAGAGAGCGTTATGCCCTTGCCGTCCGCAGGCCGATCGCTCCCGGCAGCCAGTTGCAGCGCGCGTTCACGGACTCTCGATGCAAACACCGCAGGCTTGGCGATGTCATCGACCAGCCGCCAGTCTTTCGCCTTTTGACCGCGCACGCCCTCGGTCGTCGTGCAGAAAATATCGGCCAGATCATGCCGCACATGTCGCTTGTCCGTTACCCGCGTCAAGCCGCCCGTGCCCGGCAACACGCCGAGCAATGGCACCTCGGGCAACGACACCGACGACGAGCGATCGTCGATCAGCAAAATCTCGTCGCACGCCAGCGCCAGCTCATAGCCACCACCGGCACACGCGCCGTTGACCGCCGCCAAAAACTTGAGGCCGGAATACTTGCTGGAATCCTCCAGTCCATTGCGCGTTTCATTGGTGAATTTGCAAAAATTCACCTTCCAGCCGTGACTGGAAACGCCGAGCATGAAGATGTTTGCACCCGAACAAAAAATGCGATCCCGGGTACTGGTCATCACCACCGTGCGCACTTCTGGATGTTCGAAGCGAATGCGGTTGATCGCATCGTGCAGTTCGATATCCACACCAAGATCGTAACTGTTGAGCTTCAACTTGTAGCCCGGTTTGAGGCCCGCGTTTTCGTCAACGTTCATCGCGAGCGTGGCAATTGCGCCGTTAAATGCGAGCGACCAATGGCGATAACGAGACGGTTCGGTGCGGTAGTCGATGCGCGCCGGCACCGCAGCAGGCGGCTCGGAGACTTCGGAAGCCATAACGGCGGAGACGGTCATTGGGTGTCCTGATGCGCTGGATGAATGGCTAAGAAACGCATTATTATGCAGTTAATCGACGACGTCAAGCGGATAAATGCAGTTTACTGCGTATTTCGCGTCTTGCTGGCCTCGCTCTGAACCGTCACGAGTAGCGCCGAGAAAGACTCGTCCAGCGACTTTCCCGAGGTTTCAATCGCGACATCCGCCTTGCCATAAAACGCGCCGCGTCCAGCAAGAATGCGCTTCAAGTCCTCCATCGCTTCCGTACTTCCGGTCGCCGCCATCGGTCGTAGATCGCCCTGCGCAATCACACGGTTCATGTGCTCCTCTGGCGAGGCCTTAAGCCACACAGTGAAGCAGTTTGACAACAGCAAGTTGAACGTTGACGCATCGGAGACAATGCCGCCCGGCGTTGCGATTACCGCGTCGGGATAGAGCTGCAGCGTCTCCTCCAGTGCACGTTTTTCGTAACGGCGATACGCATTGGGCCCAAGCAGATTGTGAATTTCCGCAAGACCACAGCCAGAGACACGTTCAATCTCGCGATTGAGCTCAACAAAGGCCACGTCAAGCGTCTCGGCCAGTCGCAGCCCCAGTGAGGATTTTCCCGCACCGCGCAAACCAATCAAGGCAATGTGTCGCGAGCGCGCCGACTGGCTGCCGGCCTCACCGTAGATTTCCGACAGCGCCATACGCCCCCGACGCAAATCATCGTCAGTGCGATGTCGCAGCAAATCACGAATCAACAGCCATTCTGGAGAGGCGGTCGTTTCGTCTCCAAGCAACTCCGCGAGCTGACTATCGAGCGCGCTGGCGACCTGCCGCAAAATCAGTACCGACGCGTTCCCGACGCCACCTTCCAGACTTGCCAGATGGCGCTCCGACACGTCAGAAGCCAGCGCCAGATCACGCCGCGTGAGCCCCTTGCGGGCGCGCAGCGTTCGCACACGTTCGCCGAGCGCGACAAGAAATGGATCACGTTCGTCGGTCGCCATGATTTCCGGGTCAACGCGGCGCATGAATCACGGAGCCAGGGCGCGGCAGCCGCTGAATGATGTGGGACGTGACGCGAACCAACATAAATGCATTATATTGCGTACTCTGAAAATGCGTTATCCAGCATTTTCATGTAAAGACCGTCCGAATTCAACCTCCTTTCGCGTGATGCACGCAGGGAAACCGAAATGACCGCTACTCGCGCCAGCAGAGCTCTACCGGAGCGATTCAATTTCGCGCAACACCTGATTGCGCTGAACGCCGGGCGCAGCGAAAAATTTGCGTATATCGATGATCAGGGCACGTTGACGTTTGCCGCCCTCGAAGACGGGGTTCGACGCTGCGCCTCGGGGCTGGCCTCAATGGGCGTACGCCGCGAAGAGCGCGTGCTGCTGCTGATGCATGACTGCAACGACTGGCCGGTCGCGTTTCTGGGAGCGCTGTACGCAGGGGCCACGCCAGTGGCAGTCAACACATTGCTTACCGCCGATGATTACGCCTACATGCTTGCGCACAGTCGCGCGCAAGTCGCAATTGTGTCAGCCGCGTTGCTGCCTGCGTTGCGGGCGGCGATGGCAAATGCGCCGCATGAAGTCAAACAGATCATCGTGTCTCGCGGCAACGAGACAGCCGCGAACACCGTCGATTTCGACGCATGGATCGCGGACGCGACACCGGCTGCGGGCCCTGCCGACACGGCCGCTGACGAACCCGGTTTCTGGCTGTATTCGTCTGGCTCCACGGGTCGGCCGAAAGGCACCGTACACAGCCACGGCAATCTGTACTGGACGGCGGAACTCTACGCACAGCCAGTCCTCGGATTGACCGAAAAGGATGTCTGCTTCTCGGCGGCAAAACTGTTTTTTGCCTACGGGCTCGGCAACGCGCTTTCGTTCCCGCTCTCGGTCGGCGCGACGACCATCCTGATGGCGGAACGACCCACGCCGGACGCCTGCTTCAAGCGATTCACCGAGCTGAAACCCACCGTATTTTTTGGCGCGCCGACGGGCTATGCCGGCATGCTTGCATCACCGAACCTTCCCACTCGGAAGCAGGTTGCGTTGCGTTTGTGCTCCTCCGCCGGCGAAGCTCTGCCGCGAGAGATTGGCGAAAAATTTACTGCCAGATTTGGCGCGGAAATCATCGACGGCATTGGGTCGACTGAAATGCTGCACATCTTCCTGTCGAACCGTCCGACTGAGGTGCGTTACGGCACGACGGGCAAAGCCGTAGCCGGTTACGCAGTGGAGCTGCGCGACGAAAACGGTACTGTACTCACAGGCAGCGACGAGGTCGGCGAGCTCTTCATTAGCGGCCCGTCGTCAGCGCTCATGTACTGGGGCAATCGCAGCAAAACCAACGAAACATTTCGCGGCGCATGGACCAAGAGCGGCGACAAATATTTCCGCGACGCCGACGGCTATTACGTCTACGCAGGTCGCAGCGACGACATGCTTAAAGTGAGCGGCCAATATGTGTCGCCCTTCGAGGTGGAATCGACGCTCATGCAGCACCCGGCGGTGCTCGAATCGGCGGTGATTGGCGTCGACGATGAAAGCGGGCTCACGCGGTCCAAAGCATTTGTGGTTTTGAAGGACCCGGCGCTTGCCAACGACGCGATGGCCGACGAATTAAAGGCGTTTGTCAAGGCCCGACTGGCGCCGCACAAATATCCGCGGCAGCTGGATTTTGTCACTGAGTTGCCGAAGACGGCTACCGGGAAGATTCAGCGCTTCCGTTTGCGCGAGTCGGAAAAATTGCGTACCCATCGCTGATGAGTCAGATCGTTGGAATCCGGGCGGCTGGCCGTGCAATAGACATTGAGTATGCCTACGTTGGCAGCGACGACCCGAATGCGGCGCTGATCGTCTTTCTGCACGAAGGCCTCGGCTCGGTTGCCATGTGGCGCGACTTTCCTGCTGCCCTTTGCAATGCCGCAGGCGCTCGTGGACTCGTGTATTCGCGGCCCGGCTATGGCCGATCAACGATGCGGACTACCGACGAGCACTGGGGCGTTGATTTCATGCACGTTCAGGCAAGAGGGGTGTTGCCGGCGCTGCTTCGGGCGCTGCATGTCGATACATCACCCTGGCTATTCGGCCACAGCGACGGCGGATCAATTGCGTTGATTCACGCGGCAATGATTCCCAGTGAAGTTGCGGGCGTGATCGCGCTCGCGCCGCACACTTTCGTTGAGGACATTTCCGTCACCAGCATCGCAAAGACGCGCGAGGCTTACCTGACGACGCCGCTCAAATCAAAACTCGCGCGCTTTCACGACGACGTCGACTCGGCGTTTTGGGGCTGGAACAACATCTGGCTCAACCCCGCGTTCCGCACGTGGAACATCGAGTCACTGTTGCCGCAAATCACCTGTCCCGTGCTTGCGATTCAGGGTATGGATGATGAATACGGGACGATGGCGCAGATTGATCGCATCGCCGAGGCGCTGCCGCAAGCGCGCCTTCTCAAGTTCGCAAACTGCGGCCATTCACCCCAGCGCGATCAGCCAGACGCAGTAATCGAAGCGGTACGAAAACTGATAGCAGAACCTTTTTGCTGACAAAGCGCGGTATTCGCGTCAAGAAATTCAGGGAAACGCCGATAAATCCACTAAAGTTTTGCTGCCGATGTGTTCGATCAGCTTTTGGCTGTAACGACCGCTGAATCTGGGCTAGACATGACAAACGGTCTTACTCGATATTTGACTAAAAGCGCCAGTACCCCATATGCAGTGGAGCTTACAGCAAAAAGCTGTTCATCCTGACTGCCACGCCGGAAGCCGCCAGTCGAGGTGAATTGCAAGCAGCCGGAACGCCGTGGCAACAAGCGCTCCAGCGCCAAGCGCGATCGTTGGCGACAGCGCGCAAGCCTCTGCTCCGATCACCACCCAGCCGCCCAAAAACGCCCACACTGCGTAGGGCCGATGGTCGCGAAACGCCGAGGGAATTTCGTTGCAGACGACGTCGCGCAAAACCCCGCCGAACACCGCCGTGACCACGCCCATCAGCACCGCGATCAACGACGGCATGTGTGCGCCCATCGCGATTTGCGTTCCGCTCGCGGCGAACAGGCCAAGCCCTAGCGCGTCGGGCCACAACATCGCGCGCTCGGTCACCTTGAAATGCTTCGAGCGCAGCATCAGCATCGCCGCCACGCACAGAGCCAACACCGCCCACATGTACCAGGCATGCGCGACCCAGAAAAACGGCCGACGGTCGAGCAGGATATCGCGCAGCGTGCCACCGCCAAACGCCGCGAGACAGGCCACCACCGTCACGCCCACTGCGTCCATTCGTTTGCGCGCGGCCTCGATCACGCCAGAGAGCGCAAACGCAGCGGTTGCCGCGATTTCAATGACGGTTTGCGTGTTGGAGAGAGTTTGCGAGACGATGGGGTCCATGATGTGATTTTCCTTCAGGCACGGACACAGCTGTCGGCGTCGCTCTGCCGCGACCTGCCATGGGCACTTCTGGGTCGCGGCAGAGTCGATCCTGCAAGTATCCCCTCGCATTCAAATAGACTGCGAAGCAAACCCCCAAAGTATTTGTAACGATGATGAAGTTCGCCAACAAACTGCTGCGCTTCTCGGCAATGGGCGCCACCAGCGCTGCGATGCTAATGACGCCTGCTTACGCCGCCGACGCCAGCAAAACGCTGCGTCTTTCGTCCTCCACCGCCGAAACCAGCTACGACAACGCATTCGCCTCAGACGAGTCGTCACAGACGATCACCGAGCGCATCAACGAACCGATGCTGGCGTACCACTATCTTGCGCGGCCCGCAAAGCTGGTGCCGCGCACGCTGGAAGCTTTGCCTACGATCAGCGACAACGGCGCGACGTTTCTGTGCAAAGTACAAAAGGGCATCTACTTCGCCGACGACGCCGCGTTCAAAGGTGTGCCGCGAGAGCTGACGGCCGCTGACTACGCGTATTCGCTCAAACGCCTGCTCGATCCGAACGTGAAATCGCCGTGGCTGTTTCTCGTGGAAGGCAAGATCGTCGGCGGCGACGAGGCGCGCGCCGCTGCGACCAAAACTGGCAAGTTTGACTACGACTCACCGATGGCAGGGCTTGAGCTCGTTGATCGCTACACGCTGCGCATCCGCCTCAAAGTGCCGGACTACAACTTTGCCTACATGCTCGCCATGCCGAGCACTGGCGCAACTGCACGCGAAGTGGTTGATGCGTACGGTCAGGACATCGGAAGTCATCCGGTCGGCACAGGCGCGTACCAACTGTTGCGCAGCGAGTATCAGCGCGGCAGCAAGACGGTGCTTGTTGCAAATCCAAAATTCCGCAAGCTCACCTGGGACTGGACATCCGACGCACCGGAAGATCAGGCGCAGATCAAAGCGATGCGTGGCAAACCGGTGCCCGCCATCGGACGGATCGAGGTGTACGCCATCGAGGAAGGGCAAGCCGCGTGGCTCGCGTTTCTATCCGGCCAGCATGACTATCTGCCGATCTTGCCCGCCTCCATGTCGAACGTCGCAAAATCCGAAGGAAAACTCAAGCCGGAGTACGCGAAGCAAGGCATTCGATTGTTTCCGCGCATGAAGCCAAACGTCTGGTACACGATGTTCAACATGAACGATCCGACCACCGGCGGTTACACGAAGGACAAGATCGCCCTGCGTCGCGCCATCTCGTTGGGCTATCCGCTTGACGAGCAAATTCGCATTGTGTTTCAGGGCGACGGAATTCCCGGCAAAGGCATCACGCCGCCCGGAGTCGTCGGCCACGACCCAAAGCGCCCACGAGTGCATGAGTACGACCCGGCGCTCGCAAAAGCGCTGCTCGATCGCTTCGGGTACAAAGATCGCGATGGCGACGGCTACCGCGACATGCCCGACGGATCCCCTCTAACGATTCCGTACATCGCGCGTACTTCGGGGATAGAGCGACAGCTGGCGGAGTTGTGGAAAAAATCCATGGACGCCATCGGCATTCGCCTCGCCGTCGAAACGCAAAAGACGCCGGACATGCGCAAGGCCGCGCGCCTGGGTCAGGGTAAGATGACTCGCGAAGGCTGGAACGCCGACTATCCCGATGCTGAAAATTTCTTCCAGATGCTGATCAGCGCCACCGCGCAAACCGGCGGCGAAAACTACGCACGCTTCCAGTTCAAGGACATGGATGAGCGCTACGAAAAGGTTCACGCCATGCCGGACAGCCCCGCGCGGAATCGGCTGATTCTCGAGATGGAGGACATCGTCAAATACTACGCCCCGTGGATTGCACCGTGGCACGACGTGCAGTACTACGTTGAGCAACCATGGTTTATGGGCTACAAGCAGCACCCGATTGGGCATGATGCCTGGGAGTATCTGGACATTGCTGAGGGGCGACCGAAATAGCGGCCACTTCTATCCCGATCAATCACTGATCAAACTCAAACACCATCTGAGCTCGCGACCAAGCCGACTGCGAACCCACACCGAACGCAGTCGCCGGGGTTAGAAAACCTGTCCGTCGGGGCAGCCCCGCACAGCCCGGAGCACCAGCGCCCGCGAGCAACAGACCCGCCTCCGCAATCAGCATCGCAGTTGATCGATAGCCGGGATGACCCTGCGCGGTTGCGCGACCAAGAACAACGGTGCCACTTGCAGCCGTCGCTTTCATCCGCAGCGTGTAGCCCGATTCTTCGAGATGCTTCTCGCTGGGACCTTCGCCCGGCTTCGGCCCGATCCAGTCCATCAATTGCATGATCGCCGCGCGACCCAGCTGATCCAGCGCACGATCCCTGTCTATTGATTTCGCCATCGCGTTGAAACTGCGTGCGAGCATTTCGGCGACCACGCGCTGACCCAGCGCGAACGGAGCCATACCGCGCGTTGACATCGCCTCCTCATAATGACAATCGCTTGCAAATGGCGAATTCTTGAGCCTCGCAAGCAAGCTGATCGAACGATAAACCACCGGCGGATTAACGAATGGTGCAGGTACGGTAGGTGCAAGCCACGCACCCATTTCGTTGTCGAAACGAGCGTGAAAGTCGTATCGACTACTCGCTCGAACGTGCGAGGCGATTGCATAATCAGTCACCAGCGCCGCCGGGTCCGTGAGCGCCGCCCCCGCGCCCTCTTCCAGCATCGCCTTGATTGAGGCCATCGTGCCGCCGGACAAAATATCGCGCGGCCGGAATGCAGGCGGCCCGGTGAACTGGTTGATCACTTCAACCGAAACCGCGCGTTCGCCGCTCACTTCCTTTAGTCGCGACGCAATGAGTAGCGCCGCCATGTCAAAAGGCAGCGCCTCAAAACCACACACCGGAATGATCTTCGCCTTCGATTCAATCGCCGCCGCCTGATGCCGTTCGATCATCTGCGCAACCCAGCCAATTTCGCCGGTCAGGTCGAGGTAGTGGGTGCCGTGTTTTGCCGCAGCCGACACAAACACCGCACCATTTTTTCCATACGGCCCAGCCAGCTGAATGAGAACGCGAGTAGACGCGACCAGCTTGTCAACGCTCGCAGCATCGGTGCTATCGGCAAGTCGAATGACGGGCTGCGACGCGCCGTCCGCACAGAGCGGAAGCAACGCTTCCAGCTTCTCCAGACTGCGCCCCGCAATCCCCCACTTGAAACCGGCAGGTACGTACTGAACAAGATGCTTGAGCGTTTGCGTCCCGGTAAATCCTGTTGCGCCGAAGAGCACAAGGTCGAGCTTTTTAGTTGCCATGGTAAGTGCGGAGGAAGGGAGAATTGACCAATGGTACGACGAGCCGCCCTAGGTCAACAGCCGTGGTTCATCGGTTTCATGTTGCATCAGGTTTTGCAGCACCTGTGGAGCACCTCCACAAGCTTTCCGGTTTCGGTGCCGGACATACCCAAACTTCTGCAATCGGTGAGGCACGGGCCTGCAAGCGCGGCTTACTCGTCGATGGGAATACCTGGATGGACGCCCGCGACGAATTCACCTGGCACATCCAGAAACTTGCAGAGTTCGCGTGCCTTTTTTATGGCAGGTTCGCGCAAAGAATCAACGAAAAAAATCACTGGGACAGCGTCAGTCTCAACACAGTAATGTCGCGCCTTTCGATTGCCTGGCGGGATCGTCGTCCTCAGACGGATGGGGCCGAGCGCTGCCAAGGTGAAGTGACGCTGCTCGTCGCCGTCAAAAAAAGTAGCCGTACGCGTTTGAGCATCCAGCAACAGATATGACTTTGGCGTCAGGCGTAGATAGCCGCAAATCAATAATCCGATCAGCAACACGATCGGCAGCGCCCAGTTACCTTTGCTGAGACCCGCGCCAACGTCCGCCGGATCGATGACGCTCAGGTTCAACCCCACCGTAGCAGCAAAGGGCAGAAACAGGAACAGCGCGACGAGCGCGGCCCCTGACGTTCGCTTGCGGCTGCGATTAGCTACGTACTTGAGCTTCATGTGCCCTATTTTGTGCTGCGGTCTTCCGTTTCGCAACGCTCCCGCTGTTAGTCGATCACAGGCCCTGCTTCGCGCGTTCTGGGGGCACTTGCGAATTGTGCAACTGCCACGCCGCCTAATGTCAGTGCCGCCCCGGCAATTTTGATCGCTGTGTAATGCTCGCCCGCGAACGCCCAGGCGACGAGGCCTGCAACGGGCGGCATCAGATACATGAGCGGTGCAGTACGAGCGACGCCGCGCACGGCATTGATCCAGCCCCACAAAAGCCAGCCCAGGAACGCCGAAATAAGCACGCCGAAAAGGATGCCTGCCCAAATGCCAGCGGGTACTTCGCGCCATTCAATCGCGAGGCCCGCGCCTGACGTGAACAACACGATGGGAATGCTGCCGATCATCGTGGCATAAGTCATGGTAACGACGCTGCCGAGGCGCTCGATCACGGGTTTCGATGCAACGGTGTAGTAGGAAAAGAAACTCGCCGCCACGAGCAAAAACAGGTCGCCTCCCGACGCCGTCCAGTTGCCCGCCAGCAACTTGTCTGAGAGGAACACCAGCACGCCTGCAAACGCAATGGCGACGCCAGTCAACTGCGCTCGCTTCAACACTTCAACCCCCATCACTCGCAGGATAAGCAACGTGAATATCGGCCCACAGGCAAGGATCAACGAGCTTGAAAACGCCGTGGACCAGTGAATTCCATAGCAGACCATACCGACGTGCAATGTGTGGCCCACGATACCGAGTCGAGCCAGCGCCCAGAAGTCGCTGCGCGACACGCGCGGCCAATGCGTTCCATAACGATGCAGCAGCAAGGCAACGGCGCAGACGGGCATGATGAGATACCGTACAAACAAAAATCCGCCTGGCCCCGTGACCGTGTAGACGTATTTTTGTACGGTGAAATTAACGCCCCAGATCACGATGAGCACGAGCGCGGTGACGAGAGCGATTCCGGCACGCCTGTCATGCGCGGCGGATGAGAGAGGTTGCATGTTGGCCGTTATTCTAAGAGGGGTGCAAATGCAGCGTCGAGTCGGATCGGGTATCTGAATACAAATGAACAACTACCGGCGTGTGATGCGCCCGACAGCGAAGTTAGGACGTGCGACAACCACTCAACCCACCGGGCTCAAGGACCGTGTTGCTTCCAATGGCGTGAACCGCGTCAGCCCGATCCCGCTCGACCAGACACCCAAATCAAACTTTGCAAAGTAGTTAGAAGCTAACCCGAAGATCGCTGCTGCATCTCGGCGTCGTACCTCGCCTTATTCTCGGCGTTTGGCGGATAGAGTCCGGGCAGCGGCACGCCGAGGTCAACTTGCCGCATGATCCACGCTTCGAAACGCTCCTGTTCGGGCGCGAGCGCCATAACGTCATCAAGCAAATCAGCGGGAATAAGCACTGCGCCATCGTCGTCAACCACAATCACATCGCCAGGAAACACGGCCACACCCCCGCAGGCAATAGGCTGTTGCCACGCTACAAAGGTGAGGCCAGCAACCGATGGCGGCGACGCAATGCCGTTGCACCATACGGGCAACCCGGTGCCAAGCACCCCTGCAGCGTCGCGGACCACACCATCGGTGATGAGCGCTGTAACGCCCCGTTTGGCCATGCGTGCACACAAAATGTCGCCGAAAATTCCGGCATCGGTGACGCCCATCGCGTCGACCACAGCGATGCAGCCTGCAGGCATGTCCTCAATCGCGGCTCGTGTGGAAATGGGCGAATCCCACGACGCGGGTGTCGCCAAGTCCTCGCGCGCAGGGACGAAACGCAGCGTGAACGCGCGACCAATCAAACGCGGCTGTCCAGGGCGCAAAGGTTTGGTGCCGCGCAGCCAAATGTTGCGCAGCCCCTTTTTGAGCAGGATCGTGGTGAGCGTCGCGGTGGTGACTTGCGACAAAACTGCTACGACCTTGGGGTCGAGTTGCATGTTGATCAACTGGGTCATAAACGTCGGAGGATCGAAGTCACGCGAACGTGAACCCCTGATTTTTGAGCGGTAGATTGCGCACGGGCTTCCCGGTTGCTGCGAAGATCGCGTTCAATACGGCAGGCGCAACGACGCAAATCGTCGGCTCGCCAACGCCGCCCCAAAAGTCAAACGTTGGCACCAAAACCGTTTCCACCTTAGGCATTTCAGCGATGCGGATCGGGCGATAAGTGTCGAAATTCAGCTCCTTCATGCGGCCATTTTCGACCGTCATCTCACCGTGAAATGTCGCGCTCAAGCCATAGGCAACAGAGCCCTCAACCTGTGCTGCGATCTGGTCCGGATTCACGACGTGACCGCAGTTCAGTGCCA
>JAYWHV010000104.1:0-4492 GCA_043777615.1 Burkholderiales bacterium | reverse complement strand
CCGAAGCCGCACTGTACCGACATTTCGCAAGCAAGGCACAGATGTTCGAAGCGCTGATCGAGTTTATCGAGGAATCGGTCTTCACGCTCGTCAATCACATCGCGCAGACCGAGCGTGATGGCCGCGCACAAGTGCAACAGATCGTTTCCATGCTGCTCAACTTCGCCGAGAAAAATCCCGGTATGGTTCGCGTCTTGATTGGCGATGCACTGGTGAACGAAGACGCTCGCCTGCAAGTTCGCATCAATCAGCTGGTGGATCGCGTGGAGTCCTCACTCAAGCAGGCGTTGCAGTTGGTGAATGTCGGCGCGACAGCCACTGGAGCGGCTCCCGCATCGACAGCGGCGCACGCGAACGCGCTCACCGCATTTGTTGTGGGGCGTTGGCAGCTCTTCGCCAAGTCTGGATTTAAACGCTCACCGAGCGAGCATTGGACCGAGCAGGCGGCTCTGTTCCGGCTTTAGGGGGCGAAGCAGCGTAGGCTCGCGACGATCGCGGTGCCAATGTCTCCGGAGTCGAAGGCCTCAGCCTTTCAGACCACCTGCCGTGAGCCCGCCGACCACACGCTCCTGAAATATCGCAATCACGATGGCTACCGGCACGATAGCGACGACCAGCGCCGCCGAAATGATGGGCCACGGAAACGTAAATTCGCCCTGATACAGCGTAATACCAACCGGTAGCGTGCGCATGGCAGCGCTGGAATTAAGCGACAGCGCGAGCAGAAATTCATCCCAAGCATTCACGAATGCAAGAATGCCAGCCGTGAACACGCCGGGCGCCGACAAAGGCAGCACAACGCGCCACAGCGTCCCGAACCGCGTACAGCCATCGATCATCGCGGCGTTTTCGAGATCGCGAGGAATGCTCTGGAAAAAGCTCACAAGAATCAGCGTGCACACCGGCAGATTGAGCACCACGTACGGAAACACGAGGGCCATGTAGCTGTTGAGCCAGCCCAGCGCCCGCATCGTCTCAAAGATGGGCACCAATAGCGTGACTAGCGGAAACATCGAGGAGGCAATAATCGCTGTCAGTATCAGCTGACGGTGCTTCAGATTGAGCCGGGCAATCGCATATGCAGCGAATGACGAGACGACGAGCGAGACCACGGTTGAGAGCAGCGCCACGATCACGCTGTTTTTCATGAACACCTGAAACAGCGGCTGCTCAATAGCAGCGACGACGTAGTTTTGTAGCGTCGGATCCTGTGGCCAATACGTAATCGGCTTGCGAAACAGCTCGGTACTGGACTTAAACGATGTAAGCAGAATCCAGATCGCAGGAAAAAAGCCATTGATGACCACGATAGCGGCCGCAAAGAAGCGTAACCGGGCTGGGGAAAATACGCCGCCGTTCACTCAGAATCCTGCTTGCTGATGTGGCGCAGGTACACAGCGGTCAAGAGAAGAGACAGCACGAACATGCCGACAGCAAGCGTCGAACCGTAGCCGACGTCGAGATAATCAATCGTCGTTTTGTGGATGTACATGGCCAGTGTTTCAGTGGCGTTACCCGGGCCACCCTTGGTCATGGAGTACGGGATATCAAACGTTTGCAGTGCAGTGATCGTGCGGAAAATCAGCGCCACCATGATCGATGGCATGAGCATGGGCAGCGTGATTTGTGTGAACTGTTGCCATTTGGATGCGCCATCGACCTCGGCCGCTTCATACAGCGATTTGGGAATCATTTGCAGGCCCGCCAGCAGGACCAGCGCCATGAACGAGGAAGCCTTCCAGATGATCGCCAGGCAGATCGCGGTGAATGCCGAAACGGGAGACAGCAACCACATGCGCGGCTCGCCGCCCATGCGCACCCACACATCGTTGATGAAACCGTATTCCGTGTGAAAAAACCACGCCCAGATCAGGCCTGCAAATGCAAGCGGCAACGCCCACGGCAACAAGAGTGCGAGGCGGACCGGCCACTGTCGCTTAAACGGCAGGTTGGCGAGCAATGCCAGTCCCAATCCAACAAGCAACGCGCCGGGCACAGTGACCGCTGTGATGATGACTGTGTTTAATGTCGCGTCCCAGAAGCCGGTGTCCTTCATCATGTCCGCATAGTTTTGCAGGCCGATGAATCTGCTGCCTTGTCCACCCGACAGACGCATATCGAAAAAACTGTTGTAGAACAGTTTTCCGATTGGATACACGACGATCAGCAGCAACAGCAACGCAGCGGGAGCGAGCAGCATTACTCCAAGCGTCTTTTCACTCGGGTCACGCAGGCGGTCAATCAGGGTTGGAGATGCCAAGGGCGCAGCCAATCAAATCGTCATTTCAAAAGCGCGGCAGTGGGTAGCGACGCGATAGGCATCGCTACCCGCAGACGTCGTTACCGCATTACGCGACGAAGCTTGTTGTCAATCTCAGCCACGCCATCCGCCGGCTTCACCGTGCGGGCGAGCATCGCATTGGTGGTGGTGCGCAGCGCGTCCGACACTTCGCCGTAACGATCCGACATCGGCCGGCCACGCGCCACTTGAACGACTGGCAAAGCATCTTTGTAATGCGGTAATTTTTTCAACACATCGGCATCGCTATATGTCTGTGGAAAAACAGGCAACAACGAGCCTTCGATGGCGAGGAACTTTGCTGACTCAGGCGAACTCAGGAAGCGCACCAGTTTTGCTGAAGCAGCTTTGTTCTTCGAGAATGCGCTGACCGCCCACTGCCAGCCGCCAATACATGTCGCCGATTTGCCACCGCTCATTGCGGGCAAGGGCAGCACGCCGACTTTGCCTTTAACCGTTGAGTCCGCCTGCGATTGCAGGATGTCCCACGCAAAGCCCCAGTTCACCATGGCCACCAGATTGCCCGCCTTGAATGCATTGTTCATGTCGGCGGGTTTGACTTCGCCGATGTTTTTCTGCATCACGCCGCGATCGACCAGAGACAGCCACATTTCAATGCCCTTTTGCGCCGCCGCTTTGTCGAGCGTAATGCGACCGGACGCATCATTGAAGTCCTTACCCTGACTCCAGTATGGCTTCAGGAAAGTACACACGGCCCCTTCAATCGCGGCACCGGTCGTCGCAACGCCATTCATTCCAGCGTTCTTCTCGCCATCAAGAATTTTTTTGAGGCCAACAGCCAGTTCGTCCCACGTGGTCGGTGATTTGACGCCGTATTTCTCGAAGAGATCTTTGCGGTAGTACAAAAATTGTGCGTCCGCGAAGGCAGGCAGCGCAACGATCTTGCCGTCCACCACATCGGCGCTGGCGTAGGCCGGCAGATAGTTCTTCATCAGCGATCCCGCCTCGCCTCCGAGGTAGCTATCAAGTGGCTCAAGCCAGCCAGCACGTGCATATTGCATCGGGTTGACGATGTCGATCATGTAGACGTCGATCGCGCTCTCCTTCGCGTTTAACACCGTCGACAGGTATTGACGCTGCGCCTCGGACGTCGCTCCACCTGTTTCCATGTCGATCTTTGACCCGGGATTCTTCTTTTCGAACTCGTCAAAGAGTTTGCGCATTAAATCCGGGCGCTGGCTGGCTCCTCCCGAAAAAACGCGAATATTTTGCGCGGCCACGGTGGCCGTAACCACCATCAGCGCCGCAGCGAGCAATGCTTTCCTTAGTTTCATTCAAACCTCCTTGTTGGTATGTGTGTAAACGGACTATCGAATCGCCACGCCGGACTGCACGTCGAAAAGATGCAATTTCGCGGAGGCAAGTTGTGCCTGAACGCTGTCGCCCGCGTGCAGGCTGACGTCGGGTCGGGCGCGGGCAACCAGTTCCGAGCCACCGACACTTAACGTGACGAGCGTCTCGGCACCCAGCGGCTCGATCACAACCACCCTGGCGGGCACGAGCGTGCAATCAATGGCAGTGGAGCGATCCACCGAAATGTCCTCGGGCCGGATGCCCAAAACAACTGTCTTGCCTCGGTAGGCATCACTCGCCGCCCGCAGGCTTTCCGGAAGTGTTATGGACACGTCACCCACTACAGCCGACGCGCCATCGCTCGCAATTTCTGCATTCGCAAAATTCATCGCTGGTGAGCCAGTGAACCCCGCTACAAATTTTGCTGCTGGACGGTTGTAAATCTCGTCGGGGGTGTCGTACTGAATAACTTTGCCGCCGGACAACACTGCGATGCGATCCGCCAGCGTCATGGCCTCCACCTGATCATGCGTCACGTAGATGATGGTCTTGCCGAGGCGCAAATGAAGTTTCTTAATTTCGGTGCGCATTTCGTTTCGGAGTTGCGCGTCCAGATTCGACAGCGGTTCATCAAACAGAAACGCTTTCGGGTCGCGCACAATCGCCCGCCCCATGGCAACGCGCTGTCGTTGTCCGCCCGAGAGCTGTTTCGGCTTGCGATCCAGCAGGTGCTCGATGCGCAGGATGGCCGCCGCATCCCCGACGCGACGCTTGATTTCATCCTCGGAAGTCTTCCGGAGACGCAACCCGAACGCCATGTTCTCAAACACGCTTTTGTGCGGATACAGTGCGTAATCCTGAAACACCATGGCGATGTCG
>JAYWHV010000103.1:0-4496 GCA_043777615.1 Burkholderiales bacterium | reverse complement strand
GATGGTGCGGCGGCGGCGACCACGCTCGACACCGAGTCCACATGGGTTGGCTCGCCCGAGTCGCCAGATTCAGCCGTATTCATCGCGAAAAAATCACTCGTGCAACCGTCGCAGTGCGCGAGGTTTGTCCGTCCGCCTGCGTCCAGCCAATGGCATCGGTTCGAGTTTCATCAACGCTTGCCTGTCCATCGGTCTCAGCCATTTGCAGATAGGCCACCAGTTCGGCAAGCCCCTGCTGCAACGGGTGCTCGTCAACCAGCTCCGCCAGCGCCACCTGCGAACGCGATTGCAGCGCGTGCTGCACGTGACGATGCAACAGCGCCTTGTCCACGGCCACGTGGGCAAACAGCGCCGCGACGTCAACCTCCGACTCCGCATCATCGAGCTTGAGTGCGCTGATTTTCGTTCGCACTGGCGGCGAGTACAACGGGCGCTCCATCGGCAGGTCAATACTTGTCGCAGTGCCCGCAATTTTCATGTTCAGATCAACCGGCGGAACCTCCCGGCAGGCCAGCGACTTCGCCTCGATACCGCGCAATATTTCCATGATGCGACGATTCTCCAGTCGCGCTTTATCATCAAGAAAACGTCGCAACTGCTGCGACAGCATGCGCACGGTTGCCTGCGTATGATCGGCTGCCGTCAACCAGTCGTAGTGGACGCGCCGCATGCGCGCATCCGGCTTCAGCGACTGCACTGCCGCGAGTTGCAGAATGCGATCCAGCATTTCGGTCAACTCATCCTGCCGACGGCTAGACATCAAAAAATTCCAGAACGCGGAGAAGCTTTTTCCCTGATCGGAATCGGCAATCAGATCGCGCTCGGACATGATGTCAGCAAGCAGCTCACCGCGCGCGCCGTCCGACGCTGCAATGCGTTCGCGCGAGCTACGATCCAGCTTTCTAAAATTTTGCTCGACCTCGCGAAAGTCAGACAGCAATTCGCGGGCGAGCGCGCTGAATTGCTGGAAGCGGTCTTTCACGGCAGTGTCGTCAAGCACGGCCATTTCACCGGCAACCACCCGTGCGATCTCTGCGTCAATGGCGTCACGCTGGGCGTGCAATTCTTTGATGCGAATCTCAGGATCGGTTTCACTGCCTCGACTGATCTGGCGCAACAAATCCACCAGCGTCAGCAATCGCGATTCAGTGCCGACAAAACTGCGTTCAGCCAATCCGGTCAACCACGTAATCGCTCGCTCTGCGGCGGGGGTCAAATCAAAATGTGGCTCATCAGAATCGGGTGGGTAATGGCGGCGCAGCCAGCCTCGGTCATTGGCCGCCCAATCAGTCAAGTACTCAAGCGCCGCTTTCGGGTACATCGAATCCCCGATGTCCTGGCGAAGAAAATGCAGGTAGTCGTCAAGTGCATCAGCAAGCTTCGTCTGCGCCATCACCCGAGTATTTGGCAACACAAATACTCGGTGCAGAAAGCTGGCCACCAGCGGCGCAGAATCAGCCGCCAGCATGCGCCACGCGGGATGCTGGCCACGGAGCATGACGAGCATGGCGTGATCGAGCGCGCGCGCTGCGTTGGCAGATGGTTTAACTGAATGGGGTGCCGAAATCATTGCGGCTAATGCTACGGGAAGTGACGAGCGGCCTGTGAGGTGTTCCATATCCCGCAGCGCGACTTAAAGCATTGGCAAATCCGGAAATCCCGTCTGCACCCGCGATGCTCAAAGCGGCCCAAAATCGAGGTATGTCGGATAACGAACCGCCATCGTCAAGCATCACCCTCAGCGGCGTCCGCCCCTCGATTCTCCAGCCGCGCTTTTGACAACACGACAGCTTCGTGCAGTTTTTGCTCCAGCAGGGCGCGGGGTGGCAATTCGGTCAAATATTCAGCGACGTGAATGCCGGTTTGATCCAGCTCCAACAATTCAATCTGCTCGCGGTTTTTGCCGGTGCAAAGAATGATGCCGAGCGGGGGTGCTTCGCCGGGCTCTTGCTCGTATTTGGCGAGCCAGCGCAGATAGAGCTCCATTTGCCCTTTATGCTCGGCACGGAAATCGTCCAGTTTCAACTCGATGGCCACGAGGCGTTTCAGGCGACGGTTGTAGAACAGCAGGTCAATGTAGAAATCCGTGTGGTCGATTTGCAGCCGCTTTTGGCGGGCAACAAAGGTGAAGCCCGCGCCCAACTCCAGCAGAAAATTTTCGAGTTCGCGCAAAATCGCGTCCTCGATATCCTTCTCCAAGTGCCGATCCTGCAAGCCTAGAAAATCAAGGATGTACGGGTCCTTCAGCACCAGATCGGGCGATACGCGGTCGGACTCGCGCAATGCCGCAAGTTCATGCTCAATCAGCTCGCTAGGCTTGCGTGACAAGGCCGTACGCTCGAATAACAGCGAGCCTACGCGCTGACGCAGCGTGCGCACACTCCAGCGCTCAAGGCGGCACATTTCGGCATAAAAATCACGTTTGAGATCATCCTTCAGATAAATGATTTCCAGAAAGTGGCTCCACGCCAATTGTCTCGACAGTGTCGAGACAATATCAAAGCGAGGAAACGCTTCGGCAAAGCGCAGCATGTGGCGCAAATTTTTGCTGCTAAAACCGCGCCCTTGTTGGGCCTCAAGCTGGCGCGCCAAAGACACCACAATTTGCTCGCCATAGCCGGCCCGCTCGCCTTTGAGCACCTCAGTGTGAATACGCTCACCGATACGCCAGTAAAGCAACGTCAGCGTTGAATTAACGGTGGAAGCGAGCCCGAGCTTGGCCTGCGCAATCAGGAGCCGAATGTCGCTGGTCAATTCCGAGGCTCGCACAGTCACAGGCGCATCCGGTTGTGCGATCCGAGCGCTTGCCGCAGTCTCAACAAGTGGGCGCTTCTTGGTCACGAGGTGACTCCGATAATCTTGTGCATCAAGCCTTCGGTCTGCTGCTCCAATTCGAAGATATCGGCGCGAGTTTGCTCCAGCGTGCGCAGCGGTGCAGGGCGATAGAAATAGCGCGCGAACGAGATTTCGCAGCCAATTTTGGTGGCATCCGCGGCGATCCATGCGTCGGGCGTGTGCGGCAGCACCTCGCGCCGGAAAAAGGCTTCGATACCACCGACCTGGGTCAGCCGCACCTGCTCGGTGTCGCGCAGATCACTGTCTGCCTCGTATTCGGCGTCTCCGGCATGGTTTAGGATGAAACGTGGATCGCTGAAATTGGCTTTGCCGCCCATGCGCTCAAGATCAGTCTTCCAGCTCTTGCCATAAGGCGGATTGGAGAGCATGAAATCGAATTCTTTCGATGAAAACTGATCGGCAGAGAGCGTGGATTTGTCAGCGCCGCCAACGATATTTTCTGCCTCTTCGCCCTCACCCTTGAGCATCAAGTCAGCTTTGCAGATGGCGTAGGTTTCGGGGTTGATCTCTTGACCAAACAGGTGAATGGACACCTCTTTGCCGCGCGCAGCAGCTAGCTCGCGCAATGCCTCTTCCGCAACAGTGAGCATGCCACCGGTCCCGCAGGCGCCGTCGTACAGCGAATAAGTGCTCGACTCAATCTGTTCGGCCACCGGCAGAAACAGTAGCTTCGCCATTAGCGTCACTACGTCCCGCGGCGTGAAGTGCTCGCCGGCCTCCTCCTTGTTTTCTTCGTTGAAGCGGCGCATCAACTCTTCAAACGCGGTGCCCATGCCGTGGTTATGAAGCGCAGGCAGTTTGATGCGCCCGTCGCTGTCCTTGACCGGCTGTGACGAAAGGGTGACCTCGGGATTGAGAAAGTCAGCAATCAGGTGCCCGAGGATATCTGCGTCGACCATTTTCTGAATCTGATCGCGAAAGGAAAATTTGTTCAGTATCTCCTGAACATTGGGCGAAAAGCCGTCAAGATAGTGAGTGAAGTCGTCGCGCAACCGTTGGTTCTGACCGCTCGCAGTGAGCCGGGATAGCGTGAATTCTGAGGTGTTGTAGAACGCTTGATCTGCCGCATCGCGCAGAGAGCCCTCTTGATCGTGTATGCCGTTTTGGTCTAAAAAAAGCTTCTGTGCCAGCACGGCACTTTTGGTGGATTCCAGCACTGCATCGAGACGACGCAACACGGTGAAAGGCAGAATAACGTCGCGATATTTGCCGCGAACGTAGACGTCACGCAGACGATCATCGGCAATGTTCCAGATGAAATCGGCGATCCATTTGAGTTGGCTTTGATCCATTCAGCTTGTTTTAATGTTTGCGACAGCAGCGGGTAACTTTTGACTTGGTCATTTTGTAGCAATCGGCAGATTCGCTGTGCCGATACCTCGCAGCTGTGCATGCATTTAGTCGACGCCGACCGAATTCTTCGGCGGTGAAGTCAAAGCGCTACGCCTCGCGGCCTCGCGGCTTCGTGACCGCATGGCGACCAAGGCGCACGTCGCATTGGCGTCGTCTACCCCGCTGCCGCCCGCTCCAGCTCGGCCACCTCAATTTTTGTCATCGTCATCATCGCCTGCATCACGCGGCCGGCCTTTGCCGAGTCCTTGTCGCCGAGCAGGCGCATCAGCGCTTTCGGCACGATCTGC
>JAYWHV010000102.1:0-16380 GCA_043777615.1 Burkholderiales bacterium | reverse complement strand
GACGCCCCCTTACGCGCTACCCGGCGATCTGCGCGAGGTCAGCCGTACTCAACCATCGCCACTTGCCTTCGCCCAGGTCCGGATCGAGTTTCAATCCGCCAATCTGCGCTCGGTGCAGCGCCTCGACACGATTGCCAACCGCAGCCAGCATGCGTTTGACCTGATGGTATTTTCCCTCGGTCAGGGTGAGGTGAATCTGGTTGTCGCCGACGCGTTCGCATGCGGCGGCAGCGACAGCCTCCGGGTCATCGTTGAGAACAACGCCGGTTAGCAGTAGCCCGATCGCGGCGGCGTCCACCGAATGTTTGGTCGTCACAACGTACTTCTTCGGCACATGATGCTTCGGCGAGGCCATGCGATGAATGAATTGCCCGTCGTCCGACAGCAAGAGGAGTCCGGTGGTGTCCTGATCGAGCCGACCGACCGCCTGTACGCCGTTGACAGATGATTTGGTTGGCCGCGCGGTCAGCGGAGCTGGCAGCAGGCTGTAGACACTTGGCCAGTGCTTTGGTGCCTGAGAGCACTCATAGCCAGCCGGTTTATTGAGCATCAGGTACGCCCGCTCGACGTAGCACCACGCTTCGCCGTTGACGTCGAATCGCATATCAACGGTATCAAAATCAGCATCCGCTGCGCGGGCGGCCACGCCGTTGATTCTCACCGCGCCGCGCGCAATCAGCCCCGCGCATTCGCGTCGCGTGCCGAAGCCCTGGGAAAAAAGTATCTGCTCAAGCTTCAAGCGTGCAGTCGGTAAGGAGGAAGCCCGTGATTCTGCCGGTTAGGCGTTCAACTGACGAGTCAAGCGCAGCGATCGCGCGAAATGCGGGCTACTTCGGTGCCATGCGAATTGCACCGTCGAGGCGAATGACTTCACCATTGAGCATCATGTTTTCGAAGATGTGCATCGCGAGCGAAGCGTATTCGGGCGGGCGTCCGAGGCGCGGCGGGAAGGGCACCATTTGCCCGAGACTCGCCTGAATTTCAGGCGGCAAGCCGTCCATCATCGGCGTCTCGAAAATTCCTGGCGCGATCGTCATGACACGAATGCCGTAACGCGCCAACTCGCGAGCGATCGGCAGCGTCATGCCCACCACACCCGCCTTGGAAGCGCCATAGGCGGCCTGTCCAATCTGTCCGTCAAACGCGGCAACCGACGCCGTATTGATCATGACGCCGCGCTCGCCGTCCTCCGTCGCGGGCAAAGCCTGCATTGCTGCGGCGACCTGATTGATGAGGTTGTAGGTTCCGATCAAGTTGATCTGCACCGTCCAGATAAATTTTTTCAAGCCACTCGCGCCTTCGCGGCCGACCACTTTCTCGCCCGTCGCCACGCCCGCGCAGTTGACCAGTCCGCGCAGCTCGCCGAGCGCCGTAGCAGCCGCGACCACCGCCTTCGCATCATCTTCGGAGGTGACGTCGCATTTCACAAAGATGCCGCCCAGCTCGGTTGCCAACGCCGCGCCATCGCGGATGTCCGCCAGCACGACTTTGGCGCCCTTTGCCGCCGCTGCGCGAGCCGTCGCCGCGCCGAGGCCGGACGCGCCACCGGTGATGATCAAGACCTTGCCAGAAATGTCCATTTGAGCTCTCTTTGAATGAAGTCGTTACTACGCTGAATTATCGGACAATGGTGGGACGGAAAAACCGCTACAGTTAATTACTTTCACCGAAAGAGAATTACGCAATGGCTCTGCCTTATCTTGTAGCCAGGACTACCGACACCAACACTGATCTGGTGATGCTGCCGAAGCTCGCCAACCGCCACGGCCTGATTACGGGTGCAACCGGCACCGGAAAGACCGTGAGCCTGCAAGTGCTGGCCGAGGGCTTTTCGCGAATCGGCGTGCCCGTGTTTATGGCCGACGTGAAGGGTGACCTGACTGGGCTTTCGCAAACGGGCGGCGGCAATCAGCGGGTCACCGATCGCGTGGCGATGTTGAAGCTGACCGGCTTCACGAACGAGCAGTTCCCTGTGACATGCTGGGACGTGTTTGGCGAGCAGGGTCATCCGCTGCGCACGACGATTGCGGAGATGGGACCGCTGCTGCTTTCGCGCATCCTGAATTTGAACGAGACACAAAGTGGCGTGTTGACCGCCGCTTTCAAGATCGCGGACGACAAGGGATTGCTGCTGCTCGACTTGAAGGACTTGCGGGCGATGCTCGTTCACGCTGGCGAAAATGCGAAGGAGTATCAGCTGGCGTACGGAAATATTTCTGGTGCCAGCATCGGCGCGATTCAGCGCGGCATTTTGACGTTGGAATCTCAGGGTGGCGAGAAGTTTTTTGGCGAGCCTGCGCTGAATCTTGAAGATCTTATGCAGACGGTGGACGGCAAAGGTATCGTCAATATTCTGGCAGCGGACAAACTGCTGAACAACCCGCGTATTTACGCGACGTTTTTATTGTGGCTGCTCTCTGAGCTTTTTGAATCGTTGCCCGAGGTGGGCGATCCCGAGCGGCCAAAACTGGTGTTCTTTTTTGACGAAGCGCATCTGCTGTTCAACGAAGCGCCGCCCGAATTGCGTGCGCGCATCGAACAGGTCGTCCGGCTGGTGCGCTCGAAAGGCGTGGGCGTTTATTTCGTCACGCAGAATCCGCTCGACATTCCTGAAGTCGTTCTGGGTCAGCTCGGCAATCGCATTCAGCATGCGCTGCGCGCCTATACGCCGCGCGACGCCGAGGCCGTTCGAACAGCTGCTTCCACGTTCCGTCCCAATCCAAAAATAAACACTGAACAGGCGATCACCGAACTCGCAACCGGCGAGGCGCTAATCTCGTTTCTGGATGAAAAGGGGCGACCCAATCCGGTGGAGCGCTGCTGGGTCATTCCGCCCTCATCGCGCATCGGTCCGGTCACTCCAGCAGAGCGTTCGGTACTCATCAAAACATCGCTGGTCGCGGGCATTTATGACACCACGGCAGATCGTGACAGCGCGTACGAAAAGCTCACCGGCCGAGTAACGGCACGCATGGAAACCGCGGACAAAACTGCGGCACCTGCGACTTCTGCCACCACGCCGGAAGCAAAGGATGAACCCGGCTTCTTCAGCAAAATTGGTGGCATGATTGGCGACGTGATGGAGAGCAAGAACTCACCGCGTAGCCGCCAGAGCGTCGGCGAAGCCGCCATGAAGTCAGCGGCCCGAGCGGTAGGCTCCGAGGTCGGTCGCCGGGTGATTCGCGGCGTGTTGGGCTCTATCTTTGGCGGCAAGCGCTAGCCACGGAGCAGTCCCTGCGCCGCCTTTCAGCGGCGCTACCGATGACCGCAGAACACAATCCCCTCGTCAGTCCAGCCGAGTCGATTGACCATGTCTTGATGCTGCGCGAGATTCGTGCTGAAGCGGTGATTTCCGTCATCAACGAACCGGGGTGCGCCTTTGAATGCACGATAAACCGGCACGGTGTCGGACGGACACGCGCCCACGACTGATTTGGGAATGGCGTAGCCCTCGACTCCCTCGAGCACCGGTTTGGCATCAAGCGCCGCGTTGGTGGGATTGAGGCCCGCGAGCAAAACCTGTTCTTCCGGCTGCACGGTAAAAAAGTGACTGCCACGTGCACCCGCTTTGGCAATTCTGGCGAAAAAATGACGTTCAAGCGGGCGTGTGTCGATATTGGCCTGGCGATACATTTTGATTTCCTGTCCCGTGCGCGCAAACGCGGGCACCGTGTCGAGCGCCGCTTTGTCTGTGTCGCGACCGGTGAGAAAGTAATAGTCCAGTCCGGCGTGGTAGTACTCGGTGAGAGTGACACCGACCTTGTTGCCGACGGGTAGAAGCTCGATGGCTTTTGCCGAGCTTGACACCGAGCACGATGCGCTTAGCTGGTTGAGTGCGTACACGGTCTCCTGACCCGACTCCGCGAACTGGTTGCGGCTGACGGTGACGTTGAGCGTGCGGCTGTCAACGAAATTGGGTACGAGCGTTGTGTTGGCGACGACGACACGCGTCAAAGGTGTAAATCCGGTACCGAGGATCGTGAGCGTGGTGGACACTGAATCGTCGCCCAGATTTTTTGGCGAAACACTGGATACGGTGAGCGGCTCCGCAGTCGTGTTGAATGACGCAACAAATTCAGGAATCGCCGCCCCCACGGTGGTCACGAGCGCGGTTGATGTGCCGCTCGCTGTCCCTGACCAGCCCGTAAAGATTGCGCCGGTGCTCGGTGCGAGCGTAACGCCGAGCGTTGAGCCGTAACGCAGCCACGCGCTGGAATCGCTGAAGCTCACGCTGCCAGCGCAACTGGGCACAACCTGCTTGAAAGGGGCCACTTCGCGGTGCGCGCGAATGCTGACCTGGCGTGTACCGCTGGTGGGCATGGCGACGTCGCCCGCACCCACGGTGTCAAAGCCCTCGTAGCTGTCGAGAATGTGGCGAATGCTTGAGCCAATCAATTGTGGCGAAGTCATTTCGTACTTCCACGTTCCCGGCGTGGTGCGCGAGATGCGCGGTGCGATCGAAGTGCTCGCGGCCCCCGTCGGCGGCGTGATCTTCACGCTGATGCCATCGACAATTCCGTCACCGACTGCGTCGACTGCAATGGTGCTTCCGTTGTGGAAGCCCGCGCCGATTGTTTGCTGGGCGAACGAACCAGTCAAAAGTAGCGAAAGGTTCGGGATGATGCCCGCTCCGCCTGCCGAGGCAAATGCACCGCCCCAGGTGAAAAAGTGCTGATACCCTGAGTTCGACGCAGCCCGCAAATCAAAGCTGCTGAACTGCGGATAGAGTGAAGCGGTACCGGGCCACGGTGCGGTTTTTGGCACAACCGTTGAGGTGCCGCCTACTGACGCGATCGGCGTAGTGACGACGTCAATCAAGCGGACGAAATTGGCGGTGAGGACAGTCGATGACGGCGAGGTCGTCGGGCTGCCAAGCGAGCCGTCACCGGCACTGACCTGCCAGGTCAATTGCGGAGAGGGCGACGCTCCCGCATCATGGCTCCATCGGCCAAACGCGAACTGAAAGCCGTCCTTGCTTTGCAATGCTCCCGCATTCGCCCACACCCGATGCACGCTTCCAATTGCCCAGTCAAACGTGGCGGGCGTGGTGACGGGGACGCCGTCGACGATGACCTGTAAACCCGGAGGATTGGTGTTGATCGTCGTGCGCGTTGGCGCTGCCCCGTAGAGCCGAAGCAAAGCGTCGATATCGGCGGTGGAGTAAGTGCCAGTGCCGCCCACATCGATACCGGCAGGCTTCGTTTCAAGCGTCACCCGATCCGCGTAAGCCGGAAAGTTCGTGCGGCTGTAGTGCATGATTGAGCCGTAGTCGTAACCACCGATCTGGCGCGTACCAAAAATCGCCTGATTGTTGGCGCGTTTGCCCGGATCCATGCGGCTCAATTTCAAGTCAACAAATGGGTTCGCGCTCGCGTCCTGTTGTACGTGCCACAGTCCGAGCGCATGACCCATCTCATGCACCAGTGTCGACACGGAACACTCGGGCTCGCCCAATATTTGCTGCTTGCCACCAATACGGCCAACGTTACTCGAACATGCGCCGGAATTCGTAGCCGTCATGTTGAAAGCGACGTAGTCCGTCTCCGCTGCGCGCGGCACCCACCGCAAGACGCCGGCCATTACCCGGTTGACTTCGGCGACCGCGCCGGCAATGTTTGTCGCGTTGCCGGCGTCAACGACATACGGCACTTCCACTACCCCACTGGCGCCGCGCAGCCAGAGACGGGTGGGCGCATCGATGGTCAGCGCCTTGCGCGCCTCCTCCATGTGCCGCTGGCCTCGCTCCACCGCAATCCGCCATTCGCGCACATCCGCTTTCGGGCCAATGATGATGTCCCCGTCGGTGACCGCGAAATCTCCCTCTTCAATGTAGTCCACCCACTGCCCGCGCCAGAGCGTGCGAAAGCGCTCGGTTTCTGCGCTGGCGGGTGCAGCCGCCAGCAGGAGGGCCAAAATCAAAACTGGGGCGAGAAGCGGTGAGAAGCGTTGACGCACGGGTGTTTACCTCGATCAATAGGGCGCAATAGTCGAAATCAAGTCACACTGGCCGGTGGCTCGGGCGAGTTTCACTGCAATCCACAAAAGACCACACCATCGTCGGTCCAGCCGAGCGTGTTGATCATGTTTTGATGCTGTGCGAGGCTCGCGCTGAAGCGATGGTTACCATCATCGACGTAACGCGGCACGCCTTTAAAGGCGCGATAGATCGGCACGGTGCTGGAGGGGCATGTGCCGGTCGACGATTTCGGGATCGCATATCCCTCGACGCCTTCAAGAAAAGGTTTGGTGTCCAGCGCTGCGTTTGTCGGATTGAGTCCGGCCAGCAACGATTGTTCGCCAGGCAACACGGTAAAGAAGTGTGAGCCCCGAGTGGCATTGCGCGCGACGTTCGCGAAGAAGTGCCGCTCCAGCGGAAGCGTTCTCAAATTGGGCCGCGCGAAGACGCGGATTTCGCTGCCAGTGCGAACCCACGCGGGTACTTTGTCGAGCGCAGCCTTGTCGCCATCGCGCCCGGTCAGGAAGTAGTAATCGAGGGCAGCGTTGTAATACTCAGTGAGCGTCAAGCCGACTCTCTGTCCTACCGGCAAAACATCCAGCGCCATCGAATTGCTGTTGACCGGGCAGCCCACGCCAATCGGGTTGTAGACATAAACCGGCAGGCGGCCGAAATACGGCAACTGGGCTCGCACGACGGTGACGCGAAGCGTGTTGCTGTCGACCAGGGTGGGCGTCAACAAGACACCGTTGACGGAGATGCGGCTGTCAGCGGTAAAACCCGTTCCGGTGAGCGTGAGCGTCGTGCCGGAAACATCATCGCTGAAGTTCGGTGGCGTGATGCTGGTCAACGTCAGCGGCGTGGCGACGCTATTGAGGGTCGCCACAAATTCCGGCAGCGTGTCGCCAACGGTTGTGCTCACCACCGGGTTGGTGCCCGACACGGTGCCAGACCAACCGGTCAACGTGGTCGGATAAAGCGTGTTCAACGTTGCGGCGATCGTTGTGCCGTGACGGACATAAGCGCTGGTGTCACTCAGCGTGACCGTGCCAGCGCAACCGGGGATCACACGCTTGAACGGAGCCCATTCACGATGCGCGCGTACCGTGACCGTTCGCGTGCCCGCCGCGGGCATCGTGACTTCACCGGTGGCTGCGACATCGAGGCCATCGATGCCGTCGAGCACAAAGCGACCGACTTCGCTGTAGGCTTGCGGTGACGTGACTGTGTATTTCCAGCTACCGGGGGTGGTTCGTGAAACCAGCGGCGCGGTGCGCGAGGTAGCGGTTCCGCCCGGCGGGGTAACTGCGACCCGGATGCCGTCGGTCATGCCGTTTCCGGTGACCGCGACGCCGATGGAATTACCGGCAGAGAACGTTGCCCCCACCGTTTGCGCTGGTACGCCAACGAGCATCAGCGACGCCGTTTCTGAAAAGCCCTGACCACCGCCAAACAGTGCGGCCAGACCGGTCCAGCTGAAGCTCCCCTGGTAGCCCGAAGCTGCTATCGCGCGAATGTCAAAGACACTGTATTGCGGGAACAATGTGGCGTTGCCGGGCCAGGCTTTCGCGCGCGGCGTCACGGTCACCGTGCCGCCGGTTTGCTGCGTCTGCATCGCGGTGATGTTCATCAGGCGCACAAAATTTGCGGTGAGCACCGTGGACATGATGGAGCTCGTTGGCGCAACGAGCGAGCCGTCGCCCGCCATCACTTGCCACGTCAATTGCTCAGATGGCGTCGCGCTCGCGTCGTGGCTCCAGCGGCCGAAGCCCATTTGGAAGCCGTCCTTCACCTGCAGGCCCGACGGCACCCAAAGCCGATGCACGCTGCCTACGGGCCAGGCATAGCTCACTGGCGTGGTGACTTGAACGCCGTCAACGATCACACTCAGGCCCGGCGGATGCGTGACGATGGTTGTGTTCGTTGGAGCCGTCGCGTAAAGGCGGGTCAGCGCGTCGACGTCACCCGTGGAATACGTCGGTGGATAGCCAATGTCGATACCCGGCGGTTTGGTCTCCATGGTGATCGGATCGACGTACGCGTTGAAACCGAAGCGCCCGTAATGCATGATCGACGCGTAGTCATAGCCGTTCACCGTACGCGAGTAAAACGTCTGATCGCTCTGTGACCTGCGCGCCGGAGTGATCCGATCAAGCCGCGTGTCGATAAATGGCGTGGTGTCGATGTCCTGCTGCACATGCAACAGCCCCATCGCGTGCCCCATCTCGTGAATCAACACACCGGCATCACAGGCGGGATCGCCAATGACGGATTGCCGCCCGCCCGAGCGCCCGAGCGCGCTGGCGCATGCGCCCGATCCGGGACTCACCAGATTGAATGCGACGTAGTCCACCTGCGTGCCGCGAGGGACCCATTGAATGACGCCGCTGAGCGAGCGATTGACTTCGGTGATCGCGGCGTTGATGTTTGCTTCGTTACCTGCTTCGATGACGTACGGCACTTCGGCAACGCCAGACGCGGCGCGCTTCCACAACCCGAAATCAGAATCGACGGTGAGCGCTTTGATGCTGTCAGCGTTGCGAGCGGTCAGTGCGACCTCAGCGGCAACGCGGGCTCGGCGCGCCGCCTCTTTGTGCGCGATGATGATGTCGCCCTGTGTGATGGCGTAGTCGCCCTGCTCGACGTAGTCCACCCACTGGCCCCGCCACAGCGTGCGGAAAACTTCGTTGCCCGGCACCGGGACCTCTGCTCGCGCCGCAGCGACAAGCACCAGCGCAATGCCCGTAAAAAGCAAAGCGCGGACTGTTGATGAGCGATGCAGCATGGGGGGAAGATTCCATTGATATGACAATGGAATCCTATCAGCAACTGCGACGGTCTCGATGCAGCTTGCGACGCGCTCCGTTTGCGTGTGTCTGAGCTACGAGGACATTAACAGCTTATGGCCGAAATGCCGAGCATATTGGGGGTAGAGTCGACTTTATTTAATAATCGACTTATGCTATTTTTGCCATCTAGCCCCAATGCAGTGGGGTTTTCAGCGCAAAGTTGCTAGACGTACTTAAGAGAGACTGACTGCGGGCGACGAAAGGACGGAAGGCCTGCCCTTCCGCCCCGATCCTTTTGCGTGCCTACGCCCGCGCTTACGCCAGTGCCAGCTCAGTCTCCATCAACGGCTTCAAGCCCGCCCGCGCCGTGATCGCGCAGCTCTCGATTTCCGGCAGCAATTTTGCAAAATAGAAGCGCACAGTCTGCAATTTCGCCTTGTAGAAATCATCGCCCGAATCCTGCTTTTCCAGCGCGATCTTCGCCATCTTGGCGAACCAGAATGCGAACACCGTATGACCGGCAACGCGCATGTAATCGACCGCAGCCGCGCCGACAACTTCGGGTGTTTTCTGTGCGATGCTGCCGATCTCGAAGGTGAGCGTTGACCACAATTCAGCGGCCTTCAACATCGGCCCGATGAACTCTTGCATCGCCTCGTTGCCTTCACATTCCTCTGCGAAGTCTTCCATGATTGCACCCAGTTTCTTGAGCGTCG
The DNA here is from genome assembly GCA_043777615.1 of Burkholderiales bacterium. Taxonomy (GTDB): domain Bacteria; phylum Pseudomonadota; class Gammaproteobacteria; order Burkholderiales; family Casimicrobiaceae; genus Casimicrobium. Next base: position 6,919 of record JAYWHV010000102.1, on the reverse strand, counting down.
CGCCATTGTTGCCGAGCACTTTGCGGCCCAGCAAATCGAGCGACTGAATCGTGTTGGTGCCTTCGTAAATCATGTTGATGCGAGCGTCGCGCACGTACTGCTCCATGCCCCACTCTGCGATGTAGCCGTGGCCACCGTAGACCTGCATGCAATGCGACGTCGCAATCCAGCCGTTATCGGTGATGAAGGCCTTCACAATCGGCGTCAACAGCGCGACCATTTCGGCGCACTCTTTACGCACGGCCTCATCCGGGTGATTGAGTTCCTTGTCGATCAGCAACGCGCAGTAGAGCGACAGTGAGCGGCCGCCTTCGGCATAGGCTTTTGCGGTCAGAAGCATCTTGCGAACATCGGGATGAACGATGATTGGATCAGCCGGTTTGTCCGGGCTTTTCGGCCCCGCCAGCGAGCGCATTTGAATGCGGTCTTTGGCGTAGGCCAATGCGTTTTGATACGCCACTTCGGTCAGGCCCTGCGACTGCATGCCCACGCCAATGCGAGCAGCGTTCATCATCACGAACATCGCATTCAGGCCCTTGTTCGGCGCGCCAACCAGCCAGCCCTTCGCTCCGTCGAGCGCGATCTGCGCCGTGGCGTTGCCGTGGATGCCCATCTTGTGCTCAAGACCGGTGCAGAAAATCTTGTTGCGCTCGCCTAAAGTTTGATCGGCATTCGGAACGAATTTTGGCACGATGAAGAGCGAAATTCCTTTCGAGCCGGTGGGCGCATCGGGCAGGCGTGCGAGTACGAGATGAATAATGTTCTCGGCAAGATCATGCTCGCCGGAGCTGATGAAAATCTTGTTGCCGGTGAGCGTGTACGAGCCGTCAGCATTCGGCTCCGCCTTGCTGCGCAACATGCCAAGGTCGGTGCCGCAATGCGGCTCGGTCAGACACATCGTGCCGGTCCATTCGCCGCTCGTAATCTTAGTGAGATAGGTTGCCTTCTGCTCCGGCGTGCCGTGCGCATGCAGGCACTCATACGCGCCGTGCGTGAGGCCGGGATACATTGTCCACGCCTGATTGCCGGAATTCCAGAACTCGTAGCAAGCCTGATTGATCACTAGGGGCAGGCCCTGACCGCCGTATTCGGGGTCGCAGGATAGTGCCGCCCACCCGCCATCGACAAACTGCTTGTAGGCCGCTTTGAAGCCAGCCGGAGCCTTGACTTCATGCGTCGCGTTGTCGAGCTTGCAGCCTTCAACGTCGCCCGAATGATTGATTGGCAACAAAACGTCGGAGGCGAACTTGCCGCCCTCTTCCAGAATTGCCATGATCGTATCGAGATCATTTTCGGCGTGCGCGGGCAACGCCGCGAGTTCTGTAGGAACATCAAGCAGCTCCTCCATCACAAAGCGCATGTCGCGAAGGGGTGGGGTGTACGTGGGCATGTTTCTCTCCTGTTACAACAACTGAAAACGGTTGCAACGGATTGTGTCTTACGACCGATTCAATTTATCGTTTGAAACGTGCTTTTTTTGAGGGTTAGGTGCTTCACTCTACACGCGCGTGATGTCGCTTAGGTCGTGGCTCCGCGAGGCGGTGTTTAATACCGCATCAAGTTTGACGGCCCGGCCTGACCGACAGTCGTCAGTGCCGTTGGCGTGGCAGGACGCAACCCGACGAGCAATAAAAAAACGGGGCCGAAGCCCCGTTCATTTCATACTGCGAAGTGACTACGCCTGCGGCGCGTCCGCTGCCGCAGCAGCGCCAGCATTGTCGGCCGCTGCGTTGTCGGCCAACAGCGCCTTCATCGACAGCTTGACGCGGCCTTTGTCGTCGAAGCCGAGCACTTTGACTTTCACCGTCTGGCCTTCTTTGAGGTAGTCAGTCACCGCGTTCACGCGCTCATTCGCGATTTGCGAAATGTGCAGCAGACCGTCGCGACCTGGGAGCAGCTGGATCACCGCGCCGAAATCCATGATGCGGATGATCGGGCCTTCGTAGACGCGGCCAACTTCAACTTCAGCGGTAATGCCGTCGATACGCTTCTTGCACTCAGCGAGGTCTTCACCATTCGGCGACGCGATGGTGATTGTGCCGTCGTCTTCGATGTTGATCTGGCAATGCGTTTCTTCCGAGAGGGCACGAATCACCGCACCGCCTTTGCCGATCACGTCACGGATTTTTTCCGGATTGATCTTGAAGGTGATCATACGCGGCGCATAGGCGCTCATCTCGGTGCGCTCGTGAGGCACTGCCTGTTGCATGATGCCAAGGATGTGTTTGCGCGCTTCATAGGCTTGCGCCAGTGCAACGCCCATGATTTCTTTGGTGATGCCCTGGATTTTGATGTCCATTTGCAGTGCGGTAATGCCGCGATCAGTACCAGCGACTTTAAAGTCCATGTCGCCCAGATGATCTTCGTCACCCAGGATGTCGGTCAACACGGCGAAGCGCGTGCCTTCCTTGATCAGGCCCATGGCGATACCGGCAACGGGCGCCTTCAACGGAACACCAGCATCCATCATAGCGAGCGCACCGCCACAGACTGAAGCCATCGACGAAGAACCGTTGGATTCTGTGATCTCCGACACGACACGCATCGAGTATGAAAAGTCCTTCTCGTCAGGCAGAACGGCAACGAGCGCACGCTTGGCCAGACGGCCGTGGCCGATTTCGCGGCGCTTGGGTGTGCCCACGCGGCCGGTCTCGCCGGTGGCGTACGGAGGCATGTTGTAGTGCATCATGAAGCGGTCGCGATATTCACCGGCGAGCGCGTCAATCATCTGCTCGTCCTGCTTGGTGCCGAGCGTAGCAACGACCAGCGCCTGCGTTTCGCCGCGCGTGAACAGCGCCGAGCCGTGGGTGCGTGGCAGCACGCCGGTACGAATCGAGATCGGGCGAACGGTGCGCGTGTCGCGACCATCGATGCGTGGCTCGCCGCGCAGGATTTGCTCACGAACGGTTTTTGCTTCGAGCGCGAACATTTCGTTACGGATGTGGTTCTTGGTGGCGCTGTTGGCGTCTGCCGGGATCAGCACGGCTTCAGCAGCCGCGGCCACTTCCTTGAGCTTGGCGCTACGGGCGCTCTTCGACTTGATTTTGTAGGCTTCGTCGTAGCCGGGGCCCGCGATTTCTGCAATCTTTGCGACGAGTGTTTCGTCCTTGGCAGGCGGCTGCCAGTCCCATGACGGTTTGCCGGCCACCTCGCCGAGCGCCATGATCATGTCGATTACGGGTTGTTGTTGCGCCTGGCCCCACCAGATGGCTTCAAGCATAACTGCCTCGGGCAGTTCGGTCGCGTCGGACTCCACCATCATCACGGCGGTTTCCGTGGCCGCAACGATCAGATCCATCTCCGAAGTTTTACGCTCCGTCATTGATGGGTTCAGGATGTACTGGCCATTGGCGTAACCGATGCGGGCCGCAGCTATGGGCGCAGCGAAGGGTACGCCAGCCAGGTAGAGCGCAGCGGACGCGCCAATGATCGCGGGGATGTCGGAATCGATCTCAGGATCGAGCGACATGACGGTCGCGATGACCTGAATTTCGTTGTAGAAACCGTCCGGGAACAGCGGACGAATCGGGCGATCAATCAGACGCGATGTGAGGGTTTCTTTTTCTGAAGGACGGCCTTCGCGCTTGAAAAATCCACCGGGGATTTTGCCGGCGGCGTAGGTTTTCTCTTGATAATCAACGGTCAGAGGAAAGAAGTCCTGACCTTCCTTGACGGTTGTCTTGGCAACGGCGGTGACGAGAACGACGGTGTCGCCATAGCGCACGACGACCGAAGCGTCGGCTTGGCGGCCAATTTCGCCAGTCTCAAGGGTTAAGGTGTGTGCGCCATATTGAATGGACTTGGTGGTTGCGGTCAGCATCGGCTGGTACCTTTCTTTTTAATGCGCTTTCTGCGCGTTTCATTAAGTGAGCTGTAACAAATGAGTTGTGAGCAGTGGACCGTGATTCGCAGAAAAACTGCGCCCGGTTGGCTCATCACCGCTCCCCGGATGCGCCGCGCAAAACAAAAAAAGCCACCAATTCCGAGGAACGGTGGCTTTTTCAGCTAGCTGCGACGCGAAAAAATTACTTACGCAATCCGAGCTTTTCGATCAGCGCCTGGTAGCGTGCGCGGTCAGTATTTTTCAGATAAGCGAGGAGCGCGCGACGGTTGTTAACCATCTTGAGCAGGCCGCGACGGCTGTGGTGATCTTTGGTATGAACCTTGAAGTGGTCGCCGGCCAAAAAGTTGATGTTTGCGGTCAACAGTGCAACTTGCACTTCGGTCGAGCCGGAATCGTTCGCTGAACGGCCGTGCTCCTTGATGATGGCTGCGGATTGTGCTGGCGTCAGTGCCATAAAAATGTCCTGTTCTCTTTTAAATCGTCAACCAGAGAAACGGTTTGAGCTAGTCAACCGCACCCCGAAAGACGCATGGTTTTATCGAAGTAAGCCGAGTATTGTAAACCGGATGGACGATGCTGGCTTATGCGAAAACGAGACGGGAGAATAAGTGACGAAGAAAAGAATCCGTCGACTCTTCAGCTTTTCGCTACATACACCGCTTTATTTGGGCTAGGAGCTGAATATTGAAGATATCAACTTTCCTCAATTTCTGCCTGTACCCCAAATGCAGTGGCGCTTTCATAGAAAAGCTACTTCTTCTCTGGCTCTTTGGCTTCTTTCACCTCAGGCAGGAAAAGCCCCGCGCAGTCAATCTTGTTAAATCCGAAATCTGCCCCGCGACGGCTCTCGCCCTGCTCGAATCGCAGCGTCGCGACGATTTCGGTCGCACTCTTTTTTTCGTAGCGCAGCTTGGTGGTGAGCGGGCCTTCTTTCACCGAAAACGCTACGAACGGATCGCCGATCGTGTCAAGCGTCATCGTTACCTCCGGGCGCCCGGCCGGACGCAACCAGAGTTTGATCGAACCACCCTCGTCATACATACGCATGGCTTCCGAGGTCACTGTTTTGTCGTCAACGTAGGTGAGCCCAAGACCCATCAGGGTGCCGCCGCGTGGCGAAAACCACGCTTCGTTGATCGTTGAGCCATCGCGTGCGGATTTGCCCTGCCAGCAACCGGCAATCCAGTTCAGCTGGTTGACCGAGCCTTTCGCCGGTTCGACAGGCGTGACCGGTACTTGTGAAACTTGGGCGGTCGCCGCTGCCGACAAAAGGGCGGTGGCAACGGTGGCGCAGAGCATTTGATGCTTTGAAATCATGGGTAGGTGCTTGTTCTATTTGGTCATCGCAATGATGAAGCCGAGCCAGGTCTCGCGATCCTCAACCTGTTGCGCGGTGGATTTGCCGGTGCCGTGCCCGGAGTCGTAGTCCATTTTGAGCATGACGGGATTGGACTGACCGACGTTCGCCTGCGCCATCGCGACGAATTTTTTGGCGTGCAGCGGATCGACACGCGTGTCGTTCTCGCCAGCGATCACGAGCATCGTCGGCATGTTCACGCCGACGCGGATGTTGTGATAGGGCGAGTAGCGCATGAGCCATGCAAAATCAGCCGCTTTGTCCGGATCGCCGTATTCAGGGATCCAGTAACGGGCAATGCGGAATTTGTGATAGCGCACCATGTCCAGAAGCGGCACCGAGCAAACGATGCCCTTGAACAGATCGGGGCGCTGCGTGGCCGCTGCGCCGACTAACAACCCACCGTTACTACCGCCAAATGCGACCAGCTTTTTCGAGTTGGTGTAGCCCTCTCTGATCAGCCATTCGGCGCTCGCGTAGAAGTCATCAAACACGTTCTGCTTTTTGCCAAGCATGCCGCCTTCGTGCCACGCTTCGCCGTATTCGTTGCCACCGCGCAGGCCCGGCTGCGCAACGATCACACCGCGATTGATGAGCGTGGCAAATGCGCCGAGGTAGCTCACGTTGATGCCGATGTTGAAGCCACCGTAGCCGTAGATCACGGCGGCGTTATTGCCGTCGAGTTTGGTGCCTTTTTTGTAGCTCAAGAACATCGGCACTTTGGTGCCGTCGCGGCTCGTCACGTACACCTGTTTGGTCTCGATGTTCGCGGTGTCGAGCACCGATTCGTCCTGATACAAAAATTGCCATTCGAGCTTGTCAGCGTCGAGCTTGTAGAGCTTGAACGGCGCGGTGAAGGTTCCGAGCGCGGCGTACAGCGTGTTGCTGTCGCGGTCGTAGGACATGCCGGTGACGCTGCCGAATTCTGGTGCCGGCAAATCACGCACAAATTTGCCATCAAGGTCGAGGATGCGAATGCGTGACAGCAGCTCGCGCTTTTCCTTGACGATGATGTTTTTCTTCGTGATGACGAAGGACTCAAGCACGGCGTCTTTTTGCTCCGGCAGGATTTCCTTCCAGTCCTTGTATTCGGGCTTGGCAACGTTCGCCTTGAGAAGCCGTCCGTTGGGCGATCCGGCGCTGGTCTGCGCATAAATTGTGTCGCCGATGATCTCGATATTGGCGCGCGCACCCTTCTCGGCAAAGATCACGCGCGGCATCTCAGTCGTGCCAGTCTTTTGAATGGAAACGATGTTTTGCTGCCAGCCTTCGCCGAGATCGTAGATCGTGTACGGCGCGTATTCGAAGTCGGCGACGCTGCCCCAGTTTTTGGCGTCTGACCATTTGTGAACGACGGGAGCATCCTTAACCGGAGTTCCGAGCGTGAGCTTTTGCCAGAACAGCGGCTGCTGCTTCATGACCTGCTCTTGCGTGCGCTGCTCGATGTAGGCGACCTTGTTGTCGGCCGTCCATGACACGCCTTGCACCTGCACGAGCGGCGCGTGCACAGTCGCGCCAGTTTTGCTGTCGATGAAATACTGGGTCGGCAATTCGTCGCCGGCCACCTGAATGCCAACCGCGATGATGCTGGCATCGCGCGAGTACGAGGTGCCGGACAGGGAGGATTTGCCGGACGGATCGAGCTTGACGGGGTCGAACAGCAGCACTTCTTTGCCATCAAGGCGCGTGTAGAGCTTGGCCTGCGCTTCGCCCTTCAC
>JAYWHV010000101.1:0-4497 GCA_043777615.1 Burkholderiales bacterium | reverse complement strand
AAGCCCTCGCCGAAATATTGCCGCTAACTGATTATTTCTTCCCTTCGCTAGAAGATGCAGAGGCGCTTTCTGGTAGCAGTGACCACGACGAAATCATACGCTGGGCTCATAGTCATGGTGCCGCTGTTGTTGTACTGAAGCTTGGTGCAGAAGGCGTCAAAATCAGCCAGGGCCAGGGTGCCGATGTGATGCAAATGGCCTCGTATCCCGTCGACACCGTTGATGCCACGGGAGCGGGTGATTGTTTCGCAGGCGCGATGATTGCGCGCATGGCGATGGGAGATTTAATGCTGGACGCTGTGCGTTATGCCAACGCAGCGGCAGCGTTGACGACGACAGCATTTGGTGCGATCACGGCGATTCCTAATCGCGAGACCGTCAAGGCGTTTCTGATGTCGAGGGTGTGAGGGGTTGCGATGGGCACGCCTACGACGCAACCTGGCGGCTTGCTGAGTCGGCTCGTTGCAACACCCAGTCGCGCACCACACTGGCAGCCATCGGACGCGAAAAGTAGAAGCCCTGAACCTCATCGCAGCCAGATTCGCGAACTGCGTCAAGCTCGGCGATGGTTTCCACGCCCTCGGCGACGATTGTCATGCCCAGTCGATGACCCATTTCAACTGTCGATAGAACAATCGCGTAGTTGCGGGTATTCGTCATCAAATCAGTCACAAAGCTGCGATCAATCTTCAGCTCGCTCACCGGCAGCTGGCTAATGTGTGTGAGCGTCGCGTAGCCGGTGCCGTAGTCATCGAGCGATACGCGAATGCCGATTTTTTGCAGCGCTCGCAGCGTTTGTGCAGTCGCATCCATGTTGTCCATCAACGCTCTTTCAGTGATTTCAAAGCTGAGCGCCGCAGCGTCAACGTGGCTGACAGCAAGCGTTGCGGCGACGAAAGCGGGAAAGCTCTCATCCTGTAAATCGCGTGCAGAAATATTCACAGCAATGGGTAGCTGCATGCCATTCGCGATCCAGCTTGCTTGCTGAGTGACAGCCGCCGAAATGACACAACGCGTGACTTCGCGAACAGCCCCAGTTTGCTCAGCCAGCGCAATGAACGCGTCGGGCATCAGCAGCCCGCGCGTTGGATGATTCCAGCGCAACAGTGCTTCGAGCCCGACGACTTGCCCGTTCATAAGCAGCTTGGGCTGATAATGCAATTCCAGCTGGTTTTCGACAATGGCAATTTTCAGGTCCGACAACAGGGCGAAGTGAGTGTGCGTGTCGGCCTCCATTGAGTGATCGAAATGAATCAGCGGCAACTGCTGCGCCTTCGCCACATTGAGCGCCATGTCAGCGCGACGCATGATGGTGGCGAGATCGGGGCCATCGTCATGCAACTGCGCCCAGCCAACGTTTATGCGAGCGTCGATGGACTGGTTGACGACTTGCAGTGGGCTGTCGAACTGCGCAATTACGCTCGTCAACGTCGACTTGGGATCGCGTTCGTTCGCGTTGAGCAGCAGCACGGCAAATTCATCCCGAGACAATCGACCGACGATGCGCGGCGCTGGCAGCGCTGCCACGAGCTTCGCCGCGACGGCGCGGATGACCTCATCACCCACTTCATGGCCGAGGATGCCATTGATTTGGTTCGACGACACAACGTCAACAATCGCGACCGCAGCCCGTTCTCCCGGCTTCGCGCGGTCGATGAATTCAGAGGCGGCCTTGACGAAGCCAACCCGGTTACGCAACTCTGTAATGCTGTCAAAGTAGGCCAGATACAGCACTTCTGCGTCTCGCATGCGCAGCGCGTCAACCAGTCGGTTGAAGCTACTGGCCAAATCCTGTAGCTCACCGGTCAATCTGCCGCCAAGATGTGCCGTCGTTTCGCCCACACGCATCGCCTCGGTCATTGCCGTCAGGCGGCGAATGGGCCGGGCAATTGCACTGGCGAGCAGCGAACTGCCGAGCACGCAGCCAGCGACACCCAAAATGCTCAGGGTTGTCAGCAAGTCGGTTAAGTGTTTGAACGGAGCGGTCGCTTTGGCGACGGATTGATGAACGACGACAGCCGCTCGCGGAGACTGTCTGCCCTCTAGCGCAAACGAGCTTGCTGCATAGCTCTCGCCATTCAGTTCGACGGTATGCATCTGACCGTTAAGAGGGCCGCCACTCGCGAACTGTTGACGCACTGCCTCGTGCAAAGCCGCTGGGAGCGTTGATACGGAGACCTGCATTCCCGCGCCGCCCGACGCACTGAGAAACGTAATTTCCAGGTCGACCAGTTGCTTTAGATCATTGGCAGCGCGCTGGTCGAGATCCCAGCCAAAGGCAGCCCACCCGACGGAATCTGGCGCGAGCACAGGAACGACAGCAATCTGTACCAACCGCCGATCCAGCGACAGGATGATGGAGCGTCCAGCAGACTCCTCCGCCTCGGGGGCAATTGCCGCCAGTAACTGGGGCGAGGCTTCGGCAGCGGTCCCAGTCGACGCCACCACGGCGCGGCTGGGCGATAGCACCAGTCCGAAGTCTGCGCGCAGACGCGCCGAATGGTTTTCCAGTACCGATTGAATCGTGGCGGGCTCGGCAACTGCGAGCGCCTTGCGAAATGCAAAATCTGCGGCAAGTACACGCGTCGCTAGCGCCAGCTGCACGCCGCGCTCGTCAAGAATTCGGCGAAACGTGCGCGTGCCGTGATCGAGATCGGCGCTCAAGCGCTCATTGGCCACTTCGTTCGTCGCGCGATACGCGAGCACCAGCGTCGGAATCTGCACCGCGAGAAATAGCGCCAGAGAGAACAATCCGATCCGCGCATGTAAGGAATTCGGCAGGCGCACGGGTGGTCCTATGATTCCTAGTAACGCTTCAGCGTGAGCGGTGGCTTATAACGGGCGCGCGGCGGGCTGACGTCAATTACCACGGTGTGCGGCACGCTATTTTCAACCAGGTTGATCTGCGATACGTGCTCGCCCGACTTTTGTTGCGGATGCCAGATGCGAAGCTCGTAGTCGCCTTCGGTGACGTTGGTGAAAACGACTGCGCCGCGACCGTCCGACGATTGCGCAAACGGCGTATCGACTACGACAACGTAGCCGACCATCCAGTCGTGAATATTGCACCCGAGCGTGATGACGCCAGCCTTGTCAAGCGTCAACACTTGTGGTGAAGAACCGACGTAAACCTCAAATTCAAACTGCTTCGCTGGCGAAAAACTGTAAACGCTGTGGGGCACGGCGTCATTGTTGGGCAAACTGATGCGGGCTCCAACCGGAAGTACAGTAACCCGGGGCACAAACTCGCGATCGAGTTGCTGGATGACGACCGGTGTTGTCGGCACCTGCAGCCGTGGCCGAGCGACGGGCGCGACCTTTCCCGCGCCTTCTAGTGCACGCAACGCCACGACGGCATCACGGACGGCGGCACCCCTGGGGTCGGACACGACAACTCTGTACTGCGAAACAACGGCAAAGGCCGTTGTCTGGGTCATTGCGGCTGCAATTACTACAATGCTCAACAGCGATACGCAGTGTTTGCGAACCGCGTTCCTTGATGATCTCGAACAGCGTAAAAATTCGCTTGGAAAAAGCCGTAATACCATGGTCGAAATCAATCCTTCTTTTGCGACCTACTATAGCGCAGGTGTCGCAACTGTGTTTGCCAATAGGCGCAGGTTTGACTTCGGTATCGCAGCGCTGTGTCATTGATGAATTGTCGTAATTTCGCCGGTTTGTTCTCGCCAGGTACGACGTGGATCGCCCTTGCTTTTGCGACAAACTTGGTATCGCTCGGCGCACATTGCCGGACTCTGACAGACATTGGCGAGACGCCTGACGACAAATCGGGCTTGAGCCTGCGGCTCGATACCCGAATTCGATACGTCTATATTGACGAGCGCGACAAGCCCAAGGCCGCCGATGTCGTTTCCGCGCGCGTCGTTGTCGGCGCGGATTTTGCGCTGGCGCCGCACCTCAAAGTAGCGATGGAAATCATCCATTCCAGCTTTGTTCCGCCAAAGCGCTTCACCGACGATCCTGCCGCTTTTGCCTCGCCTTATCCGCTGCTGCCTGATCCGCGGTATACCGGCCTGAACGAAGCTCGTGTGACCTGGTCGCCAACGCCAGACTGGGACATCCGTCTGGGTCGCCAAAGCATGACAATTGGCAACGAGCGCCACGTGAGTGACGACAATTTTCGGCAAATTCCGCAATTGTTGGATGGCATCTCGGTGCGCGGCTCACCGACGGAGCGTGCGCAAGTGAAGCTCGGCCAATTCAATCGTTTGCGAACCCGGTTGGGCACGACTGAATCCATGCAGTTGACCCTGATGGAGCTGGCGTTCAATCCGTTCCCCGACATGAGTATTGCGGGATACGCTTTGCGTCATCGACCGCAGCCGCAGGCATTTGACATTTTCCGCTTCGGCGTCGCTGATCAGTCGAATTGGGTAGTTGGTGCGGTTGTTGACGGAAGCTACCCGCTGGGCGTGATCGCGTCGATTCCTGCCGTCGGCGACGTCCGTGGGTTCTATACATTCGAAGTGGCGAACC
>JAYWHV010000100.1:0-4503 GCA_043777615.1 Burkholderiales bacterium | reverse complement strand
CTCCGTCGCGGCGCGGAAGTGCTCGCGAAGCGCTTCAAGGCCGAGAACATCAAGGTCGATTTCATTCTCGATGAAGGCACCCTCATCATCGAAGGCATTCTCAAAGGCCTAGACAAGCCTGCTGCGTTGGTCGGAATGGCCGAAAAGGGCTACCTCACCGTGTTGCTCTCGGCTACCGCAACGCCCGGCCATTCATCGATGCCACCACCGACCGCACAGCAAAGCGCCATTGGCATGATGAGCGCGGCCTTGTCGCGCCTTGATGACAAGCAGTTTCCGGTGCAAATTCGTGGCGTCGCGGCGGACATGTTCAACACCATTGCGCCTGAAATGAATTTGATGAATCGGGTGGTTCTGTCGAATCTGTGGTTGACCAAACCCATCGTTGAAGCGCAGTTGTCAAAAACCGCGAGCACCGCCGCAATGCTGCGCACGACCACCGCGCTGACCGTCATCAATGCCGGTGAGCGCGACAACGTATTGCCCGGTCGCGCCAACGCGTCGGTCAACTTCCGCGTGCTGCCTGGCGATACCTCCGACGACGTGATCAAACACACGTTGCTCGCTGTCGGCGAAGCCCCGATCAAGGCCGAGAAACATCCTGGATTTTCCGAACCGTCAAAGATTGCGCGCACCGACGCGCCCGGCTACACGGCCATTGCCAAAACCATTCGCCAGTTGCACCCCGATGTAGTCGTTGCTCCGAGTCTCATGCTCGGTGCAACCGACGCACGCTATTTCGATGACGTTGCCGACAATGTTTATCGCTTCTCGCCGGTGCGCGCTGGGCCGAACGATCTCGTTCGTTTCCACGGCACCAACGAGCGTATTTCGGTCGCGAACTACACCGAGATGATCCAGTTTTATTACCAGTTGCTGCGCAATGTGAACGACGCAGCCAAGCCCTGATTTTTGTTTTGCTATTTACCCTGAAAGAGGCCCCACCATGACCGACGCCGTAATTGTTTCCACCGCCCGCACCCCGCTTGCCAAAAGCTGGAAAGGCGCATTCAACATGACCCACGGCGCGACGCTCGGCGGCCACGCCATTGAGCACGCTGTCAAGCGCGCGGGCATCGACCCGGCTGAAATTGATGACGTGCTAATGGGCTGCGCCAATCCCGAGGGCGCGACGGGCTGGAATATCGCCCGTCAAGCCGCGTTGCGCGCCGGCATGCCGGATAGCGTCGCGGGTGCAACGGTGAATCGTTTCTGCTCCTCCGGCTTGCAGACCATCGCGATGGCCGCGCAGCGCATCATCGCCAATGAGGGCGATATTTTCGTGGCGGGTGGCGTGGAATCCATCTCCTGCGTGCAGCAGGAAATGAACCTGCACATGTTCAAGGATTCTTGGCTCGACAAGAACAAGCCGACGATTTACTGGAACATGATGCAGACGGCCGAGAACGTCGCCACGCGCTACAAAATGAGCAAAGAGCGCATGGATCACTTCGGCGCAGAGAGCCAGCAAAAGGCCTGTGCTGCGCGCGACGCCGGCAAGTTTGACGACGAGATCGTACCGATCACGGTGACCGCCGGCGTCGCCGATCCGAAGACCGGCATGACTACCAAACAAGTCACCGTCAGCAAGGACGAAGGCCTGCGCGATGGTACGACGTATGATGCCGTTGCAGGCATCCGCACGGTCGTTCCCGGCGGATCGGTCAGCGCAGGTAACGCCTCGCAATTCAGCGACGGCGCAGGCGCATGCGTGGTGATGAACGCAAAGCTCGCCGAACAACGCGGCATCAAGCCGCTGGGCATCTTCCGCGGCTTCGCAGTCGCTGGCTGCAACCCTGACGAAATGGGCATCGGCCCGGTGTTCGCCGTGCCAAAACTCCTCAAGCGCCTCGGTTTGTCGGTCAAGGACATCGACCTGTGGGAACTGAACGAAGCCTTTGCCGTGCAGGTGCTCTACTGCGCCGATACGCTGGGTATTCCGATGGAAAAATTGAACGTCAACGGCGGCGCGATTGCGGTCGGCCATCCGTACGGCATGAGCGGCCAGCGCCTCGTCGGCCACGCACTGATCGAAGGCAAACGTCGCGGCGCGAAACTGGTTTGCGCAACGATGTGTATTGGTGGCGGGATGGGAGCGGCTGGGATATTTGAAGTGGCGTAGGGGCGTGATTCGGTGGCGTTCGACGAGTTAACTACCTGCTCCGTTCGTGGTGAGCTTGTCGAACCATGAACGTGGATGAAGAGAAATTGTGGCTTTCTACGTTTACATCCTGAAGAGTGCTGACGGTGCGTATTACACAGGCCATACGGACAACCCTGAAGTGAGACTAGCAGCCCATCGCCAGGCGCAAGCAGACACTTGGGTTTCCAAGCGATTGCCAGTCGAACTGGTCTTTATTGAGTCAGCGCCGACAAGGGAAGAAGCACTTGCATTCGAACAACAAATCAAACGCTGGTCTCGCGTCAAAAAAGAAGCGCTAATTGCGCGAGATTGGGAGCGACTGAAATTGTTCGCGAGGAATTACTCGGAGCCACCAGTTCATGGTTCGACAAGCTCACCACGAACGGAGACATCAGCAAGCGCCACGCTTCCTGCTACGTCGGCGTAGATTGGGCAACGTCGTGGCCAAGACACAGCTTTTCAATGAAACGTTGTCGAAGTAAGGGCTAGAGCGCAATAATGGTAATTCTTGACTTCACGCATAAATGCGCTTCTAGCCCATACGAAATAAGGCTTCCAGCCGAAAGCTGATGAACAAACCCAACTATGCGGAACGGAGACTCAGAGTGCGCGCAACGCTGGATTTTTTACTGAATGACTGGCTCAAGGTGGGCGAGCTTTGTGTGCGTCCGCGTTTCGCTGATCACAGCACCGGAACGTTCGGTGCAGTGCTCGACACGGCCGAGAAAATCGCCAAGGACAAGTACGCGCCCTTTAATCGTCTGGTTGATTTGCAGGAGCCGCATTTCGACGGCGAGAGGGTGATCCTGCCGCAGGCGACGCACGATGCGTGGGCAGCGTACGCGGGCTCGGGCATGCTGGCGGCGGCGCAGGATTACGAGTGGGGCGGCATGCAGTTGCCGTACACCGTGGAGGCCTCCGCGAACGCGATTTTCAGCATGGCGTCGGTGAGCATCAGCTGGGCGATGCTGACGGTCGGCAACGCGAACTTGATCATGGTGCACGGCACCGAGATGCAGAAGCAGGTTTTCGCCAAAAACGAGTTTGCGGGCCGCTGGATGGGCACGATGTGTCTGTCCGAGCCGCAGGCGGGCTCGTCGCTGTCGGATGTCGCGACGCGCGCCGAGCCGGACGATGAAAATGATCCGCTCGGGCCACGTTACCGGTTGACCGGCAACAAGATGTGGATCTCGGGCGGCGAGCATGAGATCACCGAGAACATCGTGCATCTGGTGCTGGCGAAGATTCCTGATGCCGACGGCAAGCTGATTCCGGGAACGCGCGGGATTTCGCTGTTTATCGTGCCGAAGAAGGTCGTCGACACCAGGGGTGAACTGACCGGCGAACGCAACGACGTAGCGCTCGCCGGCCTGAACCACAAATGCGGCTGGCGCGGCACGACGAACACGTTGCTTAATTTCGGCGAAGGCAAATTCAAGCCGGGCGGCAAGGCCGGAGCGATTGGTTATCTCGTCGGCAATCCGGGCGATGGGCTGCGCTGCATGTTCCACATGATGAATGAAGCGCGCATCGGCGTGGGCCTCGCGGCGACGATGCTTGGCATGGCGGGCTATGAGGCGTCGCTAGACTACGCGAAACAACGCACGCAGGGTCGGCCAATCACGACCGGCGGCAAAGCCGTCGAACAAAAGCCGATCCCGATCATCGAACACGCTGACATCAAGCGCATGCTGCTCGCGCAGAAGGCGTATTGCGAAGGCGCGCTGGCGCTGGAGCTTTATTGCGCGCGCCTGGTGGACGAAACACACACCGGCGAAGGCGAGGCATTGGCGGACGCGAAACTGCTGCTCGAAGTGTTGACGCCCATCGCCAAAAGCTGGCCGAGCGAATGGTGCCTTGAAGCGAATTCGCTGGCGATCCAGATTCACGGTGGCTACGGCTACACGCGTGACTTTCCGGTGGAGCAATACTGGCGCGACAACCGCCTGAACATGATTCACGAGGGCACGCACGGCATACAGGCTGCGGACTTGTTGGGCCGAAAGGTGCTGATGGAAGGCGGCAAAGGGTTGAAGTTGCTCGCAGACCGCGTGCAGGCCACGATTCACAAAGCTTACGGACATGCAGAACTTCAAGACCACGCCAAGGCTCTGACGACTGCATTGCTGCAAATAAATCAAGCGACGAAAGCCGCCTGGGCCACTGGCAACCCGCAAGACGCGCTGGCCAACGCCGTGCCCTACATGCAGGCCTTTGGCCATACCGTGCTGGCCTGGATCTGGCTGGATGTGGCATGTTCATCACGCATGCAGGATGCTACACATTCAGGAGCTGCTCGCGCAGAAGGCGTATTGCGAAGGCGCGCTGGCGCTGGAGCTTTATTGCGCGCGCCTGGTGGA
>JAYWHV010000099.1:0-4520 GCA_043777615.1 Burkholderiales bacterium | reverse complement strand
TTCACAGGCTTGTAGACGATGGCGCGGATGATCATGTCGGCCGCTTCGTCTGGCGACAGGGTGGGCACATTGTTGTAGATCGCTGTCGGCGCGATCATCGGCGTCTTCACAAGCGGCATGTTGATCGTTGTGAAGCTCACGCCACGATCGGCAAACTCGGATGCGGCGCAGCGTGTCCACGCGTCAAGCGCAGCCTTCGACGAAACGTACGCCGAGAAGCGCGGCGCGTTGGTGAGTACGCCAATCGATGAGATGTTGATGACATGCCCCTTTTTCTTTTTAACCATGCCGTCAATAAGACCCAGCGTGATACGGAGTGCGCCGAAATAGTTCACGTCCATCGTGCGGGTGAAATCGTGGAAGCGGTCGTAGCTCGACTCAATCGCGCGACGAATCGAGCGGCCGGCGTTGTTCACCAGAATGTCTACGCCACCGTACTTGGCCTCCAGCATCGTGCAAAAAGCCTTGCAACCCGTTTCGTCGGCAACGTCAGCCGGATACGCCGAAACCTTGACGCCCAGCTTTTTGGCAAGCTTCAACGTCTCGTCAATCTTCTCTGGATCGCGACCGCAGACGATGACCGCCTTCGCCGTACCCGCCGCTGCAATCTTCATCGCAGTGGCCTGCCCAATGCCCGACGTGCCGCCCGTAATCAAAATCACTTTGCCGGTGATCTGTCCCTTGAGCGTGTTGTCGATGAAGAGATCCGGATCGAGGTTTCGCTCCCAGTAGTCCCACAGTTTGTAAGCGTAGCTTTCAAGGTCAGGCACCGCGATCTTTGTGCCTTCGAGCGCCTTCAACGTATCGCGGCAGTCAAAGCGTACGGGGTAGTTGATGAACGAAAGCGTGTCCTCGGGAATGCCCAGGTCCTTCACCACGGCGTTCTTGATACGACGCACGGGGGGCAGCGTCATCATGCCTTTCATGACGCTCTGTGGAATGAATCCGAGTAGTGCGGCGTTCACACGTAACGCCATCTGCGGCGCGTGCGCTGCGCGCGCAAAAATATTGAGCGAATCGCCAATGCGCAGCGGTGCCGGGTCGGTCAGATGAAACGCTTTTTTGTTCAAACTCTTGTCGGTCGAATGCGCGATGTGATCGGTGGCATCGACAACAAAATCGACTGGCACCATGTTCATGCGACCGCCCTCGATACCGATCGCCGGCATCCACTGCGGCAGCATCGCGCGCATCTTCTGGATCAGTTTGAAGAAGTAGTACGGCCCGTCGATTTTGTCGATCTCGCCGGTCTTAGAGTCGCCGAGCACCACACCGGGACGATACGCCCGCCACGGCATGTCGCAGTTCTTTCGCACGTACGCTTCGCTCTCGTGCTTGGTCTGCATGTAGGGATGATCGAGGTAATCCTTCGCCTCATCGAACATGTCCTCGCGGAACACGCCTTCGTAATTGCCAGCGACGGCAATCGAGCTCATGTGGTGGAAGAGGCCCGCCTTGATTTCGTTTGCGAGAGCGACCGCGTTCTGCGTGCCGGTGACGTTCGCGGTCTCGTTGTCCTGCGCGCTGGCTGCCATGTCGTACATCGCGGCCAGATGGAAGAAGTGCTTGATCTTGCCTTTGATCTTCGTCTTGTCCGCAGATGACAAACCGAGGCCCGGTTTCGCAATGTCGCCAACGATGGGGATGCAGCGCTTGGCAGCTTCGCCGCCCCAAAATTCCATCAGCTTCGCAACCTTCTTTTTGCTCTCGGCGCGAATCAAAAAGTAGACGGTCGTGTTCTTGCGTCCGAGCAGTTTTTTAACCAGTCGTTTGCCAATAAATCCGGATGCTCCGGTTACGAAATAAGTCATGTGGCCTCCTTGTTTTCAGACTGCATTGACGCTGTTGCGCGAAATGCCCTCAATCCATTCTAGAGCCATTCTCCTAGGTAAATAGCGGGTTTCTAGGATGCTCGCTCTATGAGCGAAGCATAAAGTTCATCCATCGAAACCTTTCGCTAACCGTCAACAGGGAACAATCAAATGGTCAAGAAATTCAGCAAAGCCGCAGAAGCTAAATCAACCGAAAGCAATCTGCTTGAAACCGTTAAAGAATCGTCCAGCCACATCTGGTTGGCAGGCCTCGGCGCATTTTCCAAAGCTCAAGAAGAAGGTAGCAAAGTGTTTGAAGCACTCGTTAAAGAAGGCTCCGGTCTGCAAAAGAAGTTCCGTTCACTCGCGGACTCGCGCATGAATGACGTGACCAACGAAGTCTCAGGCAAGATCACCGAAGCCACCAGCAAAGCCGCTGGCGCATGGGATCGTCTGGAAACCGTATTTGAAGACCGTGTAGGTCGCGCTGTTGGCCGTCTGGGCGTTCCAACCAAGGCTGACATCACGAAGCTCACGCAGCGTGTTGAAGAGCTGACCAAGCAGGTTCAAAAAATGAACTCGGGTAAAGCAGCTCCAGCGAAGGCCGCTCCAGCGAAAGCTGCTCCGGCTAAAGCCGTGGCCGCCGTTGCTGCCGCTGTCAAGAAACCAGCCGCGCGCAAGCCAGCTGCCAAGAAGTAACTGAAAAGTAGTTCGGTTGTTCCGAACTACGTCGAAACACGGCCACTTCGGTGGCCGTTTTTCTATCATTCGACGCACTGGTAATCGTCGTAAGGCGGGCATTGCTCGCTCCACTTGTCACTCGGCACTACCGCACCGCAACATTCAACGCATCTCCATGACGAAACTCGCTGACTTTGACACACCTCCGATTGCTCTAGCCCTGGCCGGCGGCGGCCCGCTCGGCGCGGTGTATGAAGTTGGCGCACTTGCTGCACTGCACGAAGCGTTGCCAACGCTCGATTTCACCAAGCTGCATTCGTACGTCGGTGTGAGCGCCGGTGCATTCGTCACCGCGGGGTTGGCCAATGGCATCACGCCGCCCGAGATGGTGCAGCTTTTCATCGAAAACGAGGGCGAAGACGGCGACGCGCTCGCGCCCGGCGTGTTCATGCGCCCGGCGCTGCGCGAATACGCCTCCCGCCTGTCGAATCTTCCGTCGGCGGTCGTGGCCGCACTCTGGGCTAGTGCCCGCTCGCTGAAACCTAGCCGCATGCTCTCCGAATTGCAGCGTCTGAGCGCGGTCATTCCGACGGGTCTGTTCGACAATCGTGCGATTGAGCAGGCGATGCGCACGCTGCTGACCAAGCCGGGGCGCACAAACGACTTTCGCGAGCTCAAGGCGAACCTTTTCCTGATCGCCACTGACCTCGATTCCGGCGAAACGGTGGAATTCGGCTCCTCCACGATGAACCACATCCCGATCTCGCAAGCCGTTCAGGCGAGCGCCGCGCTGCCGGGCATGTACCCGCCGGTGAAGATTGGTGCGCGCCATTACGTCGACGGTGCGCTCAACAAGACGCTGCATGCATCGAGTGCGCTGAACGCCGGTGCCAAGCTCGTCATCTGCGTCAATCCGCTTGTGCCGTTCGACGGCACGGTCGCTGCGCGCGCGCAGTCGCACCTGGTGGAACGTGGCCTGCCGACAGTTCTGTCGCAGACTTTCCGCGCCCTGATTCACTCGCGCCTTGAGAAGAGCCTGCAAAGCTACGCGACGAGCTACAAGGACGCCAAACTCATCGTGCTGGAGCCATCAAAAGGAGATGCCGATCTGTTCTTCTCGAATCTGTTCAGCTACGGCAATCGTCGTCGCCTGGCCGAGCATGCGTACCAGCACACAAGGGAGCAGTTGCTCGCACGCTCCGACGCCATTGCCGCTGAATTTGCGAAGTACGGCGTCAAGCTGAATCTGAATGCACTGACCGATCCGCATCGGAAACTGCTGCCCACAGCGCGCAAGGTCGCGCGCGGCGAAACCGGTGCTGCCGCGTCAAAGCTCACGCAAGCGCTGGACAAACTCGAAGTGGCGCTGCTGCGCTAGCGAAGCACGACGATATCTAAGCATATCGCAGCCAGCTTTTGCGCAGAACTCCCATTGCATCAGGGCTAGAAGTACATTGAGACAAAAATCGACTAGTGCCAATTTGCGCTGCTAGCCCCAGTTAAACGGGCGTTCTAGAGAAAAGCTGATAGACGTACTCTAATTTGTTGCGCTCCCTCGCCACTTCCTCCACAATTGACTCAGAGGAAGAAATAAGGATGGAGCGCACTGCATCGCCGACGCGTCGGTCAGCCGCGCGCAAGCACTATGGAACCGAACACTGGATACGCTCATGGAGCGTAAAGCCCCCCGCCGCACCAAAGAGCGCATTCTCGAAGTGTCGCTCGGCATGTTCAATGCGTTTGGCGAGCCGAACGTGACGACCAACGCGATTGCTGACGAGATGAACATTTCGCCGGGCAATCTCTACTACCACTACCGCAGCAAAGACGAAATCGTCACCAAGATTTTTGCGCAGTTTGAGCGTGAGTTGGACGAGCTTTTTGCGCTAGGCAAGGATCGTCCGGCCAACGTTGAGGACACGTGGTTCTGGTTGCATCTGCTGTTCGAAAAAATCTGGAAGTACCGCTTCATCTATCGCGATTTGAACGACCTTTTGTCGAAAAATCGCATCATCGAAACGCACTTCA